>JANNJV010000152.1:0-6365 GCA_031395945.1 Gemmatimonadota bacterium | reverse complement strand
GGAGCTCGAGCGCCTTGGCCTGATCCATGGATCTGCCCGTGTACAAGTGCGAGAACTGGGTCAGCCCCACAGGCACCAGCGCGACGGAGAGACAGTTATCGCCGAAGGACCAGAGGTCGGCGAGGGATTCTTCCAGCACGTCGCCGTCGTTCAGTCCAGGGACGATCACCATTTGCCCGTGAAACTGGATGCCACCGGCTGTGAGCCGAGTGAGCTGCTCGACGATGTTCGGCACACGGGGATTGTTCAGCAGCTTCTTCCGCGCCTCCCACGGCGTCGCGTGGACCGAGACATACAAGGGAGACAGCCGGTACTCGAGGATGCGGGCAACGTCGCGATCCTTGAGATTGGAGAGCGTGGCGAAGTTGCCGTACGCGAACGACAGGCGATAATCGTCGTCGCGGATGTACAGAGGCTTCCGGAGCCCTTTCGGCAACCCTTCGATGAAGCAGAACTCACAGCGGTTGGCGCAGCGCCGGATGGTGGGGGGCTCAAGGTCCACTCCCATCGCCTCGCCCTCCGGTCGTTCGACGTCGTAAATGACTTCTTCGCCGCCAGGCGATCGCGCCTCGATGACCAGCGAATCATCGGCGGTGAGGAACTCCCAGTCGAGGAAGTCGGCGATTTCGCGCCCATTCACGGACCGAAGCTCCGTGCCGGGCTCCATCCCCAACTCGGCGGCAATGCTGTCCGGGTGTACTCGACTGACGCGAACCATGGTCTCTAAAAAAGTACGCGCCCCCGCGGGGCGCGATGCTCATGCAACCTAGGAGATGATGGGACCGAAATCAAGATAAATGAGTGACTTCGGTGTGCTCGCCTCATCCAATGCCGTAAACAAAACGGCCCGCCGTTTGGCGGGCCGTTTTGTCGCTCTGGACGCTACAAAGCTTATTGGACCGGTGCGTACCGGAACGCCACAATCTCCTTGCTTCCGGGCGTCACCGTGGCATTGAAGCGGGCGCTGCGGCCAGCCGGCACAACGACGTCGACGTCCTTGCTGTTGACCGGCTTCCCGGCCCGATCCAGGAACTCGACCTTCAAAGTGACTTTCTTTTCGTCGGTTCCTGGGTTCGTGATGGAACCGGCCACTGTGGCCTTTTCCTCCGTCGCTGTAAAATCGGTCAAAGCGATGCGCACGCCCAACTTGTCCTTGCGCTCGTTGGCCTTGACCGCGGAATCCGTGTACGCAGTCTCATATCTGAACAGCGAGTCCTGTACGGCCACGCTCAAACGAGGTCCTGCTGGAGGGGCCGCCTTGGTCTTCGTCGCTGGAGCCTTGGCGCCGGTCTTCGTCGGCGCCGCCTTGCTACTCCCACTCATACGCGGGTCGCGCGCGCGCTTCGCGATTCCCGCGGACGCCAGCACCAGCAACTGCAGGTTCTCCTGATTGTTCGGTTCGACGGTCACCAGGCGTGCGGCCAGGGGCACTGCCTCGTTGTAGTTGTCGTTCCGAAGGTGCATGATGGTCAGGTTGGAGAGCGCATCGCGATGATACGGGTTCTTTTCCTGCGCCGCCCGGAACAGTGTGGTGGCCTCCGGGATCATCTCCGCTCGGGCCATGCAAACGCCGGCGTTCATTAATTCGGCGTAGGTAAATCCCGCGGGAGCTCCAAGCGGGTCCTTGTAGACGACGCGCAACGAAGCCGTATCGCCCGATGCAATGGCCACCCGGCACATACCCGCCGTAGCATTGCCGCGAACTTCGGTGGCTCCCGCGTCCTTGAGAATCGCATTGTAGGCTTGCTGCGCAATCTCGATGTACGGGCGCTTGGCCGCGGCATCGGCCGTGAACTCCGCCGAGTCGGCCGCGAGGTTGCCAAGATAGAGCAGGCTCTGGCGCCGGATATCGTCGTAGGACGTATCGCGAGAAGCCATTTCGACGCTCTTGCGGTACAGGCCGAACGCCTCGGACGGGCGCTGGCGCTTCTGCATGACGCTCGCCTTCACAACGTACCCGTACGGACCCCACGGGTTCATGGTGATCGCTTGATTCGCGGCAGCCTCGGCGGCGTCGATGTCCTCTGCGTTGAGACGCTCGATGGCCTTGTTGACCAGGGTGACCCATGCCTTCTGGCCACGCCAACGCGCCGTTTCCGAGACACACTCCGGATTCGCGGTCTCCACCACCTTGAACGCCGTGTCGATAGCGGCAGCAAGATCGATGGTACCTTCGGGATTCGTCGTATATCCCAGCTTGCCGCGGTTTGCATTGAGCTCAACATTCGGCTGCATGGACCAGAGTACGAGCGCCTTGCCCAGCACGAGGTTGCGCCCCACCTGGTTGTCCATCCGCTCCGCGTTGTCAGTCAACCCTTTGATGGCGGCGGTGAGCTGCCTGGTTGCAGCAGCCGGATCCTGCGTGCCGCTCGCCACCTGAACCGCGAGCGTCGCTCTGCCGACCGCTGTCGGACGACCTTCGTTGACCTCGCATGCCTTTTGGGCCTGCGCCCCGACAATGCCGGCACCGGCGATCATGAGGCCAAGCGCCCGAGCTACCGGGCGAAGGAAAACAGACATTCGGCATCTCCTGAAATTGTTCACTCGTGAACGCCCTTCAGTCCCTATCTACACCCATCCGGTCACGGGCGTTCCGCCTGCATAGAGGCTAGCCGGAGAATATCGCGGGCGGCTCGCCCCGTCGCCAGCGCGACCCTCTGTACGTCTTCGAACTCCGGTTTCGCGCGCCGGGTGCCGTCCGGAAGTTCCACCACCTTGACACCGATTTCGTGGCCGAGCACGGCAACGCGAGCATGCGTTCGCGCCAGGGCCCTGCGGCGCACCACTAAATGCCGCACGCCGATGGTCGAGGTCTCGGACAACAGCCCCGCTTCCAGTTCATCCGCGAGGCCGGCAGGCGCCAGCACCTCGATGCGTGTACCTGCCCTTCCCTTCTTCATGACGACGGCCTGGAGCATCACATCCAACGCACCCCGAGAGCGGAGGAGATCGGCCGCCGCGGCGAGGTACTCAGGCGACATGTCATCCACCTCGCAGGTCAACACGTGCACTTCCTCGTATGACGTGGCACCGGCCACCAGATCCGCCAAGACGAGTCGCAGCGCGTTGGCTCGATCGGAAAACTCCTTTGTGCCGGCCCCGAAACCGCTTCTTCGCGGGACATAGGCAGCGGGTTCCGGGCCGCGGGACAGCACGCGAACCAGCGCGGCGCCGGTCGGGGTCACCAGCTCGCCCGCGCCGACGGGGCCCGGCCGAATGACATGGCCTTCGAGCAACTTCATCGTGGCGGGCGCCGGCACAGGCATGGTGCCATGGGCGGCGGTCACAACGCCATCTCCAGTGGTGATCGCGCCGCAGTAGACATCGACCACTCCAATGAGGTCCAGACCCCAGATGGATCCCAGGATGTCGAGAATGGCGTCGACAGCGCCCACCTCATGCAGGTGCACGCGTTCCACGGTGGTTCCGTGGATGGCAGCCTCTTGTTCCGCGATGAGCGTGAAGGCCGCATCGGCACGCTGCTTCACGTTGTCCGGAGCGTCCGCTCGGGAAACGATTTCGCGAATGTGTTTGAGGTGGCGTCCGTGCGGCTGCGGCGGAATAGTGAAATCCACTTTGGTGCACGCGATGCCGGCGCGCTTCACATCGCTGATTTCCGTCGTCACCCCGTCGAGGCCCAGCCTGGCCGGAAGCGCGCGCAGCCACTCGGGGTCCAACCCCACCGCCACGAGTGCGCCGAGCGTCATGTCGCCGGAGATACCACTGAAAGGATGCAGAATGGCTATGGGCATCTCAGTTTCGATAGGAGGATCCGGTACCGGTGTTGAACACTACGACCTCCGCGTCCTTGCCTATCCTCCCATCCCGCGCCATTTGGCGGAGCACTGCCAGGGCGCAACCGCCCTCAGGGGCAGCGTCCACTCCGGTTTCGCGCGCCAACCAATCGGTCGAGACGCGAATGTCGTCCTCTGATATCGCCACCGCGTCACCGCCGCTCTCCCGAACAGCCCGGAGGATCAGGCGATCTCCCAATGGACCAGGCACCCGAAGGCCCGCGGCGTGCGTCTGCGGATTCTCCCAGGGTGTCGCGCGATCGGCACCGGCTTTCCACGCACGCACGATTGGCGCGCACCCTTGCGCCTGCGCGACGATCATCCTGGGCAACGCCGTGTCACGAGCGATCCATCCGAGCTCGCACAGCTCACCAAACACCTTCCACATGCCGATCAACCCGGTGCCGCCGCCGGTGGGATAGATGATGTGAGTCGGTAGGCGCTTCCATTCCATTTGCTCGGCGAGTTCCAGGCCCATCGTCTTCTTGCCTTCGATGCGATACGGCTCCCGCAACGTGGACATGTCGAAATAGCCGCTCTCCGCGGCGAACGCGCGGGCCTGCTTTCCGGCGTCACCGATGTGGCCGTCCACCAGGACCAACTCCGCGCCCAGAATCCTAATCGTGTCCAGAATGGCCCGGGGCGTCTCGCGCGGCGCGAACACCCGCGTTGGAATTCTCGCCGCGGCCGCGTACGCCGCCAGTGCCGCGCCCGCGTTTCCGGCGGTGGGCACTACGAGGCCTTTGACGCCAAACCCTTTTGCGCGCGTGACTGCCGCGCTCATGCCTCGCGCCTTGAAGGACCCCGTCGGGTTGAGCCCCTCCTCCTTGATCCAGACCCGGCGCACACCGGTCTCGCGCGCGATGAGAGGAGCGTCGATCAAAGGCGTGGCGCCTTCGCCGAGCGAAACGGGAACTTCGTCTTTCATCAGCGGCATCAAGGGGGCATAGCGCCACATGTCCCAGCGAGCCCACAGCGCATCCCGTCGCGGCATGGCGCCTTGGTACTCGACGAGGAACGGCTGCCCGCACTTGGGACAGACGGACGCCAGCGCCTCTCCATTCGCTCGCTCGGCGCAGCCCGAGCACACCAGCTCCCAGGTTCTCAAGCCGGTTGCCCAGTATCAGGCGAACCCGCGACGTTCGGCTCCGAGGCATCCTCCGCGGCATCCTCGGCGGGGAGCGCTGGCGTTTGTAGGCGCCCATGCAGCGAGTCCAGCACGCGCTGCGCGGACTTGATCGAGAACCCTGGAAGGTCCGCGATGGCCTCCGGTGCCGCCGTGCGAACGCCCTCCAGGCTTCCGAACGCCTGCAACAACTGGCGACGACGCGCCGCCCCCACACCGGGAATGTTCAGCAGTTCGGACGTCACCGTGCGCTTGCTGCGGCGCAGCCTCTGGTAAGTCAGCGCGAACCGGTGCGCTTCGTCCCTCGCTTGTTGCAGCATCCGGAGTGCAGTGGAACGCCGCGGCAGGCGCAGCGATTCGGACCGGCCGGGCATGAAGATCTCCTCCTCGCGCTTGGCCAGGCTGATGATAGGAAGTTCCCCGAGGTGCAGGCTCTCCAACGCTTCGTGCGCTGCGCTCAATTGTCCCTTGCCGCCATCGATGACGACGAGATCCGGCAAACGCTTGCCCTCGTCGACTCGGCGACGAAAGTAGCGTTGAACAATCTCCCGCATGGACGCGAAGTCGTCCACTCCCTCGACGGTCTTCACCTTGAACTTGCGGTACTCGCCGCGGAATGGACGTCCGTTCTGGAACCACACGCACGATGCCACCGTGTCGGTGCCCTGCGCGTGCGAGATGTCGAAACAGACCAGCGCGCGCGGCACTCTCTGGAGACCCAGCTGACGCTGGAGTTCGTACACCGGATCGCCGGCCCGCTCTTCGGTCTCGTCCCCTTCCAGCAGGGCTTCTTCCAGGAGATGCCGCGCGTTCTGCTCGGCAAGATCGAGCAGTTCGCGCTTGGGCCCGCGCTGCGGAATCACGACGCTCGTACCGTCCAGCGATTGCTCGATGAGGTCGCGGTCCTCGAACTCGAACGGCGCGTACAGCTCACGGGCCCGATCCTCGAGCTGCAGATAGCTCCCGGCCAGGTACACCGAGAGCACCGCCTGGTCCGTTTCCTCCGACAAGTTGCCCAGGAGCTGGTGTTCACGCGCCAGCAACCGTCCCCCGCGGATGCGCATCAACGCCACGCACGCGTCGTCCCCATCACGCGCGTAACCGATGACATCGCGGTCGCCGCCTTCCACGACCTGCACCACGGTGGGCTCCTCCATCCGCTCGAGGTGCTGCAGCGCGTCGCGCAACTCGCCGGCGCGCTCGAATTCGAGCGACTCGGACGCCAGCTCCATGCG
Source organism: Gemmatimonadota bacterium (assembly GCA_031395945.1). Classification (GTDB taxonomy): domain Bacteria; phylum Gemmatimonadota; class Gemmatimonadetes; order Gemmatimonadales; family Gemmatimonadaceae; genus DASPMP01. Next base: position 210 of record JANNJV010000152.1, on the reverse strand, counting down.
CTCGCGCACGCGCTTGCGCACCTCTGCCGTCTTGCCTTCCAGGAAGAGCAGCACCTCGTCTATCATCACGCCGTATTCGGCTTGCGATTGCAGCAGAACGCAGGGCGCTTTACATCGACCGATGTGATAGTCCAGGCATGGCCGGTCCGGTGCGATTTTCGGCAGGTCATAGTTGCAGCTCCGCACCGTGAACAGCCGCTTCACGACGTT
>JANNJV010000119.1:0-7690 GCA_031395945.1 Gemmatimonadota bacterium | reverse complement strand
GGTTTCCGCGTTCGGAGGGCTGGATCGCAATGCGTGGCAGCGCGACAGTGCGTCCGTCCTCCCGGCTGGCACGGGCAAGCTGGAGGGATTCACGCGCCGAGTGGATGGTAAGGTGCGGGGTAGGGTTGAGGTGAGCATGAGCCAGACCTCGCTTGGGTCGCAGTCGCCCATGCAGCAGATGCCGCAGCAGTCGAGAGTCGTGTTGAAGATCGTGGGTTCAGGCTAAGGGCTCTCGCCATCGGTGTGCCCATACATTGGAACGATGCGCCCAACGACCATTGCGGCATCGGTACTACTCGCCCTCGCCCTGAACCACGTCGGCGCGCAGGGAAGCGCGCGGCCGAACATCATCTACATCATGAGCGACGATCACGCGGCCCACGCCATCAGCGCGTACAGCTCCCGCGTGAACACGACCCCCAACATCGACCGCATTGCGCGCGAGGGGGCGCTGCTCACCAACGTCTTCTCCACCAACTCCATCTGCACGCCGGCCCGCGCCGCCATCCTCACGGGACTCTATGCGCACCTGAACGGCGTGACGATGTTCAACCGGTTCGACAGCTCGCGCGTCACCGCGGCCCAGCTGCTGCGCCAGCGCGGTTACCACACCGCAATAATCGGGAAGTGGCACCTGGGCAGCGATCCGGTGGGGTTCGATCACTGGGAGATCCTCCCGGGGCAGGGCGCGTACCTGAACCCCATCCTCTATACCGCCGCAGGGGAGAGGACCTACACGGGCCGCTACGTGACCGACGTGATCACCGACCTCGGTATCGAGTTTCTGAAGACGCGCCCGCGCGACAGGCCCTTCTTCCTGATGCTGCACCACAAGGCGCCGCATCGGAACTGGCAGCCGGACAGCGCGCACGGCGCCCACTTCGCCATGCGCTGGATCCCGGAGCCGCCCACGCTGTGGGACGACTACACGACACGCAGCGACGCGCTCCGTGAAAATGAACAGCGCATCGCGACGAACATCACCCGCCGGGACCTCAAGCTGCAGCCACCTCCTGGTCTTACACCGGCCGAGCTGACCGACTGGCTCAACTTCTCGCCCGACACGTTGACGATCGAGCGCGATGGTAAGACGGTGACGCTTATCGGCGAAGCCCTCACGCGCTACAAGTACCAGCGCTACATGCAGGACTATCTCGCCACGGTGCAGTCGGTAGACGACAACATCGGGCGGCTTCTGAAGCACCTGGACGACACCGGCCTCGCGCGCAACACGATCGTCATCTACACCAGCGACCAGGGCTTTTTCCTCGGCGACCACGGACTGTACGACAAGCGCTTCATGTACGAAGAGTCGCTGCGCATGCCCTTCGTGGTGCGCTGGCCCGCAGGCATTCGCGCGGGGACTCGCGTCGACGGCATGGTGCTGAACGTGGACTTCGCGCCCTTCTTCCTCGACGTCGCGGGCGCACCCGTCCCGGGGGAGATGCAGGGGCGCAGCTTCAAGTCTCTCCTGCGCGGCCGCGCGCCGGCCGACTGGCGTACCTCCATGTACTACCGCTACTACCACGATCCTGGACACCACAACACGCGGCAGCACTACGGCGTCCGGACACTCACACACAAGCTGATCTACTTCTGGACGAAGGATCAGTGGGAGCTGTTCGACCTGCGCGCGGATCCGCAGGAGATGCACAACCTCTACGGCCAGCCCGGGTTCGAGCAGATCACCGCGTCGTTGAAAGCCGAGCTGATGCGTCTCAAGCAGTCGCTCAGGGACACGGACCAGCTGGCCAACATCCAGTACGAGAGCGGTGTGGACGGTACGGTCGCTCAGATGCGCAGTCGCCGGCCGTAGTCCTCGCCTCGCGGGCTTGAGCGGCATGGCTACTGCGACATCGTGTGCCGTCCAACTCCACTCCAGAAGAGGAAACCTATGACATTTATCACCAAGACCGCAGTTGTGGCCGTGCTCGCCACGGTCGCGGCGTGCACTCCAGGGCAGCGCGACACAGTGGACACGGCGGCGGGCGCCGTGGAGACGGGCGCCAGCACCGCGGCGGCAGCGACCCAGGCCGTCCTGACCATCGTCAACGTTGACTTGGGCAAGCATCTCCAGGCCGACAAGGACGTCAGCGACGACACGGAAACATTCATGAAGAAGGACACGGTCTACGCGTCGGTGCTCACCTCCGGGATCGAGCCGGAAGGGAAGAAGTCCAACATCGTGGGCCGCTGGAGCTTCCCCGATGGCACCAACGTAGACGAGAAGGCCAGCGGCGTGACGGATGGCACCAACCGCTTCGCGTTCTTCCTGACCAGGCCCAAGGGGCTGACGCCGGGCAAGTACGCCTTCAAGGTACTGGTGGATGATCGCGAGGTGCGGTCGAAGGAATTCACGGTCCAGTAGTCGAGCAGCTATCTGTTGGAGAGAAGGAAACGGCGCCGGCTTTTCCGGCGCCGTTTTCGCGTGCACTCGCTGCGGGCTTGGGGACTCGCCCAGCGAGTCACGCTCGCTCGCTTCTGGCCAGGGCTCGCCCCACAAATCACGCTCTGCTCCTCGTGGCAGCGTGGCGGATCAGCGTTGACAGGGGAACGGCGCGTTCGGCCGCAGCTGCGTCCACGAGGGCCGCGCCAATTCCCATCCCACCACCGCACACGCCTGGTCTCGCAGCGTCCTGCTCGAGAGGATCATGTCGACGCGCTTGTAGAGGTCCTTGGACACCGCCACCAATCGGTCTTCGGACGGTGTGAGTGCAACGTTGACGTCCTCGCTCATGTTGACCAGGTCCATCATGCGCGCCGGGAAGGCGACCTCGCTTTTGCCGTCGCGGCGAATCATCGACACGCCGGCAATGTCGTTCGACCCGTCTCCGATGGTCACGACGAACGAGCGCGGCGTGGCGAGTCGCAACGCCCACGTCACATCTGAAGCCGAGCTTACCTGGCTAACGGTGTCGACGCGGTTCGCAGCGGGCGTCCACGCCAGGAGCTCGGATTCGGTCGAGACGAAGAGCGTGTCGCCTTTGAACGCGGCGCCGGTCAGCGCGTCGCCAGGAAACGGCACGAGTCGCTTGTCGGGCCCCTTTACGTAGAGCAGCGCATCCTGATCGGAGAAGGCAACGGTCCGGCCGTCGTCTGAAATCAGGATAGGTACATACGAGCCGCGCTCGGTGTCCGGATGAATATCCGCCGGCTCGACACGCGGCGCCGAGCCACTTGGCTTCGCAAGATCCCACACCGCGTGGCCGTTGTTGGGGAGCGCAGCGAGCAGCTTCGAGCCGTCGGCGCTGAGGACGGTGCGCTCGACGCGGAATTGTCGCTCGACGTTCAGGTCGGCACGAAACGCTCCGGTCTGGAAGTCACGCACGGCGATGCAATCGTCCGGTCCGAGGTACGCGGCGACGAGCGCATTTCCACTGATCGATATCGATCTGGGGAGGTGGATGCCGTTCCGTGCGCAGGCAGACCCGCCAAAGTTGTCGGCCAGCTCCGGCTCGATGTTGCCGCGATCGATTGGCATGAAATGGAGATTCCATCGCGATGCAGAGAGGCTGTTTCCCGAGGCGACCACCAGGCGTTTGCCGTTGCCATCGAGGCGGAGCGAGAATTGTGGGTTTGGCGGAAGGGAAGCACCTGTAGCGCGTATCGGCCTGCCGTCGGCCATGAATGTCCACAGGTACACGGAGTCCAGCGTCAGGGCGGCCAGCGCTTTTCCGTCGGGCGTGACCACGTAGGTGATCGGCTGGATCGCAGTTCGGATCCTGGTGAGTATCGTGTCCTTCGCCACATCACGAATCTCGAAGCCAATCAGCGGTCGATGCGTTGCGACGAAGCGACCGCCCGCACCCAACGCCGGCGGTGGACTGAACAACGACGCGTATTGCACGCCGAACACCGGCTTCGACCGCGTCTCGCGTAAATCCCACAGCTCGCTCGCGTAGCACCCGGCCTGCCTACTGCAGGTGTCTACCACCGCGAGGTGGCGGCCGTCCGTCGCGACGGAGTTGTAGACAATTGGGGCAACAAGATCGGTTGCTTCCCTGGACGTGCCGCGTTTCCCGGGGCTCGGGGCAGGGGACCAGACGTCGTGCACCGAGATCCTTCCCCCGCCCTCCACCGTGAAGAATCGGCCGTCGTCGCTGAACGGGTGCACCTTGTGCCCTGTTATCGTAAACAGGGTATCGGCTGCCCGCGGGCCGCTGCTGTTCCCCGACTGCCCCTGAATCTCGTAGGCGACGATCGCCCGCTCGATTCGCTCGCGCTTGCCGCTGTCCGCGACAATGGACTGAAGCACGGCGACCCGCCGGCCGTCGGGACTGAAGGCCACGTTCGACGCGCCGACCATGGGAATTGAGTCCCGCACCCCGCCCGCGGTGTCGAAGACGATGACGGCATCGCCTAATGACTGGGCGATCCGCGCCCCATCGTGACTGAACGCGGTGAGGCCTGCGATGCCCTCCACGCGCGAGGGCATGACGCGTTGCACGTCCGCCGTTCGCTGCAGCAGGGCGCGAAGGTCTCTTCGGATTTCCGCGGACGCGCTGTCCTGCTGGATCGCGGCCGCGCCGAGAAGCAGCGCGTCTGACCAGCTCTGGGCCAGGCTTGCGCGGCCTTCCGCCATCAACTGGCCGGCGAGCGCGAGCTTTCCCGACCGGGTCGCCTGGCGCCATTGCCAGGCCATGCCGATACCGAACGCCAGGATCATCACCACGGCAACGGCGCCCGCCATTCGCAGCTGGCGCTGCCGCCGTTGGCGCGCGTCGCGCTCCACACGACTCGCGTCCACGAGCCGGCGCTCCGACAAGGTCCAGCCACGCATGCCGGACCGGCCGCGCTCAACCTGCGCCAGGTCCACTTCGTCGAGTACCGCCGCGGCGGACGCGTCGCCACTTGCGACCGCGTCACTCGGCGCCAGCGCCTTGATCTCCTTCGTCGCGCGAGCGCCTTCCCAGTCGGCGCGGCGGTTCTCCAACAGCCGCCGCGCCTTCTGACCCTGCGCGACCGAAGCGTCGAACCGCTTGCGCACCAGCGGCGCGAGCGTGTCGTGCGCCAGCCGCGTGGTGCGCGTGTTCTCTTCTCGCTCGCTGGGCGTCTCGACCAGCAGATGGTACTCCGACACCATGGCCTCGCGGATGGCGGGTAGTTCTGCTGCGCGATGCGGGTAGAGCTCGGCCAGTTCCTGTTCGGCGCACTCGTCGGCCGTGCCAAGGTCGGTGGTGTGCTCGCGCAGGTAGTCGTGGATGAAGCCGCTCTGCACGAGATCCGGTTTCCATTTGGCGATGGCGGCGAGCTGGCCATCGAGAAAGTCGTCCAGCAGCACGCCCTGCTTCTGGAGCTCCTCGTAGGTGTCGCGCGTGAACTGTCGCTTCGCGTTCGTCTTCACGCCGTTCCACAGGCGCCACAGGAGGATCTGCAACACCGGCGCGATGGGCGACCCGCGATCCACGCGCAGGTCGTCAGCGATAATCGCCGCCAGCCCGTCGTCGATCTCCAGCCGATAGTACGAGCCTAGACGCCGGTCGCGCATCGGCCCTTCGATGGCTTCGACGATTCCTTTCCTGCCCAACGGCTCGAGAAACATTGGCGAGTACGCCAGCCCTGCCTCGTTCAGTCGCCCCGTCACCTCCGCCAGCCATTCCTTGCGGAAGCTGAGCACCAGCTTGCCGCTGGGCCGGCCCGCGGAGCGCGCCATTTCAGCCACGGCGGTGACGAGCTCGCGCAGCTCTGCCGCGCCACCCTGGTCGCGCGGCGCGGTGAACGCTTCTTCCACCTGATCGAGAATGATCGTGACCGGCTTACCGCTGCTGCGCTCGCGTGCCGTCCATGCGGCGATGAGAGATGCTTCGCCTTCGGCGAGCGTTGCGAGCACGGTGCCGAGGCAACCTGTCTCGGCGCTGCGGCGAGCGTACAAGACCGCGTGCGCGTCGGCGCCGCTCCCCAGCCGAGGGAGGAGTCCGGCGTCGAGCAGCGACGACTTGCCCACCCCGGACTGGCCATAGAGCAGCAGGATGGGTGCGGCGTTCGGATCTGTGAGGGCCGCGTACAGCTTGCGCGTCTCCTCGCCGCGGCCAAAAAAGATGGCAGCGTGCCTGCGCTCGAAGCGCGCCAGGTATTCGACGTACGGATCAGGTGGGAGTGGCTCGTTGGCCGGGAGCGGGGGCAGCCCGAAGAACGGATCGCCCTCGACTTCGTCGAGCGTCAAGCTCACGGCGTCGGCAGCAGCCGGATACAGGTCCCACCACGATTGCGGCGGCGGCGCGTCGGCATCGTCGTCCACCTCGGCGCCGCGGTGTTTGTGCTCAGAATCGGCGGATCCCTCGCTTCGCTCGGAATGACGGCCGCGAGTCTGCAACACGGCGCTGGCTTCCTTGAACGCGCGTCCCAACGGCGCGCCACCGACCAGTCCGCCGTACAGCGTCTTGGCGAATTCCGTTGCCATGGTGTCGTCGATCTTCGCCGACGTCGCCACGACATGCGACACGCCCGCGTCGAGCAATCCCGTCGCCTGCGCCTTTGTCTGGCAACCGTTGAGCACCACGAGCTTCAGCCCGCGCTGCTCGGCCAGGAACTTTGCGAACCCCCCGGCCAACGCGGGAATGTTGCGTCCAGCGTCCGACGTGAGACTCAGCGCGTCCGCGCGGGCATGGCCGGCGTAGTGGAAGATGGCGATGCGGTTGCGAAACTCGGCGCTCTGGAACAGGTGCACGATATCGTCGAGCGAGGCATTCGGCTCGGCGCGCACCTCCCAGCGTTTCGACGCCGTCAGCGGCTCGAGCGCGCGGAGAATGCCCTTTCGCTCCCGGTCGAGCGTGTCGAGGGGACGCTCGGGATCATTCGCGAACGCGATGAAGATGACGGGAACTCGGGCGTCGTCGGTCAAGTCCTGGGCTTCACGAGATAGGGCAGCGCGATCGTGGTCCAGTCATCCACTGGCGGCGGGGGGAGGGACTCGTCGTCAACGTCGGCAGCGCGGTCGCGTCCCGGGTCCTGACGCCACACGCTCGCGGGTCGAACACCAGGCTGCGTGAGAAACCAGAAGTCGGCGTCGGTGGTGGTGGCGACCAGCTTGAACGTCTCGACGTCGGTGACGTCGCTTTCCTCTCGGCGCAGCTTGATGCCGCGCTTGGTGGGATCGGTGCCGATCTCGAAGGTGACTCCGGATTTCACACGTTCGCGCGCGCCGCGCGGCGGATGCAGCTGCCCGATGCCGCCGGTGCGCGAGAAGTCGAGCAGCGTCACGTGCACATACTTGCTGCCGGTGAAGTCATTGGTGATGCGGAATCCCACGGAATCGCCGTCGGTGAACTCGAGCACGCCGGCTGCGTTGAACGTCGCGTCGACCCAGTTGCCGGAGGCGTCTTTCCGCTTGACGACAAGCGCGATCTTCCCGTTCAGCTGCGAGTTCGGGTTCTTGAGGGCCAGGATGCGTTTGTAACGGACGATGGTGCGGGCTTCGGGGTCGCTGACGTCGCCTGCTGGCTCGACGGCACGCGAGCGCTCCACGATGCCTTTGTCCGTGCCTTTCACGATGCGCGCGGTGGACTCGACCGGGCGAACGCTGGTGATCTCGACTTCGCCGCGAATGGAATCGTTGGTCGCCCAGCGAGTGTCAGGGCGGTGCACCGTCCAGCGGCTGCCCACTTCTATACCCATCGCGGCACCACCGGCGAGAACAACCTCTGCGCCGTTAGTCTCGCGCACGACGACGAAACGCATCGGCTCGTTCACT
>JANNJV010000109.1:0-2106 GCA_031395945.1 Gemmatimonadota bacterium | reverse complement strand
TAGAATTGCCGTTCGAGCGCACTGGCGCGCGCCCCGACAGGTCGATTCACCCAGGCCGTCTCGCGCGACCCCGATCGCAATGGCTGTCGGCCGAACGCGCGCATTATGAGCCCCAGGGGCGTCAGCACCAGGAAATAGACGATCCCCATGAAAACCGGCGTCGTGATCCTGCTTAAGAGGATCGCAAAGCGCATCCATGCTCGATACACTGGGCCGAGGACGCCGGGGACCAGGATTCCGGCGAGAACCAGGACCCCACCCACACCACTGAACGTGAGAGCGGGGATCGTGACGCCGCGGCGCCAATAGATGATGCCGGCGAGCGCCAGGAACGCGCCGCCAACGAGGAATGCGAAGCTCCGTAGCTCACTGCGGCTTGCGCCGCGCCGGGGATCGAGGTGCGTCATGGTTGCTCCGTCATCAGTCGAGCTGGAATTCCTGCTTCCAGGCTTTGGCGTCTTCCTTCCATTCGCTCTGCGAAGACTTGCGCAACAAGTACGGGCCGAGGACGAGATAATCGATGTGCGTGCGCATGAAGCAGCGATACGCGTCCTCTGGGGTGCATACGATCGGTTCCCCTCGAACATTGAAGGACGTGTTCACGATCACCGGACAGCCCGTGAGCGACTCGAACGCCTTGATCAGGGCGTAATAGTCCGGGTTGGTATCCTCATGCACGGTTTGAACGCGTGCTGAATAATCGATGTGGGTCACCGCCGGGATGTCCGACCGCTGCACATTGAGCTTTGCGATGCCCCACAACGACTCGTTCTGTTCCGTGGACATCGCGATCTGCCGCTCCTTCTTTACCGGGGCGACGAGCAGCATGTACGGCGAATCGCAGTCCATCTCGAACCAGTCGGAAACCGACTCACGTAACACGCTGGGCGCGAACGGGCGGAACCCCTCGCGGAATTTGATCTTGATGTTCATGTCCGCCTGCATCCGCGGGTTGCGCGGATCGCCGAGAATGCTGCGCGATCCCAGCGCGCGCGGACCAAACTCCATGCGCCCGTTGAACCATCCGACTATCGCACCCTCGGAGAGAATCTCAGCGACGCGGAAAGGAATGGACTTGGGTTCAAGCTTCTCGAAGGGCGCGCCGACCTGGCCAAGGAAACGCTCGATTTCGGCGTTCGAGAAGGAGGGGCCCAGGTATGCGCCTTTCATGGCGTCGCGCGGTTCTCCGCTACGCGACGTCGCAACATGGCGTGGCGCCTTGAAGTGGCGGTGCCAGACGAGTTGCGCCACGCCAAGCGCGCCACCCGCGTCTCCTGCGGCAGGCTGAATCCACAGTCGTTCAAACGGACCTTCACGGAGCAGTCGGCCATTGCCGACGCAGTTGAGGGCAACGCCGCCAGCCATGCACAACGATTTCAAGCCGGTCTCGCGCTGCGCTGTCCTTGCCATCCGCAGCATGATCTCCTCGCAGACCACCTGCACGCTGCGGGCGAGATCCATTTCCTTCTGCGTGAGATCAGTCTCGGGAACGCGCGGCGGCCCACCAAAGAGGTCGTGGAAGGCGTCGCTGGTCATTGTGAGACCGGCGAGGTAATTGAAATATTTCTGATTCAGCGTGAACGATCCGTCGTCGCGAAGATCGACGATGTGCTTGTAGATCAGGTCGACGTATTTCGGCTCGCCGTACGGGGCCAGTCCCATGACCTTGTACTCGCCGGAGTTGACCTTGAAGCCGGTGTAGTACGTGATGGCCGAATAGAGCAAGCCAAGGGAATCGGGCCAGTGCAGTTCCTTGATGATCTCCAGGTCAGCGCCGCGACCCACCCCGATCGATGCGGTGGCCCATTCGCCGACACCATCCATCGTGAGCACCGCGGCTTCCTGAAAGGGCGAGGGATAGAACGCACTGGCCGCGTGGCTCTCGTGGTGCTCCGAGTACAGCAGTTCGCCCTCGAAAGGAGCAGCGTCGTTCGAGTCGGGATCGGCGAGTCGGCCAAGGGCTTCGCGAAGCTCACGGTCCGTATAAAGCTTTTCCTTCACCCAAAGCGGGCCGGCCTTCAGGAAGCTGCCGAAGCCGCGCGGCGCAACACCCAGGTAGGTCTCAAGGATTCGCTCGAACTTCAACAGCGGCTTGTCGTAAAACCC
>JANNJV010000068.1:0-2822 GCA_031395945.1 Gemmatimonadota bacterium | reverse complement strand
GAGCAAAGAGCCCGGGATGTAGTACTTCTCTCCTGGCAGCGGACGCTCCTCGCCGGATGCCGTGCGCTCGACGAGCGCGTCTTTCACCGGCAGGTTCAGCATGTAGGCGAGCCGTGTGGAGCTTCCGATGGTCAGTACCTCGCCCCCGGTCTCGATGAAAGTCCGGATGTGCGTTGCGCTTTCCTGGTTGATACGCCCCACCATGTGCCGGAACTGCTCCGGTGGCTGCCGCTGCTGGCCGCCCCCACCCCCACCCCCGCCACCGCCACCGCCACCACCGGGCGCCTGGATGGCGCCGTCGGTGAGCACGAGAGCGTCGTACTTGGCGCGGAGATTCCCGGCGTTCACTTCCTGCGTGTAGACGACCGTGAAGGGGATCTCATACTGCTCTAGGATCCAGCGCGTCCACCCCGAAGGCATCGAGCCGCCGTACGTGTCCCAGAGGGCAATGCGCGGCATGCGAACCGCGGCGACCGAGGCAGGACGTGATGTCACACCCTCCGCGCGAATGCCGAGCCGGCGAGCGGCATCCTGCACGACCTGAGACGCCGTCCCCCCACCGGCGACGTAGAAGCTGCCGATCGGGAATGTGCGGCCCCCGGAGGTAAATGGAGCGGTGAGTCGACTGACCGACGCCTTGGCCTTCAACAGGCGACTGACCGCGATGAACGCATCGTTCTGCCTGGGTGTGAGAATAAAGCCCGTCGCGCCACGGGCGCTGGCCACCGTGCCCGCCGGCGGCGCCGCCATGCCCGTGATGCGTTCGCAGGGGCAGGTGTACGCGTCGAGGATACGGTCGAACTCAACGCCCATCTGGTACGCCAGCGTGTACCCCGCGTTGTCGTAAGGCCGCGTCGGCGGCGCTCCGGGAAACGCGAAGTCGTTGGGGTGCTCCTGCGGCTCGAACATATCGAGCACGTGCGGACGGAACGACTGCGCCATGGGCACGACGTACGAGCCCGCGGGATAGGTCTTGCCGCCGAGCGTGAAGTCGCGCGTCGCGCGCTCCACCGTCACACCGACGTGGCGCAGCGTGTTGATGAACTTTGTCGCGGTCGGAAAATCGGTCTGCGTCGCGGAAAGCACGTATGCGCGCGGATCGCGATCGGCCGGATCCTTGAGGAACTTCGTGAACAATTCTGGATTGGCCTGGCCCCCACCCTGACCACCACCACCACCACCGCCACCGCCACCGCCACCGCCCTGCGCGACGCGACGCGTGCTGTCCGCACGACGCGCGCTGTCAGCCGCCGCGCGCAGCTTGTCGACTTCCGGACCAGTGACCGTCCACGTGTCCTTGCGCCCACGTTCGATGGAGTTCATCCCCATCCGCCAGATGTTGAACAGGAACGTCTCCCGGTATCGCGACGCCATGTCGAGCACGGCGTAATTCGCCGTCACCGAGTAGTCGATCGACTGCCGGAAGTGCCACTCCTGCGGCTCGATCGGCATGATCATATCCGCGGTCGGTTCCTGCCGACTCGGGATCAGCGGAATCCGTATCGGCGTCGGGTTGCCGATGGTCTCCGTGAGGAGGCCGATCATGTTGTGGAAGTACACCGTCGTGCGCAGACCGCCGTTCCACCACGTGGAGTAACCCGCGCCCCGCCGCATGACGACACCTGGCTTGTTCTCCGCGATGAAGCGATGGTGCATCGCTGCGCCCACCAGGTCCAGGCCGCTCACGATGAGCCGGTCGAAGTGGGGGTTGTGCGGATCACGGAACGGCGGCGCGAACATGACCGTGCCGGCGGGACCGGTCTGGTGGTGGTTGTACATGACCTGCGGGAACCACTCCCAGTACAGCTGATGGTTCATGTTCTGGGTTTCGGGCTGCGCCGACATGTAGAAGTCGCGGTTGTTGTCGTGCCCGATGTACTTCTGGTAGAGCCGCGGAATCTGGGTGTTGCGGCGGAGAGAATCCGGCTCGCCCATGTACCAGTTCGAGACGAGCTGCATGCCGTCCGGATTCGCGTGCACGAAGACGATGATGACGTCGTTCAGAATGCGCATCGTTTCGTCGTCGTTACGGCTCACGAACTGATAGCTCGTCTCGATGAGCTGGTGCGCACCCAGGACTTCGGTGGCGTGCAACCCGCCGTCGATCCAGACGACGGCCTTGCCTTCCTTCGCGAGAGCGCGCGCCAGGACAGAATCGAGGCCCTCGGCGAGCGCCAGTCGGCGTGCGATCTCCTTGTAGCGGTCCAGGCGCGCGAAGTTCGATGGAGCGGTCACGATGGCCGCGAGCTGCGACCGTCCTTCGGCGGTCTTGCCGATCTCGACGACGCGCAAGCGGTCCGATTCGGCGTCGAGCTTCTGCCAGTAGGACGTGAACTGGTCGTAGTTCGCGAGCCAGTAGTCGTCGCCGATGTTGTGACCGAAGAACTCCTTCGGCGAAGTGATCCTCCCCTGCGCCTGGAGCGCGCTGGCGACGAACAGGAGTGGAAGGACGAGCGCGCGCGCCACGCGCGAGATTGGCGATGCCGCATGAGGACTCCTCTGTGAGACAGTGGGGAGTGACGAGTGGGAATTGGGAGTGGAAAGAGGCAGTCGCTGCCCCACGGCCCACTCATCACTACCCACGTTTGTTCAGGTGCGAGTTAAGACCCTCGGCCCATCTTCCGTGATGGCGACTGTATGCTCAAAGTGCGCGGAACGTGATCCGTCCGCCGTCACGATGGTCCAGCGGTCCTGTAGAGTACGCGTGGCAGGGCCACCTACGTTGACCATGGGCTCGATGGCCAGGGTCAGCCCCGGTACCAGCTTTTCGCGCCGCTTGGGCTTTCCGTAGTTCGGCACCTGTGGCTCCTCGTGGAACTCCA
>JANNJV010000046.1:0-1623 GCA_031395945.1 Gemmatimonadota bacterium | reverse complement strand
GCGCGCGGTAGCACTGGCCGCGCAGGTCATGAACCCCGACGGCGTGCTGACGATTGCGCACGTGCTGCCAAAAGAAGTGGACGCCGCGAACTGGAAGTCCACGAACGCCAGCTATGAGGGAACCATGGGTCGCGCGTTCGATCTTGCCATCGCCCATGTCGGCTGTGCGGACACTGACATCCAGCGAACGGTGCTTGTCGGCGACCCCGCCAAGGCGGTACTCGAATTGGCCGAGCAGACCAACGCCGACCTCATCGTGGCCGGCTCGCACGGACATGGATTCCTCACGCGCCTCGTGCTCGGCAGTGTATCCCAGAAACTCGTTCGCGGCGCGCGCTGCTCGGTGCTCGTCGCGCCGCCGCAGGCGGGACCGAACTTCCTGGACGAAGTGCCAGTGGCCACCACCCGCTTCGCATCATACGAGTGGGCGGAGCGCCTGGAAGAGTTCACGCGCCGCAACGCGACGCGGACGGCCACGCTCGAGGTGATAGACCCCGACCTGGGAGCGCAGATCGAGGAGAGGGGGTTCCCATTCGTGGGCGCGTCGTTCGATCCGCGCGACGGACGCGTGCAGATCATGCTCGGCGCGATGGAGCTGCAAGGCCGACACCTCACCCGCTGCATCGCGGGTGTCACGGCTGTGCAAGTGCTGCGGGATCGGTCCGGCCGGGATCTGCTGTTGCGCGTCGCTCATGGGCGCGGCCAGACGTTGCTCACGATGGAGCGGTGATGACTTTTCGGACGCGGGTTGTAGGGAAATCGCCTACGAAACGCGTCCGCAATGCCCGCAAAAGAATCCAGAATGCCCCCACAGATACACGCTCGATGAGCGGGTACACTGAGTCATGTGAATCGACAGCTGGTTGTCGATGATCAGTCACCGACTCAGAGGAGCGTTCCGCATGCGCCGAATTCTTTCCGTACTCGTTCTCGCGACAGCCGCGGCAGCCGCGACGTCCGCGGGCGCGCAGTCCAAGAAGTTTACTCTCGCCCCGACAAGCAGCGTCAAGGTCGAGGGCACCTCGAACATCCATGCCTGGCATGCGGCAAGTTCGGAGCTGACCACCGGCATTTACGTCGCCATGCCAATCGGGGCTGGTAGCACAGTCGATTCGGTCATGCTGTCGGTGCCCGTAAGAAGCCTCAAGTCCGGCAAGGGTGGACTGGACAAGAACCTCTACAAGGCGCTGCGTGCAGACCAGAATCCAACGATTGTGTTCGTCATGAAGCGTTACAAATCTTCCCTCAAGGATTCCGCGTTCGCCGCGACAGTGACGGGCATGCTGACAGTGAACGGTGTCCAGAAGGAGATCACCGCTCAGGCGATGATGTTCGCCGACGGACAAGGCGGGCTCAAGACCGTGGGTAGCGCGACGTTCAACATGAGCGAGTTTGGCGTAAAGCCGCCGACGGCACTCATGGGAACGATTCGGACCGGAGATGCGGTCACGGTGAAGTTCGATCTCGCCGGCGCGCCCGCACTGGCGATCGCGGCACTGCCAAAGGAATAACCGAACGTAGTAACAGGTTTTAGAAGTGGTGCGCCGGCGGCGCTCCAAGTCTCCTTTACGCCGGGGGGCGACGCAGCATCCCATGACGCTGGTCCTGTTTGGACTTCGCGTG
>JANNJV010000038.1:0-18586 GCA_031395945.1 Gemmatimonadota bacterium | reverse complement strand
GCATCCAGGTCCGCGATGGGAAACTCCCACAATCCGATTTCCCTCAGGCCCGGCGTGTCCACCACCGCGCCGTGAGCCGGCGCCGGCAGCGGATGGAGGAACGCGCCGACGGTTGTGTGCTGGCCCTTGTTCACCGACGCGCTGATCTCCGCGACGCGCAGCCCGAGCCCCGGAAAGAGCGCGTTGAGCAACGACGATTTGCCTACTCCGGACGGGCCGCTGACGATGGACACTTTGCCCGACAGCTCCGCCTCGACCGCCGCGAGTCCCAGCTGCTGCTTCACGCTCGTGTAGTGCACGGGGTATCCCGCACGCTCGTAGTCCGCGAACCGCGCGCGCGCGCTGGGCTCACCCACCAGCTCGACCTTGTTGATGATGATGCGCGCCGCGAGATCGTTGGCCTCGGCGATGACAAGAAAGCGGTCGAGCATGCGGACATGCGGCTCCGGGTTCGCGGCGGCGAACATCACGATGACCTGATCCACATTGGCCGCGATCACTCGCTCGCCCTTGCCGCCACCGGGCGCGCGCCGGGCCAGACGTGACGTGCGTGGAAGGATCTCCACAATGCCCCAGCTACTCTCGCTCTCGTCCAGCTCGAGGCGGACTCGGTCACCCACGGCAAGCTTCACCCTCGATGCGGCCGTCGCGATGGTATCGCGTATGATGCTGCCGTCGGCGCGGCGGCCGGTATCGGCCTTCTTGAGACGGCCACGCAGCACGGCGTCCAGCTCGCGTCCGTCCTGGCAGTGGACGTGCCAAACGCCGCCCGTTCCACTCGTGACGATACCCGACGCGGACGTGGCGCTCATGCGTGGCCCGACTCGTCAGGGTCGGCGTTCATCGCGTCCCACCACTTTCGCTTTGGCGCGCCACCCACCGCGCGGGCGATGAGAGTGTCCAGCACGCGCTTCACGTCGTTCAACGGCATGGCGCCCACGCGCTGTCGCGCATCGATGTCGGTAGCCCCCCACGCCATCACGTCCGACTCGAGGTGCCCCTCCGGGGCGCTCGCACCAACACGCGCCCACCGCACGAAAAAGAGGTATCCGCCCCAGCGCTCGTCACCGCCGCCGCTCTCGTCCGCGAGAATTTCCACGCTGTAGGAGTAACCGTCCGATCCCTCGAACGCGGCCGGCCGATCGTGAACCGCCATGTATCCGCCCAGCGTGTTGGGATCGCCTTTCGCAAAATTCGGCTGGCGGAACTGTGCCATCAGCGGCGGCGCGAGAACATTTCGCGCATCAGGTTGCCTGTCAGAAAAACCACGTTGGCGGGGCGCTCGGCCAGTCGTCGCATGAGATAGGGATACCACTGGGTACCGAAGGGCACGTACACGCGCATCCCGAAACCATCCCTGACCAACGCTTCCTGCAGGTCGCGTCGGACGCCGTACAGCATCTGGAACTCGAACCGCTTCGGTTCGATTCCCTGTTCCTTGGCGAACTTTTTCGCCTCGGTGACGATCCTGGGGTCGTGCGTGGCGATACCGGGATAGTTGCCCCCCGCCATGAGTGCGCGCATGCACTTTACGTAGTTGGCGTCCACATCCTTCTTGTCCGGGAACGCCACCTCCGACGGTTCCTTGTACGCGCCCTTGCAGATACGGACGCGACATTTGAGCTCGATGGCGCGCTCGGTATCGGCCCAGGTGCGGTACAGATAGCTCTGCAGAACGATGCCCACCTGCTCGCGGAACGATGGATAAAAGCGCTCCTCGAACAACCGCAAGGTGCGCTCGGTATACTCGCTGGATTCCATGTCGATCCGCACGAACGTGTTGTAGCGACGCGCGCGATCCAGCAGATCGTGCATCAGCGTGACACACAGATCCTCGGAGATATCGAGCCCCAGGGCCGTCAGCTTCACGGAGACGTTGGCGTTCAGTCCCGATTCTGCGATGCGGTCGAGGATGTGGAGATAGGTATCGCGCGTTCCGCGAGCCTCTCGCTCGTTGGCCACGCTTTCCCCCAGCTCGTCGAGCGACGCCGAGATGCCCTTGGCGTTGAGTGCACGCACGGCGCCCAGCGCATCGTCCACCGTCTCACCGGCGACGAATCGCCGCGCGAAGCCTTTTGCGAGTCTATTGTTGCGAACGAACCGGAAAATCTGTTGTTGGTTCGAGAGATACAGCAGCGTGGATCGCAGCATCAAGGTCTCTTCACGTCATCCTTGTCGTGGCGTCAACGCGCTGGCGCCAGCCGTAACGGCACCGTTATGCGTTCGACGATCCTGGCTATGGGGTACCGCGCCTCCTGCTGAAGCCACTGATCGAGCTGGTTCCAGGCCACCAATCCGTCGTCGCTCTGCGGCTCCAGCAGATACAGCGCGAGAATGCCCAGGGGTTGTCCGGCCCTAACGATAAAAGCGCCCGGCTCGAGCCCTACGGTGTCCGCCGGCTCCCAGCGGCCCGAGAGTCGCACTTCTTGATGCCCCTGGAAAGGGCGTTGCGCTCGCGCGACTGAATCGATGAGAAAACGCTCGACGCGAATGGGCACCCGATGGTCCGTCTGCTCGATGAACACCCCATTCCGGCGGAGCAGTTCCAGCAGCGCCGATTGCTCCGCTGGGATGAGCCACCCGAACGGGAGGGTCTGCGTGAGCACGGCCTCGAACCGGTCATAGACCGGGACGCGGACGGTACGCACCCGTCCCGTGCGGCGCTGCCCCGGATCCAGACCGGGTTCGGTGCGCGTCGAGTCACCGGTTCGAACAACGTCTTCGACGAGCATGTCCTCGACGTGAGGCGTCCGAGTAAAACGCGAGCGAATGGCGATCGGGGGTGACACCGTGCCGATGCTCGCGAATGCCGTGGTCCGGCGATCGGCATCGCGACCGGCCTCCACGAAGTCGTCCGCATTTGCGGCCACGACCGAGAGCAACTCCATCATGAACGAGTACGTGCTGGCCACGCGCTTGCGGAACGGATCGTGAGAGTACGCCTCGGACAGGATCGCGATGCGCCCACGCAGGCCGTAGTAGTTCGTGCCGTAGCGGGGCCGGTGATCGTAGGTAAACCAGCCTCGCTCCACCGAGTCCTGTGAGGCGAAATTCCCGTACGGGAACGTCTCGATGCGCAGTCGCGTCCGTAACACGTTCCGCAGTGCCGGGAGAACGGTGTCGCGCGTGAACGGGCCGGAGAACAGCGCGGCGGGATTGAGGGGCGGGGCCCACGTGAGTGCGTACCCGTGGAAGCTGCCGTCAGTCGTGTGCAGATCCACGAACACGTCCGGGTCCCACGCGCGGAAGAAGTCCAGCGACGCCCGCGTCTCCGGTGCTTCGGCCTTGATATAGTCGCGGTTGAGATCCAGTCCCTGGCCATTCTGCCGCAGCCCGATCATAGGCGGACCATTCTGCTCCGAGCGGTTCTGCTCGCTCGTCCCCAGCGAATCGTTCCCGTCCGCGTTGTAGATGGGGACGACCACGATGATCAGCGAATCCAGGACGTTGGCGTACCGGTCGAGGGCGAGGTCGCGGAGCAGCGAGAGCGACGCCTCCTTTCCTTCGACTTCACCGCCGTGAATGTTGCCCTGCACGTAGACGATGGGACGATTGAGCCGCTTGGCTTCGGCGGCGGTGCGGACCAGCGGTCGGGACGCGACCACCATGGGAATGTCCCGCCCCCGCGGTGACCGTCCGAAGCTCGTCACGTGGATCTGCTGACTCTGCGCCTTGAGCGAGTCGAGGAACGCCAACACGTCGGCGTGACTGGACGTTTCGGTGAACGCGCTGCGTTCCGCGCGCGTCTGCGGACGAAGGTCGCGCAGATTACGCGGCGGGTACGCGCTGATGGGTTGCGATCCGCTCGAGGGCGCGGGTGGCCCGGGCGGTACGCACGCAGCCAGCGCCAACAAGATCGCCGTGAGCCTGGGGAGATGTGTTGGGAAAGGCTCAGCGCCCAGCGCCCAACGCCGAGAGCGTCGCGGTATCGTAGTCATGCGACAGAATCCTACCGAACCGGACGCCCTTCCGCCGGATAGAAGCGCTGCCGCGCGCGAGCCATCTCGACGATGAGCGACGCCGGCTTGAAACGCTCCGGGAAGCGGCCGTCCAGCGTGTCGAGCTGGCTGAGAATCTCTTCCAGGCCAACCGCGTCCGCATATCTGAATGGCCCCCCCCGGAATGGCGGGAAGCCCAGGCCAAACACCGCACCGATGTCGCCGTCGCGAGCGGACCGGAGGACGCCTTCGTCGAGACAGCGTGCCGCCTCATTCACCATCGCAAGCACGCAGCGATCCACAATCTCGTGCTTCTCGATGCCAATGACCGGGCCCAGCGACCCCGCAGGCATCGCGCGGCGGTCTCCGCCGTGGATCAGTTCGTAGACCGTCGGGTCCACGCCACCCTTTTTCCCCGTGTCGTCATAGAGATAGAATCCACTGCGTCCCTTGCGGCCGGTGCGCCCCGATTCCACTACGCGCCGCACGCCTTCCCCTGGCATCATGCGGGCGCCAAAGGCTTCCGCCATGACCGCGCCGACCTTGCCGCCCACATCCAGTCCCACCTCGTCCATGAGGGTCATGGGACCCACCGGGAAGCCGAAGTCCACGAGCGCCGCATCCAGCGCGTCGATGGCGACGCCTTCGTCCAACATGCGCCCCGCCTCATTCATGTATGCCGCGAGAATGCGGGTGGTGTAGAAGCCCGGCCCGTCGTTCACGACGATCACCGTTTTCCCCAGCTTGCGGCCGTACGCGACCGCGGTCACGGTGGCGTCCTTCGCGGTCTGGGGGGTTACGATGACCTCCAGCAGCGGCATCTTGTGCACGGGGGAGAAGAAGTGCATGCCGAGCACTCGATCGCGGCGCTGCAACCCTTGCGCGATGCGCGCGATTGGGATGGTACTTGTATTCGAGGCGATCACCGCGTCGCCGGGAATCAACTGCTCCACCACCTGGAGCACGCCATGCTTGACGCCGAGATCCTCGAACACCGCTTCGATGGCGAGATCGACGTTCCCGAAGCCGGTGTACTGGATAGCGCCGCCGGCGAGCGCGAGCATGTCGTCGAATTGCTGCCGCGTGATCTGCTTGCGCTCCAGCCGTTCCTTCAGCACCTCCCGAACGGCAGCCAGCCCTTTTCCGACACGCGCAAGGTCGGTGTCTTTCAGACGCACCAGCGTTCCCTGTTGCACCGCCACCGCCGTGATACCGGCGCCCATGAATCCGGCGCCGAGCACCGCGATCTTCTCGACGTCCTTCGGGATGGGCGCGGGTTCCGCAACGCCCATGTCCTTCTTGAGCGACGTCGTGGCGAAAAACAGGAAGATCAACTGTTGTGATTCCGGCGTCCGCGCCATCTGCCCGAAGACGCGCGACTCTTCCTGCAACCCCTTTTCCAGTCCGTGCGACAGTCCGTACTTCACGACATCGATCGCGGCCAGCGGCGCGGGATAGTGTCCGTGAGTCTTCTCGACCACGCCTTCACGCGCCTTGCGATACACCACGGCACGACCCAGCGGATTCCCATCGAGCGCCATGCCGGCGAGCCCCTGCGTGGCGCTGCGCTTCGGCTTGAGCGACCGGTCCGCCAGCTCGAGGGCGCGCTGCGTGGCGACCTCCATCAGGATGGCTGGATGCACCATTTCGTCCACGAGCCCCATCTGCAGCGCTTTCTTGGCGCGGATGTTCTTCCCCGTGAGAATCATGTCCAGCGCGTTCCGGACACCGATGAGCCGCGGCAAACGCTGCGTGCCGCCCATCCCCGGAATCAGTCCCAGCTGGACTTCGGGTAGCGCCAGAACGGTTTTGGGGTGATCGCTGCAAATGCGATACTGACACGCCAGCGCGAGCTCCAGACCGCCGCCGAGACACGCGCCATGGATCGCGGCCACGACGGGAACCCGCGACCGCTCGAGCAAATTCAGTAGCCGCTGGCCGAATCGGCTGGCGTTCTCGGCATCCAGCTCGGTGCGGAAATCGAGGAACTGTTCGATGTCTGCGCCGGCGATGAAGATGTCGGGCTTGCCGCTGGCGATGACGACCGCGTACACCGTTCGATCGCGATCGGCTTCCTGAAACACGCGCTCGAGCGCGTCACCCAGCGAGCGGTCCACTTTGTTGACCGCGTCACCCGGTTGATCGAGCGTCACGATCAGGACGCCGCCGCGATTCTCCGTGGTCACCGCGCCAGTGGCGGCTGTCTCGCGCATGCCGGCGGAAGCTGTGTTTGTCATGTCGCTCGCTCGACCACCATGGCGTGTCCCATGCCTCCCGCGGCGCACACCGTCATCAGCGCGAACTGTCCGTCGCGACGCGCGAGCTCGTTGCAGAGCGTGGTGAGAATCCGGCCTCCGGTGGCGCCGAACGGGTGACCGATCGAGATCGAGCCGCCCATCACGTTGAGAATGGAGCGATCCACCTCGCCCACCGGTTTTGTGAAGCCGGCACGCTCCGCCCACTGCCTGGATTCGAGTCCCTTCAGATTGCTCAGCACCTGCGCTGCAAACGCCTCGTGCATCTCCACGAGGTCCATGTCTTTCAGCGTCAGGTCCGCGCGTTGCAGCGCGACGGGCGCGGCCAGCACGGGCCCCATCAACAATTGCTCACCCGGGTCCAGCGCGGCGTAGGCGTACGACCGGATGTAAGCCAGCGGCTTGTAACCCAACACGCGCGCCTTTGCTTCGCTCATGAGCAACACCGCGCTGGCGCCGTCGGTCAGGGGCGACGCATTGCCGGCGGTGACGCTCCCGTATTTGCGATCGAACACGGGCTTGAGCGCGCGAAGCTGCTCGATGTTCGTATCTCGACGGACGCCGTTGTCGGTCTCCAGGTTCTGCTCGTACCGGGGCGGAATCCACACGGGCTGCATCTCGGCGACGAGTCGTCCATCCTCCAGGCCCACCGCAGCCAGTCGATGGGACCGCAGCGCGAACTGATCCTGCTCTTCGCGGCCGATGTGGTTGATCTTCGCCATTTTTTCCGCGCTCTGCCCCATGGACTCGCCGGTCGACGGCTCGGCGATGGCCGGCGCGATGGGTACGAGGTCGCGGGGGCGAATGGAGCTGGCGATGCCGATGCGTTGGCCGAAGGTCTTGGCCTTCGACAGCGCGACGAGCTTTTCCGACATCGACCGCGAATGCAGAATGGGCACATTAGACAGGGACTCGGCGCCGCCGGCGATGACCACATCGTGATGGCCGAGCGTGATCTGATCGGCGGCGTCGGTGATGGCCTGGTTCGCTGACGCGCAGGCTCGACCCACCGTGTACGCCTCCACTCCCTTGGGCAGGATGGGGAGCAGTGACACTTCGCGGGCGATGTTCGGCGCGACCACTGAGGGGACGACGGTGCCGTACACCAGAGCATCCACGTCATGGCCATCCAGCTCAGTGCGCTGCATCAGCTCGGCGACACACAGCTTGCCCAGCTCGATCGCGCTGAGATGCTTGAGCGCGGTGCCCGCCTTCGCGAAGGGCGTGCGCACGCCCGCGATAACGGCGACGCGACGACCGTTGGTTCCCAATGGCGCCATGACCGGAAGCTATCCTCTACCTTTCGGCGATGCACGAGCGTGCTCGCCGGCTCGCGGAGCTTTCGGATCAAGTTTTTGACACGCTGATCGTAGGGGGCGGCATCACGGGCGCGGGGATTGCGCGCGATGCAGCGATGCGCGGGTTGTCGGTCGCCCTCATCGACAAAAGCGATTTCGCCAGCGGCACGTCCAGCCGCTCGTCGCGACTCATCCACGGAGGCGTTCGCTACCTGGAGCACGGTTTCCTGCATCTCGTCTTCGAGGCCAGCGCGGAGCGCCGCCGGCTACTGCGACTGGCACCGCATCTCGTGCACCCGTTGGCGTTCACGTGGCCCGTATACGAGGGCCAGCGCTTGTCCCTGTGGAAGCTGCGCGCCGGCCTCGCGCTTTACGATCTGCTGTCGCTGTTCAGGAACGTGCAGCGGCATCGTCGGCTGAGCGCGGCCGCCGTGCTCGCGGCCGAACCGCGCCTGCTATCAGAGCGGCTGCGCGGCGGCGTACGTTACTTCGACGCATCCACGAACGACGCGCGGCTCACGCTCGCGAACGTGATCGATGCGCACCACCACGGCGCCGTGGTGGCGAATCACGTCTCGTACGTCGGCGGGTCGCGCGCCCCCAGCGGAGTGCACGCGGCCCGTGTGGAGGACGCGCTTCTGGGCGCGAAGTTCGAGATTCGCGCGCGCGTGCTGGTGAACGCCGCCGGCCCCTGGAGCGACGCCGTGCGCCTCCTGGAAGGCGGCAGAGTCGCCAGCCGGATTCATGGGAGCAAAGGCGCCCATGTCGCCGTCCCTCGCGATCGCGTGGGCAATCGCGACGCCATCACCATTGTGCATCCGCGCGACGGTCGCGTCATGTTCGCATTGCCGGCTGGCGCGCACGCCATTATCGGGACCACCGACTCATTCACCGACGCGTCGCCGGACGATGTGCGCGCCAATGAGGCCGACGTCGCCTACCTGCTGGAGGCCGGCAACGCCTTCTTTCCAGAGGCACGCCTCTCCAGGGACGATGTCGTGTCGGCCTGGGCGGGCATCAGACCGCTGATGCCGACCACGGGCTCGTCGGTCTCCGCCTCGCGGGAACACGCCATCGAGCGCGGGCCCGGCACCGTCACTATCACCGGCGGCAAGCTTACCACATATCGCGTCATGGCCAGCCAGGTAGTGGACGCGGCACAGGACATCCTGCGAATGCCGCGAAAGCGCGCGGTCACCGGGACGAGCCCGTTGCCGGGCGGCGACGCCACGATGAGCGAGGGACGCGAGATCGAGGTGGGACTGCCGTACAAACTGGGCGCCATTCCATACGCCGTGGAGCACGAGTTCGCCTGCACGCTGGGCGATCTGCTCATCCGCCGAGTGCCAGTGGCGTTCGAGACCCGCGACAACGGCCGCGCTGCTGCTCGCCGTGTCGCCGATGTGGTGGCGCCGCTGCTGCATTGGGACGCCGCCGCCCGAGAACGCGAACTCGCGCGCTACGATGCCGAAGTCGCGCGGATCTTCGCTATCGACCCCTGAGCGTGTCGCCCAGTGCTCGGCCGCACCTACGTGGCGGTGACGTCGTCGTGAATCGTCAGCAGTTCGATGAGCTTCAGCCGCCGCGTCGCGTCGGGAAGACGCAACACGATCTCATCGCCTACGGCCTTGCCGAGCAGGGCCCGCCCGATCGGAGACGCCATGGTCACGTGACCGTCGAGCAACTCCAGCGCGTCGCCGAAGACCATATGGTAGACCTCCTTCTCCCGCGTCTTTTCGTCGCGCACCACGACGCGCGAGCCCAGCCCCACCTTGTCAGACGGAATCTGGGAAATGTCGATGGACGACAGCTTGCTGAGTCGCGACCGCAATTGGCCCAGCCGCGCCTGGACGAATTGCTGCCGCTCGAGCGCCGCTTTGTACTCGCTATTCTCGCGAAGGTCGCCGAGCTCGACTGCCTTCCGGATCTCGTTCGGAAGAATGACGTTGAGCTCATGCTGGAGCTTCTCGACTTCGTCGCCAAGGGCGCGTTTCAGTTCTTCGATCATGTGACAACCGCCGGATACAAAAAAAGGGCAGCGCCCGACTGGAGTCAGCCGGGCGCCGACAGTGCTCCTTTCATTGTACCTGGCGTTTGCGGGGGCGTCCAGACCTCCGAAAGACCTCTCGCATGATTGAAGTCACCTGGCACGGCGACGTGCAGCGCTTGCGTCTGTGGACCCGGCGTAGCGCGGCGGTGGGGTATGATGTGAGCGCGTATTTGGTCCGCGGCATTCTCGTGGACACCGGGTTCCGACACGTCCGCGGCGACCTCGCCCGCGCGATCGCGGAGCTGCGGCCCCACGGCGTGATCGTGACGCACTGGCACGAGGACCACGCCGGCAACGCGCCAACCTTGGCGACGTCCCTGCCCACCTGGATGCCCGAGTACACCGAACGCAAGTTGCGCGAGCGCCAGCAGGTGAAACTGTACCGACACTTCACCTGGGGCCGCCCGCGCGCGCTCGTCGGCGCGCTTCAGCCCCTGGATGTCGCGCCGCTGCGCACGATCGCGACGCCCGGCCATTCGCCCGATCACCACGTGGTCTTCGACCCCGACACGGAGACGCTGTTCTCCGGCGACCTCTGGCTTGGGGTTCGCGTGCGTGTGATGGGTATGAGTGAGGACCCGTATGAGATCATCAGAAGCCTCGATCTCGCGATCGCCCTGCGGCCAAGGCGCATGTTCGACGCGCATCGAGGGCTGATCGACGCACCGGTCACCGCACTCGAGGCCAAGCGGGATTGGCTGGTCGTCACCGTGGCCGAGATCGAGCGCCGCCTGTCGGCTGGCGACAGCGAACAAGAGATCCTGCGTGCCGTACTGGGCGGCGAGGAGCGCACGGCCCTGGTGAGTCAGGGCGAGTATGCGCGGCGGAATCTCGTGCGCGCAGTAGCGCGCGGCCTACCGATGCATCGGCAACTTGGCGTCCGATGAGGCTGCCGCGACGGCCCCTCCTCCGGCGCGACGATACTCGTCCAATAGCCGCCGCATCATCGACCCGCGCCGATCATAGAGACGCTTGAGATTGCGCGGCTTGTGCCGTGCGTGCGCGTACGACGTGAGCAGCGGCAGCGCGACGGTGTTATCCAGATAGCAGACGACCGCATCCGGCAGACGGTCCGGATCGATCTTGCCCCAGCTCACCGCCTCCGCCGGCGTCGCACCGGACAGACCGCCCGTATCGGGGCGCGCGTCGGTGATCTGCAGGAAGTAGTCGTGGCCTTTCTCGTCGATACCCAATACTTCCTGAATCTGCGGCTCCGTCTGGAGCGCGAAATTCTTGGGGCTCCCGCCCCCACAGATGAGTACCGCCGACTTGCCGTTGCTGCGCTTGGCTTCAAGCACGATCGCCGCCGTCTCGTTGACGTCCGCATTCGGGTCGATCACACACTTGTTCCCATCCAGGGCCAGCGCGGCAACGTTCATCCCGATGGAGGAGTCGCCGGGCGACGACGTGTAGATCGGGACGCCGGCTTCGTACGCCGCACCCAACAGCGACTTCTTCCCGATGCCCAGTGTCTTCTCACGCTCACGCACGTACTTGCCGCAGAGGTGGTGGAATTCGGCGCTCGACATCGGCTTCTGAAATTCCGGCGACTGGATGATGGCCCGAAAAAAGGCATCCGTGGAGAGCAACACGTCGTAATCGAAGAACACGTCGTAGATGCGCACGATCCCTTCCTCGCGCAGCACGACGTCGGATTCTTGCGGGTTGCCGCGATGCATCGCCAACCCAAGGCCGAAGTGCGTGTCGTGATAGAGATTGGCGCCGGTGGAGATGATCCAGTCCACGAATCCCGACTCGATCAATGGAATCAGCGCCGCCATGCCCAACCCAGCGGGTGTCAGCGCCCCGGTGAGCGTCATTCCCACGGTTACGTCGGCTTCCAGCATCTTCTTCGTGAACAATTGACACGCCTCACGCAGGCGCGCGGCGTTGTAGGCCAGGAAGGCATTGTCGATCAGGTCCGCCACCGTTTCGCTTCCGGTAATCGGTTGCGGATCGATTTTGGGACCCACCAGAAAGCGGCTTTGGGGTGTGGCGGCTGAGCTCTTGGTTGAGCCCACAGCGGAAGGGCCAGCGCGCTCCTTGTCCTCCGCAGCCCTTTTTTGCGCAGCCTTTGGCCCAGCAGCCGACGCCTTCTTGCCATGCCGCGAGCTCTTGAAGCCGCCGCGCTCGCGCGCGCCGCCGTCGTCCTTCTTCTTCTTTGTCACCTACAGCCCCTTCGTCGGATCCGGTTTAGAACGCCGCTGGCTGTCGTATGCGTCCACGACCACCTGCACCGCCTCGGCTGGATCGTCGGTCATGACCATCAGATCCATGTCGCCCGCCGAAATTTTCTTCTCGCCCAGTACGCGCGACTGGATCCAGCGGATGAGGCCGGCCCAGTAGTGTCGCCCGAACAGGATGACGGGGAACTGATAGATCTTCCCCGTTTGAATCAGGGTCAACGCCTCGAATGCCTCGTCCAGGGTGCCGAACCCGCCGGGAAATATGATGAAGGCATTGGAGTACTTGATGAACATCGTCTTCCGCACAAAGAAGTAGCGGAAGTTGATGAGCGTATCCACGTAAGGATTGGCGCCCTGCTCGAACGGGAGCTCGATGTTGCAGCCGATGGACCGTCCGCCTGCCTCCTTCGCGCCGCGGTTCGCCGCCTCCATGATCCCCGGACCGGCGCCCGTAATGATCGCGAATCCCTGCTCAGCCAGCAGCTTCGCGGTTTCCTGCGCGGCCGTGTATTGCGGATCCTCAGGATGCGTACGCGCCGATCCGAAGATGGTGACGCCTTTGGTAACGTTGGCCAGGTTGTCGAAGCCTTCAATGAATTCCGCCATGATCCGCATCACGCGCCAGGTATCCTGCCGCGTGAAGTCGGTGGGATCGGACGAGGGACTCTGAAGGAATTTCTCGTCCTCCGTCTCCGGCAGACTGAACGTCCTGATGTCGTCGTCGACCCTCTTGACCGCCCCGGCGTGGCGGGCGCTGGACTCCTGAGACGGTGGCGTGCGGCCCGCGGCGAGATGCCCTTCTTCCGTTCGCTCGCGCAGTCCCTCTTGCGCGTCGAACTCCGCCGTGACCATGAGCTGGGCGCTGGCGGGCTTTCCTGACGCTGTGCGCGGCAGACTGTCGCGGTGACGTTTCCTTGCGGCGGACGGAGCGGGAGGACGAACAGGCTTTTTCCGAGGTGGCATGCGCAGGATTCTATCCGATACGTGGCCCAGCGGCGAGTTGTAGCTTCGGTACACCTCTTATGTCTGTCATCGTTCTTCTCGCCGACGGCGTGCGCGCAGACACGCTCACCAGCGCACTCGACGCCGGAGCGCTTCCTTCGATGGCGCGGCTCCGATCCGAAGGCGGGCTGCACGAGGTCACGTCCACCTTCCCCTCCGTGACGGGACCGGCATACACGCCGTTCCTGATGGGCCGGTTTCCGGGATCGGTTGGTCTGCCCGGGTTACGCTGGTTCGACCGCGCACGAGAGGCCTGCAGCTTTCCCGATTATTCCCGCAGTTACGTGGGCTATCAGATGGGCGCGGTGAACCGCGATATAAACCCTGACGCTCCCACCATCTTCGAGCTCGTTCCCGAAAGCGCCGCCGCGCTCAGCATGATCACGCGCGGCCTGCCACGCTCGCGTCAGATCGCGTCGCTGACGGCGGCGTCCGCAATCCGCGCGGCCGTCACGCATTTTCGCGGCGACGTGGACGCGTGGCTCGACGTCGACCGCGAGATCTCGCAGAAGGTTATTGCCCGCGTGCAATCGCGGCACAGTCCGTATGTCTTCGCCGCGTTCATGGGCGTGGACAAAATGTCCCACGCCGAGGGGCAGGACCGGATGGGCGTACAGAAGGCGTTGCGCATCATCGACGACACCGTGGGCGCCCTGCTGGATGATCGCGACAGAGACCGCGCGGGGAGCGCGACGCGGATCTGGGTCGCCAGCGATCACGGGCATTCCCCCGTGAGCCATCACGAGGACTTGCAGCGCGTGATCGACGGCATGGGGTACCGCGCGCTGGCCCATCCGTGGGTGCTTCGCGTTGGCGCCAACGTCGCCGTGATGGTGAGCGGCAACGCGATGGCGCATGTGTACGTCGATCTCGCCCGCCGCGACCGTCCGTTCTGGGATGGACTCGACGTGCAGTGGCGCAGTCTCGCCGAGCAACTCAACGCGCGTGATTCGGTGGACCTGATGCTCGTGCCGCTGAGTACCTCGAGCTGCGCTGTCTGGTCGCGCGAGCGTGGGCGCGCCACGGTGAGTCACGACGGCGACCGTTTCTCGTACTGCATGGGTGAAGGGGATCCTCTCGGTGTCGGACGCGAGTTCACGGGCCTGAGCGCCGCGGAAGCGCACGAAGCGACGCGATTCACCGACTACCCGGACTCCGTGGTTCAGATCGCGAAACTGGCCGGCGCGTCGCGCGCCGGCGACTTCATTCTGTCAGCCACGCGCGGCTGGGATTTTCGCGCTCGGTACGAACCCATTCCGCATATGAGCTCGCACGGGGCATTGCATCGCGAGCACATGCTGGTTCCGCTACTCCTGGACTGCCCTGTGGCACGCCAGCCGCGTCGCACCACGGACGTCATGCCAAGCGCTCTGGCAGCGCTGGGCATCACCGTCCCCCGCGGTCTCGATGGCGAGTCCTTTGTGTAGCGCTCACGGTAAATTGCTGCCATGAGTTGGACGCGGTTGTCACTCTCCCTGTTGATGCAGTCGCTACGCAATCCGGCGATTGGCGTGTCGTTGCTTCGCGTCGGCTGGCGCTTTCGCCGCCGAAACTGGTTCAAACGACTTCCCTTTCTGCCGCTGCCTGCCAGGGAGTACGTCCGTTGGCGGATGCACACGGCATACGGACGGGACGACGCCGTGCCACCGCCTGGCGACATCGTGCGCTACGCGCGCTGGGCCACCCGCGACCAATGACGCCGTCGGCCACGCTCCCGCTGGAACTGCGCGTCAAACAGCGCGCAGGAGAGATGGGGTTCGATCCGGTCGGCATCACGCGCCTGGGTGCCGCCGATTCGTACGCGGCGTTCGCGCAATGGCTGGCGAAAGGGTACGCCGGAGATATGGAGTATTTGTCACGCGGATCGGAAAAGCGGCGTGACAGCCACCTCCCGTTCGGCGGCGTTCGAAGCGCCATTGTCGTCGGGCTCGACTATGGTGGCAGGCAGCCCAGCGGCCCCGTTGCCCGATATGCGCGAGGTGACGACTACCACGATGTGATGACCGAGCGCCTGGACGGTTTGCTCCAGTGGCTCCGCACGGAGCTCGGATATCCTGTTCGTGGCAAGAGCTACGTGGACACCGGGCCCATTCTGGAGCGCGACCTCGCGCGTCGCGCCGGCCTCGGCTGGATTGGCAAGAATACCATGCTCATCAACCCAAAGCAGGGCTCATTTTTTTTCCTGGGCGCGCTGCTGGTGGATGTCGAGCTCGAGTCCGACCAGCCGTTCGACGCCGACCGCTGCGGAACGTGCACGCGTTGTCTGGACGCGTGTCCCACTGGAGCGTTCGTGGCACCCCACGTGATGGACGCGCGCCGTTGCATATCCTACCTGACCATCGAGCATCGTTCGGACATCGCTCCGGAGCTGCAGCCGCTCATGGGCGAGCTGTTGTATGGATGCGATATCTGTCAGGAGGTGTGTCCCTGGAACGTCAGCTTCGCGACCGAATTGCGGGAGCCGGCGTTCGAAACGCGTGCATCGTTGGCGAGCAAGGACTCGAGCACGCTGGCGCGGGATTTATTGGCCATGGACGACGAGACGTTCCGGACGGAATTCAAGGGTTCGCCGATGAAGCGGGCGAAACGGGCTGGACTCGCGCGCAACGCCGCGATCGTGCTTCGGAATGTCGGGAGCGCCGACTCGCGCGAAGACACGGGCCACTAAAAGGCATTTCTCCGCGCGGCGCGTGAAGGATGGCACGGTTCCTCCTTCCATATCTGGTGCATGCAGAAACCACGTGCCCAGGACTTGGCCGAATCCCTCAAGCACGATCCCGGGGACGACTTCCTCGCTTCGATTGCCCATGACCTGCGCACGCCCCTCAATGCCATCGGTGGATACGCCGAGCTGATCGAGATGGGCATTGGCGGCGCCGTGAGTTTGCAGCAGCGGGAATACCTCGAACGCATCCGCACCGCGCAGCAGGATCTCCTGGCTCTCATCAGCGACTTGCTGAGCTATAGTCGGATCGAAACGAGATAGCGGCCGACAGCGTACATAAGCATCGCTCCAACCAGCCCTTCCGTTCGCGGGTTGCCACAAAAATGAGGCTCTCGCCAGATGACTCTGGCGGACCCAGCGGCGTTCCTTTATAGTGGCGCAGTTCGTCATCCCCTTGGCGAGCGCGAGTTGCTCATTCGCGAGGATCCCTCCTCCCTCGCGAACCCGCCCAGAGCACATCGGCTCGCCGGTTCGACGTTGAACCTCCTTCCCGCGGTTCGTTGCGTCATTCCATCCTCGCAATCTCGATGGCCGCAGCAGGCATCGGACTCGCCGGTGCCGGAATGCAGAAGCGCGCGCCAGTATTGGCCCCCGCTCGAGCGTTCGAGTTGTTCTCGGGCGGCTCGGTCGTTCGCGACGACGAGCGCGAAGAGATTCGTCGCGCGCTTCGAATGGGCCAATCGGGGACGTACATCTCCGAGATTCTGCGCGCACGAGATTCGGCCCTGGCTCGCTGGCCGGACCGCCATGGTAACCCACTGCGCGTCTGGATCCAGCCGTCGTCAAACGTTGAGGACTGGGGCGAGCGCTATGTGCTCGAGGTCCACAACGCGTTCGTCGCCTGGGACACGCTTGGGCTGCCGGTCAAATTCAGGATTGTGGCTGATTCCGCGTCGGCGCATGTCCATGTGAATTGGATCGATCGTTTTTCCGAGCCCATCAGCGGCCGCACCCGCTGGGCCCGCGATGAGTCGTACTGGATTACCGACGCCAGCATCATCCTGGCGGTGCACCATCGCACTGGCGAAATCCTTGAGGACGACGCCATGCACGCCATGGCTCTCCACGAGATTGGCCATCTGCTCGGCCTCGACCATACCCTGGATCCCTCCAGTGTAATGGCCCCCAAGGTCCGCGTCCGAAGCCTGTCCGGGGCCGATCGCGAGACGGCGCGGCTGCTCTACAAGCTGCCGGCCGGGTCGGTTCGGTATAGCGTCCGTTAGGCGCTCGTCCCACGGGTAGCGTGCGTCTCCGGGACCACATCCCCCTCGCTGTGGCGGGCGGAGTAGTCGCCGTTCTCATCGTTATCCAGGTCGTCCGCAGCGTTGGGCCCGGCCCGCAAGACGTTGCGTCCGCCACATCGACGGACAGCCTGTCCGAGAGGCGCGCGACAGCCGGGCAAGACACCTCGGCCTCAGATTCCACCGTGCAAAGCGGTGAACCGTTGCAAGAGAGTGACACCGCCACGATCAAGGTGCAGGCGTCTTCCAACCAGGCGCCGGCGCGCGACGTGGCGGCGGTGCGGTCGATGATTGAGGAGGGCGGGCCGGGCACGTACCTGTCCATCATGCTGGTCGAACAGGATCAATTGCTGATGCGCTGGCCAGAACGGCGCGTGGACGCGCTGCGAGTCTGGATCGAGCGCAATCCCTCCCTTCCAGACTGGAATTCCAGCTATCCCGTGGTCGCGGAAACCGCCATCGATGAGTGGCAGCGGGCCGGATTTCCGCTCCGCTTCGACGTGGTTCGGGATTCAATGGCCACGGAGATACAGATCCGGTGGATCCAGGCGTTCCCAAAAGGAGAGCGCGAAAAACTGGGGATGACGCGCAAGACCCGCGACCAGTATGGCTGGATCGTTGCGGCGGAGATCACCATCGCCACGCATGATTCCGAGGGGCTGCCGCTACCAGCCGCTGTGGTCGCGGGTACCGCCCGCCACGAGATCGGGCACGCGCTCGGTTTGGGCCACTCGGCAGACGCTGCGGACGTGATGTTCCCCGAGTCGCGCAGTACTGCCATCAGCGCTGCCGATCGCGCCACCCTGCACCTCCTCTACCTGCTGCCCCCAGGCTCGATCCGGTAGCCACCGGGCCGGATTTTTGCCGGACTGTCGGCAAATGAACGGTCAGTTCGACATCGCCATCGTCGGTGGCGGCCCAGCCGGCTTGTCCGCGGCGCTATTCCTTGCTCGCTACCTGCACTCCGTGGTGGTCATCGATAGCGGGGACCCACGCAACTGGGAGACCCGTGGCATCAATTGTTACCTCGGACTGCCCAGCGTCAAGCCAGCGGAGTTGCGCGCGCGGGGACGGGATGAAGCGCGCAAGTTCGAGGTGGTGCTGGAGGACGACTGCGTGGACCGCGCGAGCCGCGCGTCGGACGACCACTTCGAGCTCGTCACCAACTCGGGACGCCGTATCGCCGCGCGCCGACTGCTGCTCGCCATCGGACTCAAGGATGTGTGGCCCGACATCCCAGGGCTGGAGCGCGCGTATGGCGAGACTGCACACGTATGTCCCGACTGCGATGGATTCGAAGCGCGCGACCGGAAAACAGTGGTCATCGGACACGGCAGAAAAGCGGTGGGAATGGCGCTCAATCTCAGCACGTGGACGCGCGACATCGTGATTTGCACCAATGGGCAGCCGCCGGAAATGGACGACGCCGAATACTGCCAGAAGCTGGAACAACTCAATATTCCTGTGCTCACCGATCGCGTATCGAGCGCGCGCGTCAAAGACGGCCGTGTTCTGTATCTCGCCCTGGAAACGGGGATGGAGCTGGACGCCGAGAAGATCTTTTTCGCGATTGGCCAGTATCCGGCTGACGATCTGGGCGCACAGCTCGGCTGCAAGCGCGACGCTGGTGGACACATCGTGGTGGACAAGCACTATCACACGTCCGTGAGGAACGTGTTCGCCGCCGGGGATATCGTGCCCGGTTCCCAGCTCGCTATCGCCGCCGCGGCGGATGGCGCCATCGCGGCGCTAGCGATTCACAAATCGCTCGTGCTGGAGCCGCAGAAACTGTCCTGAGCCTTACCAGCGAAGGGTGAGTTCCCGCTGCTTACGTTCGCGCACGATGGTCAGCTTGATGCCTTCGTCGCCCTCGAGGTCGGCAACGATGCGC
>JANNJV010000035.1:0-6562 GCA_031395945.1 Gemmatimonadota bacterium | reverse complement strand
TGCTGTACGTGGGACCCGTCCGCGCCGAGCAATCGAGCGTGGGGGAGATCCGGGCCCGGCTGGCGCGTCGGTAATAGTCGGAGTCTGCGGGCGGGGTTGCGAGGACGGAGGTCGTCCGAACGCAAAGCCCATGGCAAAACGGGCATGTGAAGTTCATGCCCCGTTTTGGCCAGGGTGCGTTCGGGCGACCTCCGTCCTCGCAACCCCGACTCGGAGCCGCCGGATATAGCTTCAACGCGACCTCCCGCCCGGAATTCGCCGACGATGGATCTCGACCAGCTCTCGATCAACACCATTCGTACCCTGTCCATGGACGCGGTGCAGAAAGCCGAGTCCGGACACCCCGGCACGCCGATGGCGTTGGCGCCGCTGGCCTACAAGCTCTACATGCAGCACATGAAGCACGACCCGTCGGACCCCGCCTGGTTCGATCGCGATCGCTTCGTGCTCTCCGCCGGCCACGCGTCGATGCTGCTGTACAGCGCGCTGTATCTCTCCGGTTACGACCTCACACTCGATGACCTGAAAGCCTTTCGTCAGTGGGAAAGCAAGACACCGGGTCATCCCGAGTACGGATTCACGGACGGCGTCGAGACGACCACTGGCCCGCTCGGACAGGGCCTGTCGAACGCCGTGGGCATGGCCATGGCCGAAGCGCATCTGGCCGCGGTGTTCAACAAGCCAGGCCAGGAAATCATCAACCACTTCACCTGGTTCATCGCGAGCGACGGCGACTTGATGGAAGGTGTGTCGCATGAAGCGGCGTCGTTCGCCGGGCACTTCGGCTTCGGGAAGCTCATTGGGTTCTACGACGACAACAAGATCACCATCGACGGCTCCACAGACCTGTCCTACAGCGACGATGCGCAGAAACGGTTCGAAGGCTACGGCTGGCAGGTGCTTCGACTGGATGACGTCAACGACCTTGGCGCCATCGATCGCGTGATTGCGCAGGCAAAGGCCGATACCGAGCGACCGACGCTTGTCATCACGCGCACGCACATCGGATATGGGAGTCCGAAGAAGCAGGATACTGCGTCGGCGCATGGCGAGCCGCTGGGCAAGGACGAAGTCGTCGCCACCAAGAAGAACCTCGGATGGCCATGGCCTGAGGAAACATTCAAGGTTCCCCCGGAAGTGCTGGACCACTGTCGGAAGGCCACAGCCCAGAGCCCACAACTCAGAGCGCAGTGGCTGAAGCGCCTGGATGCACATCCAGATTCCCCTGAGCTCAAGCGCCGCATCGAGGGCCGTCTGCCCGATGGTTGGGAATCGAAGATCCCCTCGTTCACCAAGGAAAACGGAACCGTCGCCAGTCGCGCCGCGTCCAACGTCGTCCTGAACGCCATCGCGAGCGTGATGCCGGAACTGATCGGTGGATCAGCGGACCTCACGCCGTCCAATGGAACGGCGTTGAAGAACGTTCCCGACTTTTCGCGACAGCGGAAGGATGGCCGGTACGTGCACTTCGGTATCCGAGAGCACGGCATGGCTGCCGTGATGAACGGCATGTCCCTGCACGGCGGGCTGCGCCCCTTCGGTGGAACGTTCCTGATTTTCAGCGACTACATGCGGCCCGCCGTGCGATTGGCGTCCCTCATGAAGCAGCCGGTGATCTTCGTGTACACGCACGACTCGATCGGACTCGGCGAGGACGGTCCCACCCATCAGCCCGTCGAACAGCTTTCCACACTGCGCGCCATTCCGGGGTTCACGCTCATCAGGCCGGCCGACGCCAGCGAAGCTGCCGAAGCATGGCGCGTGGCCATCGCACATCAGGACGGGCCCACGGCATTGGTGTTTACGCGGCAGAAGCTGGGATTCATCGACCGGGAGAAATACGCGCCCGCCGCGGGCCTGGTGCTCGGTGCGTACGTCCTCGCGGATGCTGCCAACACGCCCAACGCCGAACGGGCCGTCCAGGTCGTATTGATGTCAAGCGGCAGCGAGGTGGCGCTGATCCTTGCCGCGCACGACAAGCTCGTGGCGGCTGGCATCCGTTCGCGCGTCGTAAGCATGCCCAGCCACGAGCTGTTCGCGCGCCAGGATGCCGCATATAGGGCGTCTGTCTTGCCGGCCGGCGTTCCTCGCGTTGCCATCGAGGCCGGCCATCCCATGTCCTGGCAGCGCTGGGTGGGTGACAGTGGGGTGGTGCTCGGGGTAGAACGGTTTGGCGCGAGCGCGCCGTACGAAAGGATCTACGAGGAGCTTGGACTGACCGTGGACAATGTGGTCAGCGTGGCGACCAGGCTGGCGAAAGCGCATTGAGTACACACCGTATTCTCGTCACGGACGAGGTCGATCCCGAAGGCGTGGCGCTGTTGAAGGCGGTGCCCCAGTTCACGGTCGATGTCGTTCCGACACTCGCGCCAAAGGAGTTGGCCGAGCGCATTGGTGATTACGACGCGTTCGTGGGCC
Source organism: Gemmatimonadota bacterium (assembly GCA_031395945.1). Classification (GTDB taxonomy): domain Bacteria; phylum Gemmatimonadota; class Gemmatimonadetes; order Gemmatimonadales; family Gemmatimonadaceae; genus DASPMP01. Next base: position 4,144 of record JANNJV010000035.1, on the reverse strand, counting down.
GAAGTGCTACCCGCATTTCGGAAGAGCTGCTGGCGCGCGCCACAAAGCTCAAGGTGATCGGTCGCGCCGGCGTCGGCGTAGATAACGTGGCCGTGAACAAGGCAACGGAGCTGGGCATCGCGGTCATCAACGCGCCGGCTGGTAACACCATCGCGGTCACCGAGCTTTTCTTTGGCGCCGTCATCGGGCTCCTGCGCCAGATCCCGCAGGCTTCGCATTCCATGACCGAGGGCCGGTGGGACCGCTCGAAGCTCATGGGCAGCGAGCTCAAGGGACGTACGCTCGGCATCATCGGCGTGGGTCGTATCGGGACCGAGATCTCCAAGCGCGCGCTGGCCTTCGGCATGGAACTCGTGGGCTTCGATCCATACATCTCCGACGATCGCTTTGCCGCGCTGCGTGTCCGTCGGGCCGCCGAACTGCGCGATCTGCTGTCCGCGTCCGACATCGTCACGATCCACACGCCGCTCAACGACGAGACGCGGGGCCTGATCGGCGAACGCGAGCTGGCCCAGACCAAAGCAGGCGCCGTCGTCGTGAACATGGCCCGCGGTGGAATCGTGGACGACGCAGCCCTGCTGGCGTCGCTGCGCTCCGGCCACGTCCGCGGCGCCGTGCTGGACGTATTCACCGTGGAGCCATTACCCGCCGACAATGCGCTGCGCCAGGCGCCCAACGTGGTGCTCATGCCCCACATGGGCGCGTCCACGCAGGAGGCACAGCGCAACGTGGCGGTGGACGTCGCTGCCGCGGTTCGCGACGCGCTGCTCAGCGGCGAGCTGTCGCGGTCGCTGAACATCGCCGGCCCGACGCACATGGATTGGGTGGAACTGCAACCCAGCATGGAGGTGGCCGAACGCGCCGCGACGGTCGCGCGTGCATTGTTGGCCAGCCGAGGACAGCGCGAGATTCGCCGACTCTCGCTGCGGTGCGGACCCAGTGTCATCGCTGGCAGCGACCTGCTGCTGTCTGCCGCCGCGATGGGTGTGCTCGCGCGCGTCGTGGAGACCGACCGGCTGAATCTGATCAGCGCGCGCACCCTGGCGGAGCTTCGCGGCATCGAGCTGTCCGTCATGGAGTCCGAGCGGCTGGAGCATCCCAACGCACTCGAGGTCACGCTATCGGCCGGTGGGCAGGAGCTCTCCGTTCAGGGCGTTGCCTCGGAGGGCTCTCCGCCGCGCCTGACGAAAATCGACGGATTTCATGTCGACGTACCGCCGCGACGCACACTCATCGTCCTCACGAACAAGGACGTCCCGGGCGTCATCGGACGCGTGGGAACCCTGCTGGGCGAGTCGCGCATCAACATCGCGTCGTACCACCAGTCGCGGCTGGCTCAGGGTGGTGACGCGCTCGCGGCGATTTCGGTAGACGACCCCGTGCCGCCGGAAGTCTGCCGGCGCCTGCTTCAACTGCCGGACGTCCGCTCCGCGACGATTGTCTCGTTCCGCTGAGGAGCTGCTTTCCACCGACGACGCGGTTCGTCGCGCGTACAGCGCCGACGTCTCCGGACTGGTGATGATTCCCGACGCGGTCGCGCGCCCGCGGTCCGCCGCAGAAGTCTGCGACATCCTGAAGCGCTCCAGCAGCGATCGCACACCCGTCACGCCCGCTGGCAACCAGACCAGCACCACCGGCGCATCCATCACTGACCGCGGCACGCTGCTCTCCATGCGCGCCATGGACCGCATCATCGACGTGGACACCGCCGGCCGCCGCGCGATCGTCGAGCCGGGCGTGTTGCTGGGCGACCTGAATCGCGCGGTGGCGCCGCACGGACTGCACTTCGCACCGGACCCCACGAGCATGGACGACGTCACCGTCGGCGGCGCGGTGGCGTGCAACGCATCCGGTGCCAGGTCCCTGCTCTACGGACCTACACGCCCGCACGTTCACGCGCTCCAGGTGGCGCTCGCCAACGGTGAATCCATCGACGTCCGCCGCACGGGCCTGGACAAGAACACGTCGGGCTACGCGCTCGCGCAGGAGCCTACGGACTGGTTCGTCGGCAGCGAAGGCACGCTCGGCGTCGTGGTTCGCGCAGAACTTTCCCTGGTGCCGCTGCCCGAGAGCGTCGTGGGCCTCGCCATTCCCTGCTCCAGCGAGGCCGCGGCGCTGCGGCTCGTCATCGCCATCCGTCAGTCCAGCCTGCGTCCCCGCTGCATCGAGTATTTCGACGCCCTGTCGCACAGGATCGCCCGCGGCCAGGAGACTCCGCTCATCTATATAGAAGATCTCGCCGGCGAGGACGAACGCTGGCTGGATCTCGCCGACGCCACCGATCCGGCGCATGGAGAGATCGCCGTCTTCGATGGCGAGACCGCGCTTCGCGCCGCGCGGCAGTTCCGGCACGCGGTGCCGGCGACGATGAACGAGCGCGGCGCCGCTCGACGCGCGCACGGCGGCCGCAAGGTCTCCACCGACTGGGCGGTGCCGTACGAGAAGCTGCCTGGCGCCATCGCGCACGCGCGGCATCTGGTGGACGACGCGCGCCTTCCGCAGCCCGCCATCTATGGACACGCCGGAAACGGTCATCCGCATCAGAACTTCATCGCCAACGACGCCGCAGAGCTGGAGCGCATCGAGGCCGTGGTGGAAACGACGCTCAAGCATGTCATCTCCATCGGGGGCACCGTGAGCGCGGAGCACGGCATCGGCAAGATCAAACGCCGCTGGCTCCCCTTGCAGGCCACGCCGTTGCAGCTGGGCGTCATGCGCTCGGTGAAACGCGAGCTCGATCCACTGGGCATTCTCGCCCCCGGCAACATCCTGTGAAATACGCCAGCGTCGTGTTGGACGTGGACTCCACACTGTGCGGTGTGGAGGGCATCGATTGGCTGGCGCAGCGGCGCGGCGCGGACGTGGCGCAACGCACGAAGGAGCTGACCGATCGCGCCATGAATGGCGAGATCGCGCTGGACGCCGTGTACGGCATGCGCCTGGCCTTGATTCAGCCGACGCGCGACGATATCGAAGTGCTGTCCAGCGTCTACCGCAAAACCATCGCCGACGGCGCCGGCGCCGCCATCGCGCACTTCCAGAGGGAACGCATTCGCGTGGTACTCGTGAGCGGCGGCATCCGGCAGGCCATCGCGCCACTGGCGCGCGAGCTGAACGTGGACCTGCGCGCCGTGGACCTGCGGTGGGATGACAAGGGTGAGTACGTCGGCTTTGACGAGGCGTCCCCTCTCACGATGCAGACCGGCAAGTTGGACGTCGTGCGCTCCCTGTCACTGGCGCGCCCCGCGATCGCCGTTGGCGACGGTGCGACGGATCTGGCCATGCGCGCCGCGGTGGACAGCTTCATCGCCTTCACTGGGTTCGCGAAGCGCGCTACGGTCATAGAAAGGGCCGACGGCCAGGTGGCGAGCTTCGCGGAACTGGTGCTCGCCGTCACACGTCCGGGACGAGGTTGAGTGGTTTAATTGAGTGGTGTAGGGCAAACATCCTCCCCAACTAGGTGCACGCTCCTCCACCACTCACCCGGCGTGAGCTCTCGCTACTCGGCGGCGCACTGGCGCTCGCTGTAGCGCTGCTGCTCCTCGTCGGACCGGAGTTGTGGACGCGGCCCTTCTGGATGGATGAGCTGGCGACCTACTGGGTGACGAACCACTCCTCACCAGCGGCAGTCGTCAGTCACATCGCGCAAGGTGGCGAATGGTCGCCGCCTTTTTTCCATTTAGCGGTGTGGGCGGTCCGCACCGTTGTCGGTGGCCTCAGCCCCGTCGCGCTGCGCATCGTCGCGCTCGCGTTCACCATCTCGGCGCTGTGCTTCGTGTACGCAGCGTTGCGTCGTCGCTTCGACGCGTCCAGCAGCGTGGCGGGTTTGATGGTGGTGGTCGCGCATCCATTGCTGACCGAACACGCGTTCGAGGGACGCATGTATGCGCCCTGGCTCGCCTGCGCTGCCGCGTATGCGTGGTCGCTGGGCGTGGATGCCGGCGAAACGCAGTCACGACGACGCGACGTCGCTCAGGCGATCTTTGCGGTGTTGCTCTGCACGGTGCACTGGTTCGGCGTGCTGTCCCTGGGGCTGGCCGCTGCCGCGGCCATGTACACCTTGCCGCACACCTGGCGGCAGCGCGCGCGCTTCATCGCGCCAAGCCTCGCCGGCGTCGCGGCTCTGCTGGTCTGCGCACCGCTC
>JANNJV010000002.1:0-4726 GCA_031395945.1 Gemmatimonadota bacterium | reverse complement strand
CGGGATGCAGCCGCACGAGGCCAAGGCGGCGGCTCCCGGCGACGCGCCGATGGCGATGGCGCCCGGTGGCGGGGCCGTCTGGCCGCATTTTGCCAACATGACGCTGGGCCTGTGGCTCATCACGAGCGCATTCGCACTCGGGTACCGCAGCACGGCCCTGCAAGTGAGCGACGTTGCGAGCGGCGCGCTCGTCATCCTGTTCGCCGCGCTTTCGCTCTCGCGCCGGCCGTTCTGGAAGTTGTGGGCGCCGTGGGCGAACTCGCTCGTCGGCCTGTGGCTGCTCTTCGCCCCGCTCGTGTTCTGGGCGCCTACTGCCGCCGCCTACGCCAACGACACACTCGTTGGCACGCTGGTGGTCGTGTTCGCCATCCTGGCGCCGGGGATGCCGATGGCACCGGGGATGAGCATGGAGCCTGGCCCGGACGTGCCGCCGGGATGGTCCTACAATCCGTCGAGCTGGCCGCAGCGTGCGCCGATCATCGCGCTTGCTCTCCTGGGCTTCTTTCTCTCGCGACAGATGACGGCATTCCAGCTCGATCATGTCGTCTCGCTGACCGATCCGTTCTTCGGGCTCGGTACGGAGCGTGTGCTCAAATCGGATGTCTCGCGCGCCTTTCCCATCCCTGACGCGGGACTCGGCGCCGTCGCATACATGGTCGAGTTCCTGATGGGCTTCATGGGCGACCAACGCCGGTGGAGGACGATGCCGTGGATGGTCACGTTCTTCGGCATTCTCGTCGTGCCGCTTGGTGTCGTCAGCATCATCCTCATCATTCTGCAGCCGCTCGCGGTAGGGGCCTGGTGCACGCCGTGCCTCATCGCCGCGACCGCGATGGTGATCATGATCGCCCTCACCCTCGACGAGGTCGTGGCCATGGGCCAATTCCTCGTGCAAGCACGGCGTGAGGGCCAGCCGTTGTGGCGGACCTTCTGGCTCGGCGGCACGCTCCGGGAAACGCCCACCACCGGTGCGGTCCGTCCCGACGGAGTGAGCGTCAAGGCGATGGTGTGGGGCGTAGCACTGCCCTGGAACCTGCTGGTGTGCGCGGGCATCGGCGTATGGCTCATGTTCACGCCCGCGGTGCTGGGAACCTCCGGCGCGACCGCTCATAGCGAGCATCTCATCGGCGCCCTGATCGTGACTTTTGCGGTGATCGCGCTGGCCGACGTCGGCCGTGCAACGCGCTTCATCAACGTCCTCTTCGGCGCCGCGGTGATCGCCGCGCCATGGATCCTCAGCGGAGCCACGACTGGCTCGAAGTGGACCGACCTGGCCGCCGGGGCGTTGGTAATCCTGCTCAGTCTGCGGCGCGGACGGGTGGGCGAGCGCTACGGAACGTGGCAGCGGTTCAGTCGATGAGCGCCGTGCAACGGTGTCACTCAACTGGGAACGGCACATGACATATCAAAGTCTCAACCCATACGATGGAAAGATCCTCAAGACGTTCGAGGAGATCACCGACGAGCAGCTCGAGACCGCCCTTCATGGCGCGACGCAATGCTTCGAGACGTGGCGGCACACCACCTTCGCCACGCGTACCGGCGTTCTCCGCCGCGCCGCGGCCATCCTGCGCACCCGGGTCGATGAGTTTGCCCGGCCCATCACGCTCGAGATGGGGAAACTGATAGAAGAGAGCCGGGGCGAGGTGGCACTCAGCGCGGAGATCCTCGATTACTACGCCGAGAACGCCGAGGGCTTTCTCGCTCCGCAACAGTTGGCGCCTGCCTCGGGCGAGGCGGTAATCGAAAGCAGTCCGCTCGGTGTGATCTTCGGCGTCGAACCCTGGAATTTCCCCTACTACCAGCTCGCACGTTTTGTCGCGCCCAACCTGATGGTGGGCAATGTCGTGCTGGTGAAGCACGCCTCCAACGTGCCGCAATGCGCGATTGCCTTTGCGGCGTTGTTCATCGAGGCGGGTGCGCCGACCGGCGCGTACACCAACCTGCTGATCAGCAAGGCGCAAATCGCACGCGTCATCGCCGATCCACGGATCAAAGGCGTGGCGCTGACCGGAAGTGAGGCGGCAGGTGCCGTCGTTGCGGCACAAGCTGGCGCGGCGTTGAAGAAGTCGACCATGGAGCTCGGCGGCAGCGATGCGTTCATCGTGCTCGAGGACGCCGATCTCGATGAGACCGTCAAGTGGGCGCTGTGGGGCCGAATCAACAATGCCGGGCAGTGCTGTGTCGCAGCGAAGCGCTTCATCGCGGTTGACGCAGTGGCTGATCAGTTCCTCGAGAAGTTCACGGCGGCCATGCGCGGACTGAAAACCGGCGATCCAATGGAGAAGGCCACGACCCTCGCCCCGTTGTCTTCGAGTCAGGCACTCGCGACGCTGGTGGACCAGGTGGACCGATCGGTCGCCAAGGGTGCGCGGCTCGTGCTGGGTGGCGCGCGGGTCGACGGACCTGGCGCGTTCATGCAGCCGACCATCCTGACCGATATCACATCGGGGAATCCCGCCTACACCGAAGAATTCTTCGGGCCTGTGGCCCTGTTCTTCCGGGTCCCCGACGAGGACGCAGCAGTGGCGCTGGCGAACGACTCGAGCTTTGTGCTCGGTGGATCGGTGTTCACCAAGGACATCGCGCGCGGCAAGCGCGTGGCCAGCCGGATCGACACCGGCATGGTGTTCATCAATCATCCAACCTGGACGGCAGCCGATCTCCCGTTCGGAGGCATCAAGCATTCCGGTTACGGTCGGGAGCTCTCCAGTCTCGGCATCCAGGAATTCGTGAACAAGAAACTGGTCCGTGTGGCCGACATCCACGATCCGGCCTAGCAGTGCGACCCCGCACGCCGCGATGGTACCGTTCGGTGACTGTGTCGCTCTCGCCCTCCCGACTCGCGGCCGGGAGGTGGTTTAGGATGGCGCGCAACGGACCGCTGCCTAGCGCGGACACCGGACCATCCCCCTCGGCTCGTGCGAGCGTGGACCCTGGAAAGGGCGATGACCTCGCTGGCATTCAGCCCGCCGGATGGGCCCCACACGCTCCGGTCGCTGCATCTGCGTTTGTCATCCTGGCGCTGTTGGCGCTGGCAGTTACTCCAGTTCTGATGACATGGCGACTCGATGCGCTACACGCAGACGGCGATGCGACGACAAGCAGAGCACATCGCCTCACCGATAGTCTGAAAACGCTGTTCGTTGCCGAGATCATCCTCCTCCATGAGATCCCGGGGGGCGGCGCCCGTTCGGCAGACGATTACCGGGAAGTGCGGGCGTCGCAGGATCGCATCATCACCGACCTGCGGGCGCTCGCACCGCGGATCTCGACCATCTCAACTGATCGCGTGGACGCCCTCGCACGGTTCTGGGCCCGCTGGCGCACGGTGCCGGACGCGCTCGCGACCGGCCGTCTCAGCGGGGAGCAAGCCACTAGGGAAATGTCACGCATTCTCGCCGACCACGATTCGATGTTCGCAGCCGAACAGCAACTTGATGCGGACATCGAGAGAGTCGGAGCGGGCCGCCGCGCGCAGGGCGATAACGTGTTGAAGGTGCAGCGATGGCTCTCGTCAGCGTTGGGCTTGCTGGCCGTGATTGCCGCAATGGTGGTCGCCTGGTTCGCGCAGCGTGAGCAGCGACTCACGCGCGCCTTGGGTCGAACGATCGCGACATCAGAACAGCGCCGCATGGACCTCGAAACTATTACGGAGAGCAAGAACCGTCTGATGCGCGGATTCTCCCACGACGTCAAGAATCCGATCGGCGCAGCCGACGGATACTTGCAACTGCTTGCGGACGGCGTCCTCGGTCCCATTGTGGAGACGCAGCGGACAAGCATCGACAGGGCCCGACGCTCGTTGCGCGCTGCGCTTCACCTCATCGGTGATCTGCTCGAGCTAGCCAAGGTCGAGACGGGTCGCATAGGCATCGAACTCGAGCCCACAGACGTACGTGTGGTGGCGCGGGAGGCTGGCGATCTGTACCGCGCGCAGGCGGAAGCCAAGGGGCTTGTGCTGCACATCGAGACGAGTGTAGACGTTCCCACGATTCTGTCCGATCCGCGGCGCGTGCGGCAAGTGCTTGGCAACCTGATCTCGAATGCGGTGAAGTACACCGCCACTGGTGAGGTCGTCGTGCGGGTAGGCGCAGAGGACGATCCAGAGTCGCGTGGAAGACTGTCGATCTCCGTGGCCGATACCGGCCTGGGGATCGCCAAGGACAAGCAGCGGCTCCTGTTCCAGGAGTTCGTCCGCCTCGATCCGACGGGCGAACCGGGCGTCGGGATCGGGCTTGCGATGAGCGCCAGGATTGCTGAGGCGATTGGCGGAGCGCTCACCATGCGGAGCGAAAGCGGACACGGGAGCGTTTTCGTGCTGTGGCTTGCACGCGAGTGAAGGCGGACTGCATCGAGCGGCCATCGATCCATTTCGCCGTGCAGCCCGTGGTTGAACTTTTACACAGGCGCACGAAGTCACGTGCGCTCCCCCTCAGGCATCCCTCAGCCGGGGTTCAGCCATGGAGCGTAGCCTCGACCGTCACTACGGTTTCCGAAGAGCCAGTTGCGGTCCGGGCGAACGACATTCACGTGCGGCACTCCCGCCGCAGGGGATCCCGTGAAGGAGGCGCGAACGATGAAAGAAGATCACGCAAACATGCCGGGAATGACTGGCAGAGGGTGATCAGGCCATCTGCCGACATGAAAATGGTCAACACTTCTACCAACAGGTGAATGCGATGAAACTCTCGAAACTGCTCCACGTGCTCAGCGTGCTCCTCGG
>JANNJV010000564.1:0-1912 GCA_031395945.1 Gemmatimonadota bacterium | reverse complement strand
TCAGCGCTTCCACGTCCGAAGCGGCGGTGATCGCGCGCGCGATGCCGAAGTCGGCCACCACCGCGTGGCCCGACTCCAGCAGGATGTTCTCGGGCTTGATGTCGCGGTGTACGATACCGTGCGTATGCGCGTATTGCAGCGCGCTGGCGACCTCGGTAATGATCCGCACCGTGTCGTCCACCGGGAGCTGGCGCTCGCGACCGATGCGGTCGCGCAACGATTCGCCCTCGACAAAGGGCATTACATAGTACAGCGACCCTTCGGCCTCACCGGAATCGTGCGCCGGCAGGATATTAGGGTGCGTTAATCCCGTCGCGATTTTGATCTCGCGATGAAAGCGCTCGGCACCAACGGCGGCCGCGAGATCAGGGTGCAGAAGCTTGATCGCCACGGGGCGATCGAACTTCGTGTCGGTGCAGAGATAGACGGTTGCCATCCCGCCCCGACCGAGCTCACGGACGATCTGATACCGTTCGCCAAACGACGGTACCGCGTTCACAACAGATGTCACCGGAACCACTTGGGAGGAACTGGCACTTACAATACGGATGTTTCGGTCACCTCGCCAGAAGGAGTCCGCAATGGGGTTATCCAAACGTTTCGCCGCGTGCATGCAAAGCAAGGTAGGATTGTAGGCGTCCTTTTTTGTTCCTTAGTCGTTCCCTGACCGTCCGGCCGCGAGAAACGAGGTCGGGTCACCCATTGCAAGTCGTGGCTGCATGAGCACATCCGAGCCGATTGGCTTCGCCGCTTTGGGCCTTTCCGAGGCCATTCTGGGCACCCTCACGGCCCTGGGATACGAAGAACCCACCCCAATCCAGAAAGAGGCCATTCCACCCCTGCTTCAAGGAAGGGATTTTCTTGGTCAGGCGGCCACCGGGACCGGCAAAACTGCTGCATTCGCGCTACCACTGTTGCAGCGAATCGGCACCGCCGAACGGGACGACGACGACAAGCGGACTGCAAGGGCGCTGGTCCTCGTGCCGACGCGTGAGCTCGCCATGCAAGTCGCCGAGGCGTTCCACAAGTACGGCCGGGCGTTCGGCACCAGCGTGGTTCCCATCTACGGCGGTCAGGCTATTCACCAGCAATTGCGTTCGCTGCGCCGTGGAGTGGACGTAGTCGTGGCCACACCGGGACGCGCGCTGGATCACATCAAGCGCGGCTCGATGGATTTATCCAAGGTGCAGTTCGTCGTGCTCGATGAAGCCGACGAGATGCTGGATATGGGCTTCGCGGACGACCTGGAGGCGATTCTCGACGCCGTTCCCGAAAAGCGGCAGACCGCGCTGCTCTCGGCCACCATTCCACCACGCATCGGCGCTATCGCACAACGGCACCTCAAGGACCCCGTCAAGATCACGATCAAGCGGCAGAAGACCGCCGAGGGGGCCGCGCCACAGGTCCGCCAGACGGCCTACGTCGTGACACGTCAGCACAAACTGGCGGCATTGGGGCGCGTGCTCGACATGGAAGACCCCACATCGGCCATCGTGTTCTGCCGGACGCGCAACGAAGTGGACAGCCTCACCGAGATGCTCGCCGCGCACGGTTATCGCGCGCACGCGCTGCACGGCGGGCTCTCGCAGGAGCAGCGCGATCGCGTCATGCGTCGCTTTCGCGATGGCACGGTGGAACTCCTCATCGCCACCGACGTCGCGGCCCGCGGACTGGACATCGAGCACGTTTCGCACGTCGTGAATTACGACGTTCCCAATTCCCCGGATGCTTATGTGCACCGCATTGGTCGCACCGGGCGCGCCGGGCGCGCCGGCGTCGCGATCACATTCGCGGAGCCCCGCGAGCACCGCCAGCTGCGCAACATCGAGCAGTTCACCAAGCAAAAGATTGGTATGGAGCAGGTACCGACCATCGTGGACCTGCGGGCGCGCAAGCTGGAGTTGACGCGCGC
>JANNJV010000529.1:0-2266 GCA_031395945.1 Gemmatimonadota bacterium | reverse complement strand
TCCCTCGGGACATCCAGCCCGCTGCCATCAGGCAAATGCACGTCGAGGACCAGGCATGCGGGGGTGGCGGGGGTGGCAGGGGTGGCGGTGTCGGAGGCGTCGGACGTGTCGTTGCGCGGGTGTTGCATGAATTCGCGCGCGGATCCAAATGTCACCGCGCGCAAGCCGATCGAGCGGATCAGGCTGCTCAACGCCTCGCGGACCGCAACGTCGTCGTCGACGACATAAACCGTTCCGCCATCCGTCACTGCGCAACTCCCGCGGGGAGCGTGAAGTGGAGCGTGGCGCCGGCTGTCTTGTTGGGCACCGCCCAGATCTTGCCGCCGTGTTGCTCTATGATCGAGCGGCTGACGGAGAGTCCCATGCCAAGGCCGGTCGCTTTTGTCGAGAAGAACGCATCGAAGATGCGCTCCGCGTCTTCAGGGCTGAACCCTTTGCCACTGTCGCTCACTGCCACTCCCACCTGATTGTCGTTTTTGCGGAGGGATTCAATGGTCAGGCGGCGCGACCGCTCGGCGACCGCGCCCATCGCGTCGATACCGTTCAGGATCAGATTCACCAGCACCTGCTGCAGTTGAACGCGATCACCCACTACGGCAGGGAGATCCCCGTTCAGCTCTGTACGCACCGCCACCCGGTGCTGCTCGAGTTCGACGCGCGTGAACGCCAGCGTCTCCTGAATCACGTCGTTGACGTTCAGCGCTATGCGTTCCGGAGCTGTTTTGCGCACGAGCGACCTCACTCGCGCGATGACTTGCCCGGCGCGTTCTCCGTCGCCCACAACTCGTCGCGCTGCCTGGAGCGCCTCCTCGATGTTCGGCGGCGTAGCGTCGAGCCAGCGACGGCACGCGTTGCCGTTCATGACGACAGCTGCAAGCGGCTGATTGATCTCGTGAGCCAGGGAGGCGGTGATCTCACCGAGCATTGTCAGCCGGGTCACGCGCGCCAGTTCCGCCTGTGAATCGCGCAATTCGTCGCCCGCCCGTGTCTGTTCGGTGACGTCGTTGTTGGTCTCCAGGACACCAGTCGGGTTTCCCTCGGCGTCGCGCTGCAAGGACCACCGGCTTGCCACGACGACTTTGGTCCCATCGCGCTTGGCGTGCACGAGCCGTCCTTCCCACCGACCGGTACGCAACAGTTCCGCCTCAATCTCCGGCAGCGGCGCGGGAAAGATCGTCTTCGTGAGCTGGTGGGATACCTGGCCCGTGGCTTCTTCGCGCGTCCATCCATAGCGCTCGGCCGCACCGCCGTTCCAGTAGGTGATGACGTCCTTCTTGTCGCGCACGAATACCGCGTCGTGGCTGAGATCGAGGAGACTGGCCTGTTGCTGGAGCTCGTCCTTCTGGCGTCGCTGCGTCGCCGCGAGCCAGGCGACAAACGCAGCGGCCAGCCCGAACACTACTATATATGTCGCATCGCTCGCGGCGAGTAGCAAAAAGCTGCGTCGCGATTGGAGGACGTAGAAATTGATCGCCAGCACCGATAGCACCGCGCTGAACAAGCCCGGCCCCATTCCGCCATACCAGGCGGCGACGAGAATGACCGGTACGAACAGCACTCCGCGCACCGAGTTGCCAGGCAACATCACCGTGATCAGCGTCGCCACGCCGACGCCCGCCACGCCAAGGCCGTAGCCGGCCAGGGTCGCGGCCAATCGCTGCGTCGAGCCACGCGTCCAGGTTCGCATGTGACCGACAGTACGTGCACCGTCGATGCACGCAAGCCCCCACTCGGCTCAAGGCTCGTCACTTCCCTTGACTCCGGCAGGACACAGGCCTTACCCTCAGCGCAGCGCCAGGGGCGCATCCCGTCCGCGGAAAGGGCCGTGCCCACCCGTTAAAAGAACTGAAGGTTACGAACCTTCTTTCAGCCTGACACGAGCGGACTCCAGGCGAGCCTTGAAAGGAGCTTCGTATGGATACGCTGCCGCTGCCGCCTCGCCCCAACCTGGAGCAGTACAAGAGGCGCGCGAAGGACCTGGTCACAGCCGCCAATTCAACCGACCCAACTGCTGTCAAAGCGTGGGGAACGGACTGGATCGCAACGCTCGCGAGGCTGCTGGGAGTCGCCATCACGCCGTTCGTCCAAGGCAGTTTCGATCACGCGGTGGAACACGTCGAAAGGCGCGTTCGCGAAAAGTTTGAGCGATCGCGGGCGACGGATGCGAAACTCACGCTCGCCGACGCTCAGCATCTCCTTGCGGAAGCGCACGGATTCGAGAACTGGGCCGAGTTTGCGAACCATGTGCGGGGAGGGCCGCGGAAAG
>JANNJV010000489.1:0-2195 GCA_031395945.1 Gemmatimonadota bacterium | reverse complement strand
CGGTCGAGAAACCCGGTCTCGACGCGTTGCGCCGTGAGCGCGGCAGGGGCGAGCAGAAAAAGGGCCAGCAACACTTGGCGCTTCGACACGTGCGGTCTCCCGGAAAAGAAGGGCGCCATGCCGGTATGGCTTTCCTCGGCTGCGCGACGGGAGTGTGCAACGCCGCGGCATCCCGCGCCAGTGCTGCCGCGCGCAACGCGCCGTATGTTACGAGATGCGCCTTCCTCTTCTTCTACTCGCCGTCACAAGTTCCTCGCTCGTCGCGCAAAACGCGCCAAGGCCGTGGCGACCCGTCCTCGGTGTTCGCTCGGCGCCCATTCTCGAGCTAAGCGGCCTGCGGTTCAAGGATCTCAACCGCAACGGCCGCCTGGACGGGTACGAAGACTGGCGGAGGTCGCCCGCAGTGCGCGCGGGCGATCTCGTCGAGCTCATGTCCATCGAGGAGAAGGCCGGCCTCATGATGCACGGGACCGCGCGCACCGGGGGCCCGATGGGCATGGCCGGAGCGGGCACGCAGTACGACTCGGCGGCAATCGTAAGGCTCGTGCGCGACGCCCACGTCACTTCCTTCATCACGCGCCTGGGCGGTGATCCTCGCGCGCTGGCACAGGAGAACAACCGTCTTCAGGCCATCGCGGAGCGGTCGCGCCTTGGCATACCGCTCACGATCAGCACTGACCCGCGGCACCATTTCCAGTACGTGCTGGGCGCCAGCGCGCAGACCGGCCGCTTCTCGCAGTGGCCCGAACCGCTGGGCTTCGCCGCACTCGGAGACACACGGCTGATGCGGCGGTTCGGCGACATCGCGCGCCGGGAGTATCGCGCCGTCGGCATCCACATGACGCTGTCGCCGCAAGCTGATCTCGCCACCGAGCCCAGATGGAGCCGCATCAACGGAACGTTCGGTGAGGACGCGCGCGTCGCGGGGCTCCTCACGCGTGCATACGTGTCGGGGTTTCAGGGCAGCGGAACCGGCGTCACGAATACCGGCGTGCTCGCCGTGGTGAAGCACTGGGTGGGTTACGGCGCCGCGAAAGACGGGTTCGACAGCCACAGCTACTATGGCCGCTACGCGACGTTCCCGGGCAAGGACATCACCTATCACGTGCAGCCGTTCCTTGGCGCGTTCGCGGCGAGTGTGGCGGGAGTGATGCCGACATACTCCATCCTCGAGGATGCGCAACTGGAAGGGAAGCCCATCGAGCAGGTGGGCGCCGCTTTCAACAAGCAGTTGCTGTCCGACCTGCTGCGTGGGCGACACCGCTTTCGCGGCATGATCATCACCGACTGGGCCGTGACCAACGACTGTGACCGGGGGTGCCGCGACGGGGCGCCCGAAGGCTCGCGCCCGAGCTTCGCGGGGTTCGGGACGTCGTGGGGAGTTGAAGACTCCACCATGGAAGCGCGGTTCCGGATAGCAGTGGAGGCTGGCGTGGACCAGTTCGGAGGCACGGAGCAGTCAAACGTTCTCGCCGCGCTCGTGACGCGCGGCGCGATCTCCGAGCGGCGGCTGAACGAATCCGCGATGCGTATTCTCACGCCGAAGTTCCAGCTGGGATTGTTCGAGAACCCATACGCCGACCCCGATAAGGCGGCGGCGATTGTCGGCGCGGATTCGTTGCAGTTTGACGCGTCGCGTGCGCAGCGCCGCTCGCTGGTGCTGCTAGAGAACCGCAATGCGATTCTGCCCATCAACCTGACCGGGAAGCGCGTCTACCTGCATGGCATCGCGCCTGAGATATCGGGCAGGTACGGCTTCACCGTCGCCACCGATCCGGCGCAGGCGGACGTTGCCATCGTGCGCGCCCAGGCGCCGTTCGAGACCCTGCATCCGCGGTACGTCTTCGGAGCGATGCAACACGAGGGAGATCTGGGCTTCCGCGACGGGGACGCGGAGTTCGAGACCATCAAGCGGATCAGCGCGGCCGTGCCGACCATCCTCACCGTCTACCTGGATCGGCCCGCGATTCTCACGGGCGTCAAGGATCGCGTCGCCGCGCTGTTGGGGAACTTTGGCGTGAGCGACGCGGCGCTGCTCGACGTGCTGACGGGAAAGGCGAAGCCGGAAGGCAAGCTCCCGTTCGAGCTGCCGTCGTCCATGGCCGCGGTGCAGGCGCAGCGCTCGGACCGTCCGAACGACAGCGCGAATCCCCTCTATCCCATCGGATTCGGCCGCCGGTACTAATACTCGCAAC
>JANNJV010000449.1:0-3844 GCA_031395945.1 Gemmatimonadota bacterium | reverse complement strand
GGTGGGAAATGCACTGGGTGGACGCGGCCGACCACAGCTTCCACGTACCCAAGAAATCCGGTCGGACCGATGCCGAGGTGCTTCAGGAAATCGCCGACACCACGCGCCAATGGTTAAAAAAGATCACCCGGTAGCCACCTTGGGCCACGCGCGTCGATCCGCGACGCGCGCGGCATCGACTGGTCGTGACTCCGGCAGCTTCCCCCGCTCGGCAAGAGCCAGCATCGTTCAGGCATGACGTCCTCTCGCAGCGAACGCACGCTCGACCGGCGGCTGGCCGATCACCGGGCCGCCGTGGGCGAGTTCATCGAGAAGGCAGGCGCGCTACACGCCGAGCAATGGCTGGTGCCGCGGGCTGAAGGGAAGTGGACACCGGCGCAGGAAACGAGACACGTCATTCTGGCCTACGAGACATTCCTGAGTCAATTGAATGGTGGAGCGCCGATGCGGCTGCGCGGCACGGCCTGGAAGCGACGGATGTGGCGACTCATTGGGCTGACGGCCATTCTCTGGCGCAAGCGGATTCCCGTGGCGGTACGCGCGCCGAGTGAGGTGCGACCGGATACGGTGGTGGCGCCCGCCTCTCAACTGCTGCCGGTGTTGCGCACACGGGCCAGTGAATTCGATGCTGCGTACGCGGCCAAGGTGCGTTCTGCTCCGCGGACCCGGGTCACCCATTTCATGTTCGGCGAACTGCGGCTGGACCACGCCATCCAGCTGATGTCTATCCACACGAGACACCACGCGGCGTTCCTTCCCTCTTCACGGGATGGCGCTGGAGGTCAATCACAGTGACAGCATCCATCGATCGTCGCGAGTTCGTCAGACGCAGCGCACTCGCGGGCGCCGCGGCGCTCGTGGTGCCCGGTGCCAGCGAGGCCGGCCAAGTTCCGACCCCAGCCGTGGCAGCCCCAGTGCCGCGTCCCACCGGGCCCGTCGCATTCGAATTCGAGGAGGTCACCATCGCCCAGTTGCAGGAGGGTATGCGTTCCGGGAAATACACGGCGCGCGCGCTCACTGAGGCGTTCCTCACGCGGATCGACGCGATCGACCGAAGCGGGCCCACGATCCGCGCCGTCATCGAGATCAACCCAGACGCGATGGCAGTCGCCGAGGCGATGGACCGCGAGCGCGCGACGAAAGGAGAACGAGGACCGCTGCACGGTATTCCCGTGTTGATCAAGGACAACATCGACACCGCCGATCGCATGAAGACGAGCGCCGGATCGCTGGCGCTCGGCGAATCAGTGGCGCCGCGCGACGCGTTTATCGCACAGCGATTGCGCGAGGCCGGCGCGGTGATTCTCGGCAAGACGAACCTCAGCGAGTGGGCCAACTTCCGCTCTACGAAATCCGTGAGTGGATGGAGCGGCCGCGGTGGCCTGACACGAAATCCGTATGCGCTGGACCGCAATCCGTGCGGCTCCAGCTCCGGAACGGGTGCCGCCATCGCCGCCAGTCTGGCGGCAGTGGGTATTGGGACGGAGACCGACGGTTCGATCGTCTGTCCGGCCAGCGCCTGCGGTCTGGTTGGCATCAAGCCCACGGTAGGGCTGGTGAGCCGCACCGGAATCATTCCGATCTCCCACACGCAGGACACCGCGGGGCCCATGGCGCGTACAGTGACGGATGCCGCGATTCTCCTGGGCGTGATGGCGGGCAGCGACACGTCGGACGCGGTGACGACGCGCGCCAGAGGCCGCGGACGACCCGACTATCGTGAATTCCTGGATACGAACGGCCTCCGCGGTGCCCGCATCGGTGTGGCTCGGAACTTCTTTGGATTCAATCCTCAAGTGGACCGCGTCATGAATGACGCGATTGCCACGATGAAGGATGCCGGTGCGGTAATCGTCGATCCCGCGATTTTTCCGACGAAAGGAAAGTTCGACGACGCGGAATTCGAGGTGCTGCTGTACGAATTCAAGGCAGATCTCAATGCGTACCTGGCCAAGGCGAACACGCCGCACAAGACGCTCGCGGCGCTCATCGAGTTCAACAAGCAGAATCGCGCGACTGAGATGCCGTACTTCGGTCAGGAGCTGTTCGAGATGGCCCAGGCGAAGGGTCCGCTCACTACGCCGGCATATCTCCGGGCCCTGGCTCAGTGCCGCCGCATGTCGCGACTGGAGGGCATCGACGCGGTGTTGGCCCGACACAAACTCGACGCGTTCGTCGCCCCGACAGGCGGGCCCGCGTGGACGACCGACCTTCTGAACGGAGATCACTTCACGGGCGGTAGCTCCACGCCGGCAGCCGTGGCCGGTTACCCGTCGATCACCGTTCCAGCCGGTCTCATACATGGGCTTCCCGTTGGGATATCATTCATTGCCGGCGCATTCGCCGAGCCGATGCTGATCAAGCTGGCGTACGGCTTCGAGCGGGCGACGCTGTCCAGACAGGCACCCAAATTCCTGCCCACGGTATCACTGCCGTGACGGCACCAAGACGGAGATCACGTATGAGAATGTCGCATCTGTTCGTCCTCCCGGCTCTTGCTGCGCTTGCGTGCGGCGATCGCACGCAGACCGCTGATACGACGTCCGGCGCCACCACGGCTGCAACCGGACAGACCACGACCACCGCCGGAGAAGTTCACCAGGGCGGGCTGATCGATCCGAATACGGCCACAGCCCAGCAGCTCATCGCCGCCGGCGTCGATTCGGCGAACGCCGCCGCGCTCATCGCTGGCCGCCCATACGCGGACATGGTCGCCGTGGATCGAGCGCTGGCAAAGCTGAGCGCCGAGCAACGCAAGGCGGTGTACGCGAAAGTGTGGAAGCCCATTGACCTGAACACCGCAAAGGGTGAGGAAATCCTGTTGATTCCCGGCGTCGGCGCCAGAATGCGTCGCGAGTTCGAGGAGTATCGTCCGTACACGAACATCGAGCAGTTCCGCCGCGAGATGGGCAAGTACGTGGACAAAGCGGAAGTCGCCCGCCTGGAGCAATACGTCAGTGTGAAGTAGTGTGCGCGAGGTCACGCTCGGTCACGCGTAGCACGTTGCGCGTGACCGAGGTCGTTGGCATGTTGGCGCATGCCGAAAGCACTGCTCTGGACGATCGCGATTCTCGCGGCGCTGGTAGGACTCGGATTCGTCGGACGCGGCTACGCAACGCGAGCGATGTCCGACCGCGCGGTCTCGCCCAGGACACTGGGCTCCGCCACTCCAGCGAACGTCGGCCTGCCCTTTTCACGCATCGCGGTCGAGACGGGCGATCGCACCCTGATCGGATGGTGGGTACGTGCCCGGGCGGATTCGGGGAAGACCGCACCGGCCGTGCTGTTCCTGCACGGCAACCAATCGTCCATCTCGGACTACGTGGCCCTTCAGCGGTTTTTCTACCGGCAGGGCATCAGCACGCTGGTCTTCGATTACAGCGGTTTCGGTGCCAGCGGCGGATCACCTTCGCTGACCAACGCGATCACGGACGCGGGCAGCGTGGCGCGGGTGTTCGCGGACAGCGCCGGGAAGGACGCGCGGAAAGTCGCGATGGGCAGTGCACTCGGCGCCACGGTACTCCTGCAGGCCATCGATAGCGTTCAACCGCACGTGGGCGGAGTGATCATCGAAGGTGTGGATGCTTCGGTGAAGGGATCAGCCGTGCGGAGCGGACGCGTGCCCAAGCTCATGGCGCCACTGCTGGAGGAGCTTGCGGACAACGTGTTGGCCGCGTCGCGCGTGCGCGTCCCGTTGCTCGCGGTCCACAGCTACGCCGACAACCGGGTGCCATTGGAAGACGCGCAGCGTGTCGTGGCCGCGGTCCCAGCGCGTGCTTCGCTGGTGCGCCATTGGCGCAAGGGTCATTCGGCGCTGCTCGCCTCGAGCCGCCCATGCGATTGG
>JANNJV010000423.1:0-6936 GCA_031395945.1 Gemmatimonadota bacterium | reverse complement strand
ATTTGCCCTTGGATACCTCCCGTCTGACACCTTCCGGTTGACGATGCGTGAGAAGCTCGAGCTGCTCGACAAGCGCCGAGCGGAGGCCGAAGAGGGTGGCGGAAAGAAGCGCCTCAAGGCCCAGCACGACAAGGGGAAGCTGTCCGCCCGCGAACGGCTGGATCTCCTGCTCGATGAAGGCTCCTTCGTGGAGCTCGACCGGTTCGTGGTGCATCGGTCCACGGACTTTGGACTCGAGGAACAGCGGATCTATGGCGACGGAGTCGTCACTGGGTATGGCCGCATCGAAGGCCGTCTGGTGTACGTCTTCTCACAGGACTTCACGGTGTTCGGCGGATCCCTCTCGGAATCATTCGCCGAAAAGATCGTGAAGATCATGGACCTCGCGGTCCGCAATGGCGCCCCCGTCATTGGTCTCAACGACTCGGGTGGCGCTCGCATTCAGGAAGGGGTGGTATCGCTCGGCGGCTACGCGGAAATCTTTCTGCGAAATACGCTGGCGTCAGGGGTGGTGCCGCAGATTTCCGCCATACTCGGTCCCTGCGCCGGCGGTGCCGTGTATTCGCCCGCCATCACGGACTTCACCTACATGGTGCGACACACGTCGTACATGTTCGTGACCGGCCCCAACGTCGTCAAGACTGTGACACACGAAGACGTCACCATGGAGGCGCTCGGTGGTGCCGACACGCACGCGTCGGTGTCCGGGGTCGCGCACTTCGCCATGGATTCCGAACCGGCCTGCCTCCAGGCCATTCGGGACCTCTTCCGATTCATCCCGTCGAACAACATCGAAACACCGCCCGTAGGATCGGCCACGGACGCTCGTGACCGGCGCGATGAGTCGCTGCTCGATGTCGTACCGGATAATCCCAACAAGCCGTACGACATGCACGAGGTCATCAAGCGCATCGTTGATGACGCCGAGTTCTACGAGGTGCACAAGGACTACGCCGGGAACATTCTCTGCGGCTTCGCGCACCTGGGCGGCATGTCTGTGGGCATCGTCGCCAATCAGCCGGCGGTTCTGGCGGGAGTATTGGACATCAACGCGTCGGTAAAGGCGGCGCGCTTCGTCCGATTCTGCGACGCGTTCAACATTCCGATCGTGACCTTCGAGGACGTGCCCGGTTTTCTGCCCGGCGTGGCGCAGGAGCATGGTGGAATCATTCGCCATGGCGCCAAGCTGCTGTTCGCGTTTTGCGAGGCCACCGTCCCCAAGCTCACCGTCATCACGCGAAAGGCGTACGGCGGCGCGTACGACGTCATGTCGTCGAAACACATCCGCGGGGACTACAACGTGGCCTGGCCGACCGCGGAGATTGCGGTCATGGGGCCCAAAGGCGCGGTCGAAATCCTGTTCCGAAAGGAGATTGGCGAGTCAAAGGATCCTGAAGCGGCGACCGACGCCAAGATCCAGGAGTACCGCGAGAAATTCGCGCATCCTTATATAGCGGCCGGGCGGGGGTACCTGGACGACATCATCGACCCGCGCGACACGCGCCCCAGGCTCATCGATGCCTTGGAGTCGCTCAAATCGAAACGCGACAAAAACCCGCCCAAGAAGCACGGCAACATTCCGCTCTGAACGGGTCAGTCGCTGGGTCGGCGAGCATTGGGGCCTCAGCCCCGAGCGAGCCACTCCTGCGCAGCCCGCAACTCCCCGGGCGCAATCACATGGCCGCCTTGCTCCCAGTGAACCGTGACCGCCGCTCCAGATGCTTGCAGCAGATCGGCAAGCCGCTGCGTCTGCTCAGCCGGTACCATCTGGTCGGCCCGTCCCGCGCCGATGAACACTCTCGTGCCGCTGAGATCCGGCGGCGGCTCGGGCTCGAACGGAATCATGGGACTGAGGAGGACGGCGCTCCGAATGAGACCGGGCCGCCGCAGCAAGAGACTTCCAGCGATGTTCGCGCCGTTGGAGAAACCGACGGCCGTGATGCCTGCGGGATCAAGTCCATACGCTGCCGAGGCAGCCTCGACGAATTCTGCCAGCTCACGCGTGCGAAGCTTGAGGTCCTCCTGGTCGAACACGCCCTCGCGAATACGACGGAAGAATCGCAGCGCGCCGCCTTCGTTGACCTTTCCGCGTGGGCTCAGGAGTGCGGCGCCTGGCAAGAGGGTCCGGCCCAGGGAAACGAGGTTGTCCTCGTCTCCGCCAGTGCCATGTAAAAGCAGTAGCGTCGTGCCGACGGCCTGCGCTGCGCCTGCCGATGACGGGACGTACCTGTGAATGAATCCCAGCGCTTCCTGACTCACGTCCTCTGGTCCTCCGGTCGCTGTGAAAAGTCTTGCCGCCGTTTCTGGCCGTGGAGCGCGAATGGGTGGAAGCACCGCCTCGATCTCCGACCGTTGCGCCTCATATTGCTTCGGCAGCTTGAGCTGTTCCCCCAGGTGAGCCACCGGCTCGTCGATCGCAAAGCCGGGTGCATCGGTGGCCAGCTCGAACAGCACTCCCCCTGGTTCGCGAAAATACACCGAGCGAAAGTAGTCCCGGTCGATGACCGGCGTCGGCTGATAGCCCGCCTGCGCGACCTGGCTTCGTACAGCCAACTGCTCACTGTCGTCCTTCACACGAAACGCGACATGATGGACGGTTCCGCCACCGGGCTGTCCCGACAAAAAACCCCCGATCGTCCGCACGTCCACCAACGTGCCGGCGGCGCCGTCTCCGGCGGCATAGCGGCGTGTAGCGCCTTCGTGGCTCACGGCTCGGAACCCGAGGGCGTCGACCAGGACCCGCTCCGTGGCATCGCCCTGTTCCTCCCACAACGTGACGCTGTGGAACCCGCGAATCCAGTTGTCCTGGGTTATCCCCGGCGCGTCGCCCCAGCCACGACGGCTCTCGGCGCTTTCGTGCGCCACGATCTCGAGCATCAGCCCGTCCGGATCCGTGAACGCGAGCACTTGCTCGCCACCAGCGCGCTTGGTCGGGCCCTTGTACTTGACGTTGTGCGTCAGGAGCCGTTCAAGCCAAAAGCCGAGCGCCTTGGGAAGGACCGCGAACGACGTGACCGCCACCTGACCGGTTCCCTGACGGCCGCGTCGCGTACGCGGCCAGGGGAAAAAGGTCATGATGCTACCCGGCCGACCAATGTCATCGCCGAAGTAGAAGTGGTACGTATGCGGATCGTCGAAGTTGACGGTGCGCTTCACAAACCGGAGGCCCAACAAACCGACGTAGAAATCGAGATTGCGCTGGGGATCGCTGGCGATCGCTGTCACGTGATGAATGCCAAGGACCGATGCCATCAGTCGTCCAGCTCCGGCGGTTTTGGTCCTCCCAACGCAAGCCACTTGACCGCCGCCAGGAGTTTCCGGATTGGCAGGGGCTTCCTCATGATGATCCAGCGACCGGGCACATCCTGCAGTTGCCAGAACTCGTCGGTCCATCCACTGACATAGAGCGTCGGACGGGCGCCGTACTTCGCCGCGGATGCGCGCACGAAATCGCCTCCGTCACCATCTGGCAGGCCAAGATCGACGACAAGCACCTGCGCATCGCCGCTGACGCTGTCCATCTTCTCCATCGCGTCCTTGCAGCTCGCGGCCGTGACCACCGCGTATCCCTCGGTGGTCAGCACCTCCTGGTAGATCTGCGTTATCGCCGGATCGTCATCGACCACCAACAGGCGCGTCTTGGGATCGCTCAAAGCTTCCTCGACTCGAGTTTCACCGTGGGAAATCCCACGAGTAACTTTCCGCGCTCAATGTTGATGCCTCTTATCGCGGACCTGCCAGGTGCCGGCTTGGCGCGGGAGCGCGCCACGCGCTCGCTGCGAAGGTCGGTCATCCATGTTCAGTAAGGTGCTGATCGCCAACCGCGGCGAGATTGCCCTTCGGGTAATTCGCGCGTGCCGGGAACTCGGGATCAAATCCGTCGGGGTGTATAGTGATGCGGACGCACGCGCCGTGCACGTTCGCGAAGCCGACGAAGCGATTCACATCGGGCCATCTGCTTCCGCGGAAAGTTACCTGGTGGGGGAACGCCTCATCGAAGCGGCAAAGCTCGTTGGGGCACAGGCCATTCACCCGGGTTACGGCTTCCTGTCAGAGCGGGAGTGGTTCGCGCGGGCGGTTCGGGATGCCGGGCTGGTGTTCGTCGGCCCGCCCGCCGAGGCCATCGCGGCGATGGGTAGCAAGACCGCCGCACGAAAGTTGGCGATGTCAGTGGGAACCCCGGTGGTCCCAGGCACCACAGAGGCTCTGGCAAGTGTCGCTGAAGCCGAGGACGTCGCGCGACAGTTTGGCTATCCCGTCCTGCTGAAGGCGACGGCCGGAGGCGGTGGGAAGGGAATGCGCGTGGTCCGCGCGGCAACCGAACTCGGCGCCGCGCTGGCAGGTGCCAAGCGGGAAGCACAGAACGCGTTCGGTGACGACGCCGTCTACCTCGAGAAGTACATCGAGCAACCGCGTCATATCGAAATTCAGGTCTTGGGTGACATACACGGCACGATGCTCCACCTGGGCGAACGCGAGTGTTCCGTACAGCGCCGTCACCAGAAGATGATCGAAGAGGCGCCAAGCATCGCGATGAACGCGGAACTCCGCGCGCGCATGGGTGCGGCAGCGGTGGCCGCGGCACGCGCAGCGGGATATGTGAATGCCGGGACGTGTGAGTTTCTGCTCGACAGGAATGGCGACTTCTACTTCCTCGAGATGAATACGCGCATCCAGGTCGAGCATCCAGTCACCGAACTGGTGACGGGCATCGACCTTGTGCAGTGGCAACTGCGCATCGCATCCGGTGAGCGCCTGCCGTACACGCAGGACGACATTATCCCGCGGGGATGGGCCATCGAGTGCCGCATCACGAGCGAAGATCCCTCGAATGGGTTTCTGCCATCTACTGGCACCGTGACCTACATGCACGTGCCATCCGGACCCGGGATCCGCTGGGACGGCGGCATCGAAGCAGGCAGCGCGATCGGACTGTTTTATGATCCGATGGTTGGGAAGCTGATCGTCCACGCCCCAACCCGTGGTGTGGCCGTCGCGCGAATGCGGCGTGCTCTCCTCGAACTGACAGTCACGGGCATCGAAACCTCGCGCGACTTTCACCTCCGGGTGATGGAGAGCGACGACTTCCGGCGCGGGGACATAGACATCCAGTGGCTCGAGAGGACCTTGCCGTCCCTGCTCGGCGCCAGCCCCCCGCCGGATGTGACGCGACTCGCCACCATTGCCGCGGCGCTGCTCGCGGAACGCGATCGGTTGGTGCCGTCGCGGCAGGCAGGGGGGCTGGCGGGCGCTCACGTTTCCGCGGATAGCGCATGGACGCAAGTGGCGCGAGCGGAATCACTGCGATGACCGAGACGCTCGAGGTCCGCATCGATTCCATCGCAGCAGGCGGCGACGGTGTCGGACGCCACGACGGCATGGTGGTGTTCGTGCCACGCTCCGCGCCTGGCGATCTTGCGCGCGTACGCGCCGTGCGCCACGACCGACTCATGCGCGGCGCCATCGTCGAGATGCTCCAGGGATCCGAGGTGCGGTCGCAGCCACCGTGCGAGCACTACGTCGTGGACCGCTGTGGTGGATGCCAGATTCAGCACCTTCGTTACGACGCCCAGCTGACGGCGAAGGCCGGGATCATCCGTGACTCGCTGACGCGCATCGGCAAGGTGCCAGTGAACTCCGTGTACGTCGAGCCCAGCGACCAGCAATGGCGTTATCGACGCAAGCTGACCCTGGCGCTGCGGCAGAGTGCAGGACGCTGGATGGCGGGGCTGCACCGATTCGACGCGCCCGACGAGGTCTTTCCGCTGGTCGATTGTCTCATCACGGACGAGTCTGTGATGCGCGTCTGGGCCTCGGTTCTGGCAGCGCAGCATCTGCTTCCTTCCGCGCCGGCGCTTCGGGGCGCTGTGCGCGCGCTCTCAACGGGCTTTTCCTTTGCCCTCGAAGGCGCGCGCGCGTGGGGGACGCACCGTGAGTTTTTCGCGGGTATGCCCGAGCTGGTGGAGTTGTGGTGGCAACCAGACGGGAAGTCCCGGCGACTGCTGCAGATGCGCGCCGGGGACGCTCAGGCCGGCGCATCGTTTGTGCAAGTCAATCCGACGGTGGCGGCGAAAGTCAACGCCTGGGTCGTGGCACTCGCGAAAGCGCTCCGGCCCGGCACCGCCGTGGACGCCTATGCTGGCACGGGCGACCTGGCGGTCGCACTGGCTGCGCAGGGAATCCGCGTGACCGCTATCGAGATCGACCGAGACGCGGCGAAAATCGCGGGTTCGCGCCTTCCTGCGGGTTCGCGCGTCGTAGCCACGTCCGTCGAGAACGCACTCCCGATGGCGCTGCCCGCGGACCTCGTTGTCCTCAATCCGCCCCGCGTTGGCGTCCACGAACAGGTGACCGCGATCCTCAGAGCCCAAAGCCCAAAACCAAAAGCGCTGTTGTACGTGAGTTGTAATCCCGCCACGCTGGCGCGGGACCTCGGACGGTTGGACGGCTACGAAATTCGATCGCTCCGAGGCTTCGACATGTTTCCCCAAACAGCTCACGTTGAAACCGTGTGCGAATTGGTCCCCGCCGCGTGAAGTACCACGTCCGCATCGGCGATGAACAGCTGGAAGTGGACATCGACGGCGAGACCGTGACGGTTGATGGGACGTCGGTGCTGGCGCACGTCGAGGACCTTCCGGGCACACCGGTGCAACTGCTCACGGTCGGTCGCGAGATACATCGGATCCTCGCAAGACGCGGGGTCGCGAAGGGACAATACGACCTCTCCCTGAACGGGTACCGGTTTGTGATCGAGGCGCTGGACGAACGCTCCAAGGTCATTCGCGAACTCTCCGGTGTCGCCGGTCGGCCGGCGGGCCCGGCACACCTCGTGGCGCCGATGCCGGGGTTGATCGTGCGCGTGAGCGTGAAGGAAGGTGACCGGGTACGCGCTGGTCAGGGCCTGGTCGTCATGGAAGCCATGAAGATGGAGAA
>JANNJV010000420.1:0-9923 GCA_031395945.1 Gemmatimonadota bacterium | reverse complement strand
GCACACGGTGGCGACTTTCCGCACCAGGGAGACGCGGGCACCTCGTCATACTACGGTGTGGGCGCTTACTTGCGGCCACTCGAGGACGCGCGACGTGCCGACGTGCGCTTCGCCTCAGAGTGCCTGGCGTTCGCAAACATTCCTGAGGCGCGCTCGCTGGCGCAGCTGCCGAGCGGGCTTGCAACCAAGGTGCACGAGCCGTCGTGGAAGGCGCGCTCGCCCCGCGACTTGGGCGCGGGTTGGGACTTCGACGATGTGCGCGATCACTACGCCTCACAACTGTTTCGCGTTGATCTTCTCAAGCTCCGGTACTCTGACCATGAGCGATACCTCGCCCTCGGCCGCGCAGCGACTGGCGAGGTGATGGCCGAGGTATTCTCCGAGTGGAGGCGGCGTCGTTCCAGAACGCGCGGTGGTCTCGTGTGGTTTCTGCGGGACCTCTGGCCCGGCGCCGGTTGGGGAGTGATCGATTCCTCAGGAACTCCGAAGGCGGCATGGTACTATCTGAGGCGCGCACTCGCTCCTGTGACGGTCTCGCTGTCCGACGAAGGCGGCAACGGACTAGGCGTACATATCGTGAACGACCTTGCCACGTCGCTGAAGGGTGAGCTCGAGATAAAGCTCTATCGATTCGGAGAGGTACAGGTCGGACGAGGCGCCCAACAGGTGGAGCTGGCCCCACGTTCGGCGGTTGAGATGAACGCCGTCGCGTTCTTCGAGGATTTTGTCGACCTGAGTTATGCCTATCGCTTCGGGCCACCGTCACACGACGTGGTCGCAGCCACGCTTCGAAACGCTGGAGGGGATGTGCTAGCGCGCGCGTTTCACTTCGTTCCCGGCCTGCCGAATGCGCGCGAAATGGACATCGGGCTGCATGCCGAGGCGCACCAGAGCGACTCCGGCGCCCACGTTCTCGTGGTGCGCACGCGCAAGCTGGCGCAGTCGGTGTACGTGGAGATCGACGGGTTCGAAAGCGACGACAATTACTTTCACCTGGCGCCCGGCGAGGAGCGGCGAATTGCGCTCCGCCCAACAATGGCCGTCGAGGGATCTGTGTTGCCGCGCGGCACCGTCCACGCGCTTAACGCCGCGACGCCGGTGACCTTGACGGCCCCGGCGAAGGGATGACGCTGGCACGCGCGGAGCCGCGCAGCTTCGGCCCCGCGGATCGGCCGTGCTTCGGCTGGCTGCACCGCTCCCCGCCCGACGTGGCCTGGCGCGATGTCGGTCTCGTCATCTGCAAGCCCTTCGGCTATGAAGCGATTTGCGCGCACCGCAGCTTGCGCCATTTTGCCGATTCGGCGGCAGCCATTGGCGTGCCCAGTCTTCGTTTCGACTATGACGGTACCGGCGACGCCGCTGGCGACGATCGGGATCCGGACCGATGGAGTGCGTGGGTGGGCAGTGTCCATCACGCAATCGACGAGCTTCGGACTCTTACGTTGGTGAAGAGTGTCTGCTTGCTGGGCGTACGGCTGGGGGCGGCGCTCGCGGCGAAGGCCGCTTCGGGGCGCGCGGACGTCGCCGGGCTGATCGCCATCGTTCCGGTTCTCGCCGGCAAGCCTTGGCTGCGCGAGCTCAATGCGCTCGAGATCGCAATGGGATTTGCCGGGCCGCCTCCTGGCTTCGAGTTGCGGGAGGGCGAACAGGAAAGTGTGGGCTTCGTGATTACCGCCGACACGAAGAAATCGCTTCAAGACGTCGACTTGGTGAAAATGACCAGCGTTCCGGCGGCCGATGTCCTTTTGCTGGACCGCGACGACCTCCCGGCCAACGTGAAGTGGGCCGAGCGGCTCGTCGCTTTGGGTGCACGCGTGGACCATCGTCGCCTGCCCGGCTACGCTCAGATGATGCTCGATCCGCACGAATCGGAAGTCCCGACGATGATGGTCGATGCCGTTAGCCAGTGGCTCGGCCAGCGCGGCAACGCTTCTGTGTCCGGTATGCCGTTGCCCCGCGTCGCGTCATCGCCGAGCCCGATAAGGGTAGTGTCCGGCGTAGAGGAAACGGCGGGATTTCTCGATGAGACGAAGACGCTGTTCGGTATCGTAAGCGCACCTACCGCCACCCCGCGCCCGACACGAGCGATCGTATTGCTGAACGCCGGCGCCATTAGCCACATCGGACCCAGCCGGCTCTATGTCGACCTGGCGCGGCGATGGGCCGCGCGCGGTTACCTCGTCCTCCGCTTCGACCAAGCGGGCATCGGCGACAGCGCCCCCTACCCCGGCGAGCCCGAGAATGTGGTCTACTCAGTATCGGCTGCAGCCGGCGTCGCTGGCGCAATGGCGTTCCTTCGGGAGAAGTGGTGCGTCACAGAGTACCAGGCGCTAGGGCTTTGCTCCGGTGCGTACCACGCCTTGAAGGCAGCGGTCGCGGGTCTTCCACTGAAGGCCGTCGCAATCGTGAATCCACTCGTTTTCTTCTGGAAGCCAGGCATGTCACTGGCCTATCCGTCCTACCAGGTGTCTGGCGAGGCAGCCCGGTACCAGCGATCCATTTTTCAGCTCGACAAGTGGAAGAAATTCTTCGCCGGTAAGGTGAGCGTTCGAGCGTTTGCGGAAGTCATCGCGCGCCGCATCGCCCTGCATGCCGAGATCTTTGTTCGAAACATGGCACGCGGCATGGGTCGTCCGCTGCCGCAGGATCTCGGCGCCGATCTCGAAGCGGTATCACGACGCGGCGTGGACCTTCGATTCGTGTTTGCCACAGGGGATCCGGGCGAGGATCTCCTTCACACCCAAGGCGGTACATCCGTGTCACGCCTGATGCGTGAACAGCGGCTGCACATCCGACGTATCGCAGGCCCCAACCATGCGTTCACGCCCGCGTGGACGCGGGCTGCGCTCACGGACGTGCTCGAGGAAGAGCTCTCGGTCAGGTGAACGAGACTTCGATCGAAATCGCCGGCCTTCGCACCGTCGTCGTCGAGCCGAAGGACCCTTGCGAGCTCGTAGCCGTGATGCTTCACGGGTTTGCGATGGCGCCAGAGGCACTTTCGCCATTCGCGCACTCCTTGGGAATTCCGGCGCGATTCTTTGTCCCCGCCGCGCCGCTCGCAGCCCCCGAGGGGCGCAGTTGGTGGAACATCGACGTCGAAGTGCGCGCCCGTTCGCTGGCCACTGGGCCTCGAGACCTCTCGACTCAGCATCCGCCGGATGCGCCCGCGGCGCGGGCGCGTCTGCTGGCATTCCTCGAGGAGGTCCGCGCATGGGACACGAAACTTCCCATCGCGCTTATTGGATTTTCGCAGGGCGGCATGCTGGCATGCGACACGTATTTGCGCTCGCGGCCGGATGTCTCGTCGCTGGGGTTGTTGTCGTCGTCGCGGATCATGCTCGACGAATGGCTGCCTCTCGTGCATCGCATTGATCGGATGCCGGTGTTGATCAGCCACGGCAGGAACGACGCCGACCTGGCGTTCTCAGCGGGCGAAGCGCTTCGCGATCTGCTCGCTGGCGCCGGCGCGGACGTCACATGGGTTCCTTTCGGCCAAGGGCACGAAATCCCGCTCGTCGTCTGGCGCGCGCTTCGGAAATTCCTGTCTCAGACCCGACGCGCCACGTAATGCAGCTCGTCACGTCAAGACTCGACGGGGCTTATCTCTTGCCAACAACGGTCCCGCATGCGTTTCGATCCGGACCGAGCGCGATGTGCGTGTCCACGGGTGCGCGCTGGACCGATGTCGCTGGCGGTGACACGGCGCTGGCGATTGTCCTCGCCACCAACGAATAGCCCTGCGCGCTGTAGTGCCCGGGCGATGAACTCCCGCGAGAGTACAGTGCCGCAGGATTCGCGTGGGCAGAGAACACCGGTGTCAGATCCACGATTTGCATGTCGAGCCCACGGGCCGCGTCTAATACCGCCGGACGCGTCAGATCGTCTCGTGCGATCTCAGCATCAAAGAGGCGCTCCCAGGCTGGAAGAAAAACAAAGACCATCCGCCCTCCCCAGGCCGACACGCGCTCATTCGCTTCCCGCAGCGTCCCCTTGAACATCGGGAGTTGGTCCAAGGGATTCGCGGCGCGACCTGAATTGCCCGCAAAGAGCAGAGTGCGAAGTGCTGCCAATACAACCGTTCGTCGCCAGCCGTACGTGCCCCACAACGGCGGCTCGGCACGTGCCGCATAGAGCCGATCGACCCAGCCTGAAACCGTCGAGTCGATTTCGGTCTGCCGAAGCCGCAATCCCTGGCAGAATCCCTTCTCCATGTAACTGCGCAGCGTGACATTCTTCTGCTCCAGCGCCAGATCGGCTAGGTCGTTCTCGCTGTACATCCACAGAACGAGGCGAGGAGCCATGGGAGCGGCGTACTCGGTGAGGGTCGCCAGCTCAGCCAGCGACCCGCTGCCTCCCGTGCCAAGACTGAGGACGTGCGGCCACGTCAGGCGGAGGTAGGCCGCGACATTGCTGTCGGAAGGCACGCAGTAGCCATGCGTGAACGAATCGCCAATTAGCGTCACCAGGTTCGGAGAACGGGTCCAGGTGCCGGGAGGGTTGAGGAATCCGTACTCGTCACTCTGATAGATGGGATAGCGGCCCCCCTCCGCACAGAGCTGCACAGTGGGACGCCGCGATACTCCTGCGAGGGGAAGGAATGCCGCTCGGAACTCGCTCTCTGGCGAGGTCTGCCCGTCGGTGTACGGGAGAATGACCTTGGGTACCACCGACGCGACTGCCGGCGTTCCTTGTAACCTGAGATCGCCAACGACCTGTCGGATGGACCGACGATCGAAAGGGACACCAGTCTGGCGTTCCACGGCCTCTTGCATCCGAACGAACTTCGAGCGCTCGATGAACTCGAGGCCCAGCTCCAGGCCAAGGAGCGTGGCCACCACGATCACCCCAATCACGCTCGCCATTACTCGGGTAGTGGCCGACGATCGGACCAGGAGTAGAGTGATGACGATTCCGCTGACGGAAATGACGTACCACCACAGCGCACCGTGAGACAGCCCGAACCGAAACCGATAAAGCGCGAGGGCCAACAGCACGACGCTGGCCGCGGTGCCGAGGAGGCATATCGCGGTGGCGACGCGTGTCAGCGCCGGTCCCGGCAGACGCGGCGCGATCATCTCAGCGAGAATCCGGCGGGCGGCTGTCCACTAAAGCGCTCCAATCAAAGGAAGGCGGCGCCGGCTTGAAACCGACAATGGACTACGCGTAAGGGAAGAATCGCTTGAGCCTGTTGATGGGTCGTTCAAACGCGTACCATGAAAGCGATGCCGTCGCGACCGAGGCTAACGTTATCACAACGAAGAATCCGAAGCCCTCGCTGGACCCAATGGCATCTACAACCCAACTCAACCCTTCGTATCGTCTGAAAGCATAAATCAGGACATGGTGGTACAGGTAAAGCCCGTAGCTGATCTTGCCGAGATACACGATGGGCGCCAGCGACAACAGTTTGTTTCCAACTGCACTCGATTGCGAGGCGGCGCTGCTGACAAGCCAAACGCTCACGAGTGAAGCACCCAGCGCCTCGGTGACGTTCAAGACGCGCCACCCACGCTGCGCCACGACGCTCAGACAGAAGGTTGCGAAGATCAATAGACACCCGGCATACAGGGCGAGCCTAAGGAAGCGTCTCCGCACAGCGATCCGCCCTGGTTGCTGATGTTCATGCCAGGCCAGAAGGGCTCCCAAGGCCAGACTATCGAAGTTCGAGAACGTCGGCGCCATCACGCCGATGCCGGAGAACATCTGAATGACGGCGCGACTCATGAGCGCAATCAGAATAGCGCCGATGAAAAGCCAGGGCAGTCGGCGGGCGGGCGCGAGCAGAATGAGCAGCGGCCACACCAGGTAGAATTGCTCCTCGACAGCGAGTGACCACAGGTGTCCGGTGCCACCTGGAAAGCTACCCCGCGCCGCCATCAGCCAATTCGACATGTAGGTCACGTACCAGACAAAGTCCTGTCGGAACCCCGGAACCAATCCCGTTATCGCCAGGACAAACAACAGCAGGTAGTAGGCAGGAAACAGCCGGAGGAAGCGGCGGACGTAGAACGTTCGCAGCCCCACGCCAAGTGTCATCATCCCCGAACGCACGCGGTCACGTTCGCGCAGCAAGATGCCGGTGATGAGAAAGCCGCTGAGAACGAAGAACAGCCAGACACCGTAGACTCCAACGCCTTCGTTCCCAAACTCGACGAGCGGGTTCGAGTGCTGCCAGATGACGATCAGGACTGCAAGACAACGGAGCCCGTCGAGGGGCGGGATGTAGGCATCGCGCGAGCCCGGCGCACCGTCAGCGTGCATTAGAGGGCCGGGCGAAGAAGCCGCAGTTTCTGCCGGCTGCGACACGTTGCTCAATTCCGGCGTTACCACCGGTCGATGCGGGCAACTTTCTCCTCAGCGCCGCGGCTTAGCGCGACATCCCGCGGCGCCAGGCGGTCCTTCAAGTCAAGGAAAGGCTTCTCGATCACACGCCACGAGATCACCGCGGCAAGGGTCGAGAGCGCGCCAACTACGCCCACATACCCGGCGAGTCTGAGAAGACGCCAGTTCGTGTCCGGACCGTTCACGGCAGCCGCCACATAGCTGGACGCAATGCGATGGATGGGGAAATGAAAGACGTAGATGGCGTAACTGTACTTGCCAAAGAACCTAAGCCAGTCCGCCGAAATGCCGCTTCGAATACGCTTCAAAGAATCGGTAGCCGGCGCTACGCTGATGAAAATGAGCCAGGTGGAAATCGCGGCCACGAAGGTTTGCCCCAGAACCTGTACGCTTGGGTCATCCTCATGGAATCCATGCTCAACTGCGACGAGCAAGGCCAGGGATACGGCTGCAGCCCCCCCGACGAGTTGCATCTGCCTGGCGAGGCCAGGGGCCGACTGCTGTCGCACGAGACCGGCGAGGATCGCCCCGAACGCAAGCGCGTCCCATCGCGCGATCGTGAATTGATACGCCGCCATCGCGGGCAGCCCTTCGGCGAGCAATACCAGCCGCGCAAGCGGCGCCACCAATATGATGCCGACGCACAACGCGATCAGACGCGATCGAGAGAGGAAAAAGATGACCAGCGGCCAGAGCAGGTAGAACTGCTCTTCGACTGCGAGAGACCAGAAGTGCGAGAGGCCGGGGACCTCGTGCCCGAGCGGGTTGCCCCAGTTCGACAGGTAGGTCCAATACCACCATTGATTGGTCCGCGCTACGGCGATCCAGGATGGATCTGCGACCAGTGGCGCCACAAGAAATGTCAGGCCAAGGAAGGCGTAATAGAGAGGGAAGATGCGCAGCGTCCGGCGGATGTAAAATGTGCGAAAAAATCGCTGCGTTCCGCGGCAATCCAGCAGGATCCCCGTGATCAGGAATCCGGATAAAACGAAGAACAACTGGACGCCTATCCAGCCCGTGGCGGCAATGGCGATCGCCAGCTTCGGCAGGAATGCCTCGCTGCGTTCCAGAACAAAGGACGAACTGTGAACAAGCACGATGATGATCGCAACACCACGAATACCATCGAGGGCGCTTATGTGGCCAGAATAGCGGTGTTCCGATCCGCTATCGGTGGATTGCACTGCGTTTGGCATGGGAGGGGTTTGCATCTATTTGCGTGCAACATGTCGCCCCGTATCCGCCGTGACAACGCGCCAGGCACGGAGGACAGAGTTCGGATTGGGCGCCATTACAATCGGCTTGCAAGCGACATGTCGCGACCTGATATTGGGCCTGTCACGGGTTCCCCTGGCTGGAAAGCTGACGCTGCAGGTGCGCGAGATCACAACGGCGTTGCGTGTTGCTACCGAAAAGCGTCGCTGTGACGTACGGCCGAGACACGCGCTGCTTGGCTGGATTTGGCATTGGAGACCTATGAGAGTTGCTCGTGGCCTGTTTACGATCCTCGCTGGTGTCGCGGTATCTCTGTCATGCGACAGCGAAGCACCGCGTTTGGCGCCGCCCACCGCAATAGCCACCGTCGCATCACAGGTACCTACATCCCTGTTGGTTCAATTGCAGCCAGCGGGGGCGATCTCGGGCTCGAACCTGGCCACGCAACCGGTCGTCAGCGTTCGGGATGCCATCGGCAGCATCGTGATTGGTTCCACAGACCAGGTTACGGCCGCGATCGCGAGTGGAACTGGGACTCTATCTGGAACCTCCACGGTGCCAGCGGTGAATGGAGTGGCCAAGTTCTCGAATTTGACGGTCACGGGCAGTGGCGCGCACACGGTTGAGTTCACGTCCGGCGTGCTCGCGCCGGACACCTCGAGCGGATTCACGGTTGTTTTGCCACCGACCAAGCTCTTCCTTGCGACGCAGCCATCGAGCGCGATTTCCGGACAGGCTTTACCGCCCGTCACGGTGCAAGTCCACGATGCTAGCAGCAGCGTCGTGCTGGGAGCCACCGCGTCGATCACCGCGGCAATTTCGAGCGGGGCGACACTCGCGGGGACAACCACGGTGAGCGCCGTGAACGGTGCGGCAACATTCTCGAACCTCATTGTCACCGGGACCGGACCGCACACGCTCACCTTTACGTCCGGCATACTCACGCCTGCAATCTCGAACAGTTTCACGGTCGTCGTGCTACCGACTCAGCTCTTCGTTGCGCAGCAGCCGGCCGGCGCAGTGTCGGGACAGGTCTTCACGACCCCCCCCACGGTGCAAGTCCGCGACGCGAGCAACAACCTGGTGTTGGGATCCACCGTATCAATCGCGGCGATCCTGAATGGGCCCGGGACACTCTCGGGGACCACCACGGTGAGCGCGGTGAACGGTGCGGCAACATTCTCGAACCTCATTGTCACCGGGACCGGACCGCACACGCTCACATTCACATCCGGCACCCTTACGCCGGCCACCTCGAGCAATTTCACGGTCGTGGGGCAACCGACGCAACTCTTCGTAGCGACGCAGCCGTCCGGCGCAGTTTCGGGACAGGTCTTGACGCCGCCACCGACGGTGCAAGTCCAGGATGCGAGCAACAGCGTCGTCTTGGGATCCACGGCGGCAATCACCGCATCACTTTCGAGCGGGTCTGGAACACTCTCGGGGACCACTACGGTGAGCGCAGTGAACGGTTCGGCAAACTTCTCGAACCTCATCGTCACCGGTACCGGACCGCACACGCTGACCTTTAGTTCCGGCATACTCACGCCGGCGGCGTCGATCTCATTCACGGTGAGCGCCCAGTCTTCCTCCACCGCGGAACCCACGTTCACGGTGGGCGTCGATACCAGCATGTATTTCGAAGACTTTGAGAGCTACGTCTCCACGACGGCCCTGCGAAACGCGTATGCGACGCGGGAGATCGGCGGCTCGGTGAATCTTGATGCGGCGGTGGCGTTGGCCGGCACCAAGTCCTTTCGGGCTGATTTCACTGGCGGGTGCCTGGGGAACAACGACTCAGCCGTCCTCATCGAGCGCCAAGTCCCCGCCAATCAGCCCGTCGATCGGGACTGGGTGTTCCAATGGCACACGCTCAGCCCGGGGTTCAAGTTCCGCTGGGACAACTTCGCGGACTGCCCACGCGGGGGCGGCAATAAGGAAATGGTCTTGTTCCGTGATCCCAGCGTGGCGGGCGGCAAGTTCACCTTCGGCGAAGCCGGGGCCACGGCGCCAGAGTGCCCGGGGATCTTCACCCCACCCCCCGCGTTTTCGCTCTGGATCCTGTTCCAGGAGGCGGATGCCGGCGCCACGCAGCCCGCCAGTTGCAGCGGGCAGCAGCAGGTGGCCATGCAGCACCTCGCGGCAGCGACCAAGGCCCCCAATCTGATTACGGACAATGCCTGGCACCGCATGACGCTGCGGATCAAGAAGGAGAGCGCCAAGGACGTGGGAGACGGCATCGTCCAGTTCTGGATCGACAATGTCCTGGTGATGAACTACAACGGCGAGGACGCCGCCAGCCCCGCCTTCCGCAGGGTCTTTACCCGGACCCTGCCCATGGCGAGGATCTTTCAGTACCCCGGCAC
>JANNJV010000375.1:0-3244 GCA_031395945.1 Gemmatimonadota bacterium | reverse complement strand
CCCCACCGGCCACCTGCACCTGGGTCATCTGCTGAATGCCCTGTACGTCTGGGGCTGGGCGCGTCGGGTGGGCGGCCAGGTGTATCTGCGGATGGAGGACCACGACCGCCAGCGGTGCCGCCCGGAGTTCGAGGCGAGCATCCTCGACGATCTCGAATGGCTCGGTTTCGTACCCGACAGGCCGTCGCTGTCGGCCTTTCGCGGTGGCGCCTGCGGTGGGCGGCAGAGCGACCACCCGTCACGGTATGCGGAGGCGCTCACTCGGCTCACACGCGCCGTTCGTGTCTACGGCTGCAGCTGTTCGAGGGCGGAGATAGGAAGGCGCTCTGGGGCGCTCGCTCACGCTCGCGAGGGGGCCGGGCCTGACGGCCCCGGGGGGGCGCGGCCTTCGGCCGCGGGGGATGGCAACGAACTTCGCTACGACGGCTTCTGCAGGACGCGCGGCCTGGCGCCAGGTCCCGGCGTAGGCGCGCGGATTCAGCTGGAGCCGGGCGTGGAGACGGTTGAGGATGCGCGGATGGGCCCGCAGTCGCAGGAGGCGTTGGCGCAATGCGGCGACCTGCTGGCGCGCGCCAGTGCGCCGAACACCGGCGGGATCCACATCGAACCCGGAAAATGCGGCGTCGAGTAGGCAAAGGCGCGCGGCAGCATGTGGCCCCAGACCAGCGTCGGAATCGTGAGAGCGAGCGTGACCCAGAACCTGTCGCGGAACATCGCGACGCTGTGGCCGGCGTGTCTGTCCCCACCATGGCCCGCATGCGCGGCATGCTTGTCAGGTGGCACGTCTTTCACGCGCCCGGCATCGGCATGATTGGGGCGGTCGCTCGCACTGCCTTTGTGCGAGGGATGGCCGTGATGCTCGTGCGGTTGGCTCACTCGAGTGGTCGGGTGAGGATTCGCCCTACTGGCGCCGCGTGCGCGACGACCAATGGATAGCGCTGATGCGCCATCCATCGGATGTGCGGGTCAGCACCATGAGCTCGGCGCCCGCCGAATTCACCGCGCGGCCCCGAAACTCGCCCTGGCTCGTGCTCGTGGACGCCACCCACGCCATGTCCCCGCGCACCGTGACACGCGTGATGCTGCGCTTCAGCGGAACGGCGGCCGCGAAGGCGATATCAGCGGGAAGGTGATGCGAGCGGTACTCATCGCGCGTCTCGGCCCCGCCGCTCTCGAGAATGACCGCATCCGGCGCCAGGAGCTGCAATGCCGCAGCGCTGTCGCCGCGCGCAAGCGCAGCGTGATAGCGCGAAATGATCTCCGTCACCGCCGCGGAGTCTGGATTTGGGGAAGCTCCGCCGCCAACAGCAAACACAATGGTCGCAAAGTGAGAATCCCAGTCCGCCCCGCTGCCCCGCTCAGCGGGCACGATGTGCAGCGTGCGGACATTCCATAGTCCCGCGCGATCGAGCGGAATGCGCGCTACTCCCAGCCTATCGGTCTCGATCGAGAAATCCCTCGGCGCTGCCGCGCCCGCCGCGATGCCCGCATGCAGATGCATCGCGCCCAGCGGCTGGCCTTTGTAGAGCAGCCGCACTGGAAGCGTGTCGCCGGCGAGCAGCGTGGCCGGATCGCGCAGTGGAACGAACTCCACTAGATGTCCGACGAGGCGTGAAAAGGCGCGGGGCCCAGCGGTCCCGACTTGCACCAGCGTCTTCGCGTACTTGTCGTATCGGCGTGTGATGCTGTCGGCCTTGGGAAGAATCCCTTCGTGCTCATATCGCGCGGCCAGCGCGGCTGCTCCTTCCAACTCCATGTAGCGCTTGAAGCCGGGCCCTGACGCGCGCACCGACCTGGGAGCGAGCGATACCGCGACGACTCGTTGGCCAGCGCCGCTAGGATGGTGCCGCAACAGGAGTGACGTCCCTGACGTTGAAACGTCCACGACGCGTACGTCATCCCACCCGCTGAGGACGCGCGCTTCCGTCACACGGTCGGGCGTCACCGCTGATTCACTTGTTGGAAACTTGCTGCTGGTCTGACCGCGAACTTCGAGCGCCGAGCCGTCGGCAATCTGAAACGCGTCGGGCACCAGCCAGAAATCGTGGGCATCGGCGATGCGAGCGAACACGAGCAGCGCGACGACCACGCTCCCTGCCGCGATCGACCGCATGATGGACGAGCGGGACATTTCGACGTCTCCGGTTAGTGAGTGATCGCCGCCGCGTCGAGCGGCGGTGGGGTGGCGACGAGCACTGCGGTAATCGCGATGACGATGACTCCAACGGCCAACTCGAGGGTGGCGGATTTTCGCAGCCGTGCGGCTCCAGCCATCTCTCCAAGTGCCGGTCGGACGCGGCGCCAATTGTACGCGCCCGTGAGTGCCACGATGGAGAGCACTCCAAGTTTCAGCAGCAACGTGCGCCCATATGCGCTCGTCCAGAGCGCGGGGATGGCGCCCAGGTGCAGCCATGCCGCGAACACGCCAGTAAGCGCCGCCATCCCCGCGAACACCAGGGCGGTTGGAGAAAACGCGTTCACGACGTCGGCCACCGCTGGCCCACGCTCGGACTGCGGCAGCGACATCGCCGCGGGAATTCCGACGACGAGGATGGCGAGCAGACTACCAAGCCACCCCCCTGCGCCGAGCACATGCAGTCCATCCGCAGCGATTGCCATCGGCGCCCACCGCTGCACTGCCACGGCGTGACCTGAGAGCGCGAGGGTGAAGGCGAGCGCACCCGCCGCAGCCGCGGCGACGATCCACGCACCAGCATTACCTCGCCGTGCGCGAATGAACGCCATGAAGGCGATGGCCGCGCCCAGCGCCTGCGCGAGCCACGCCCATCCCCAGACCGTTTGCAGAAGCATGCCCCGAATGAGCGAGAGGCTCAAGACGTCGCCCGCTCCATGCAAAGCGTATGATTGGGCGAAAAGACGTGCGAGCGCGGACAGCCCGAGAATGCCTGCGGCCGTCGCGCCGAGCGCGGCGCCGCGCGGCAGCGCGAGTTGTGTGAGCGCGCTTGAGCGATCGGCAGGCGCGCGCACGCGCACGAGCGGCAGAACGACGAAGCGAAACGCAACGACGCCCAATATTGCAAGCAATGCCGTGAACGTCGCCCAACGCACCGCGACGTACGCTGGCGACTCTGCGTCGAACCCGGGACCGCTGGGCATGGTCGCCGCGTCGTGATGGGCGGCGGGAGCGTCAGGGACGGTACGCATAGATGTGTCGCCCGCATTCCTCGCATGCGACACTCCCAATCCAGTGGCGCCTGGAGCGATCGTAAAGGTGAAACGTCCG
>JANNJV010000370.1:0-6666 GCA_031395945.1 Gemmatimonadota bacterium | reverse complement strand
CTTGCCGATGTCAGCCGGCTCGCAGCCCATCTCGATGGCCAGGCAAACCTCGCTGATCAGGTCGCCGGCATGGGTGCCGACGCGCCGTCCGCGAGGATGTCGCCGGCTTTCACCTTCTGTCCCAGCTTGACCAGGGGCCGCTGGTTGATGGCGGTGTCCTGGTTGGTGCGCCAGTACTTCTTGATGCGGTAGCGATCGTGCTGCGTAAGGCGCGCCAGCGGACGGTCCTCGTCCTTCTTGCGCTCCGCCGGACCCGCGTCGACGATGATCTCGTCGGCGGTCACGCGTGTGACGACGCCGGCACGTTTGGCGATGACGACGGCGCCGGAATCGCGAGCCACCTTATCCTCGAGACCCGTCCCCACCAGCGGCGTCTTGGGGTTGAGTAACGGAACCGCCTGGCGTTGCATGTTCGAGCCCATGAGCGCGCGGTTGGCGTCATCGTGCTCGAGGAATGGAATCAGCGCCGCCGCGATGGACACGAGCTGTTCCGGCGCCACATCCATGTAGTCGATGCGGTCCGGGGGCAGCAGCGGGACGTCACCGCGCTGGCGGCAAAGCACCAGCTCTTCCGCGAAGCTGCCGTCTTCCGTCAGCCGGGCATTGGCCTGGGCGATGGTGACGTCCTCTTCCTTGTTCGCGTCCAGCCAATCCACGTCGCCGGTGATCTTGCCGTTCTTCACGATGAGGTACGGCGTCTCTACAAATCCGAGATCGTTGACTCTCGCATAACAAGCAAGCGACGTGATCAGACCAATGTTCGGACCTTCGGGCGTCTCGATCGGGCACATGCGGCCATACTGGCTGTAGTGCACGTCGCGAACTTCGAATCCGGCGCGCTCGCGCGTGAGGCCGCCCGGTCCCAGCGCGGAGAGGCGACGTTTGTGCGTCAGCTCCGCGAGCGGGTTCGTCTGATCCATGAACTGCGACAGCTGCGACGATCCGAAGAACGCCTGGATCACTGCGGAGACGGTTCGTGCATTGACGAGATCGTCGAGCGAAATTTTTTCCGGGTCTGTGTTGATGGACATTCTTTCTTTGACCAAGCGCGCCATGCGTGACAGACCGACGCTGAACTGGTTCGCGATCAGTTCGCCGACCGACCGGATGCGGCGGTTGCCCAGATGGTCGATGTCATCCACGTGCCCGCGCCCCTCGTGCAACTCGACGAGGTAGCGAAGGATGGCGATGAAATCCTCCTTCGTGAGCACGGTGGTGCTGGCGGGCGTCGTCAGGGCCAGGCGCTGATTGATCTTGTACCGGCCGACGCGGCCGAGGTCATAGCGCTTGGGGCTGAAGAACAATCGCTCGAGCGCCAGGCGCGCCGTATCAAGATCGGGGGCGTCGCCGGGACGCAGCAGCGAATAGATCTGCGACAGCGCGAACTTCTCGCCTTCCTCGCGGGTGACGCTGCGCTCCTTCTGGGTGCCCGACTCCTTGTCCTTCTCGATGATCGTCTTGGTCGGGTCCTTCGCGATGGTGTTCTTGATGAGCGTGGACTCGGCGCGGCCCGAGGTCACGAAGACCTGGACGCGGAGCACTCCGGCCTTGCGGATGCGCTTGATCACCGTGTCGTTGAGCGCCTGGCCGGTCTCGGCAATCACTTCGCCGCTGTCGGGATCCACGACGTCTACGGCGAGCTGGCGGCGCACCGGGCGCTCGCCGCGCTCGATCGCGTCGACTTCGTCGCGAAGGTCCACGGTCTGGTAGGACGCGAAGACCTTGATCTTGTCGATGTCCTGGCGGCGGAGGCGGTTGAACACCTCTTCCGTCAGCTCGTCGCCTTCCTTGACGAGCATGATGTTTTCGGCGCGCTCGCGCTCGGCGCGCAGCTTCTTGGTGCGCAGCTTGGGGGCGTCGGCCGGCGTGGCTTCGCCGGGCAGCTCGATGTCCTCGGCGATGATCGCGCCGATGACCTCACGCACGTCGATGCGGCTCTCGCGTTTCTTGGTGAGATCCAGCTCGCGTACGCCGAAGAACAGGCGGAGGATGTCCGAGTTCGATCCATAGCCGAAGGCGCGGAGGAGCGCGGTGGCCGGGAATTTCTTCTTCTTGTCGATGTGGACATAAATGACGTCATGAATGTCCACGGTGAACTCGACCCACGATCCCCGGAACGGAATGATCCGCGCGGAGATGAGTCGCTGGCCGTTCGGGTGCGTCGCTTCTTCGAAGACGACGCCGGGCGACCGGTGCAGCTGGCTGACGATGACGCGCTCGGCGCCGTTGATGACGAACGTGCCGAGCGGCGTGAGCAGCGGCAGCTCACCGAGATAGACCTCTTTCTCGATGATGTTGCGCGGCCGCTTCACTTCGCCGACCACCTCGTTGATCACGAGTTGGAGCGTGGCCTTGAGCGGCGCGGAATAGGTCATGTCGCGCTCGATGCACTCCTCGACGGAGTACTTCGGCTCGCCCAGGGAATAGCGCACGAACTCCAGCGAGAAGTTCTCGTGGACGTCGGCAATCGGAAACAGGTCCTTGAAGACCCGCTCGAGGCCGATGTCCTCGCGTTCGGCCGCCGCGGCATCCGTCTGGAGGAGCGCTTCGAACGCTCGCGTCTGGATGTCGAGCAAATGCGGCATGTCCTTCTTGGGCTCGAGCTTCGCGAAGGAAATGGACGTAATCGTTTCAGGCATGTCTCACCCGGGTGAAGCCGGCAGGCGAAAAAACGAGCAGGCCCCCGCTCGAACTTGAGTCGGAGGAGCGCTCGTGAACTGACGGAATTGTTGT
This sequence comes from Gemmatimonadota bacterium, assembly GCA_031395945.1. GTDB lineage: Bacteria > Gemmatimonadota > Gemmatimonadetes > Gemmatimonadales > Gemmatimonadaceae > DASPMP01. The sequence goes on along the minus strand of JANNJV010000370.1, from coordinate 3,933 downwards.
GCGGAGTTGGATCATTTTGTCGGCGAAGATGAAGGTGACGCTGTAGGCTTTGGGCTCTGGGCTCTGGGCGTTTTCACCCACAGCCCACAGCCCAAAGCATCAGCATCACTTCACTTCGACGACGGCGCCCTGCTCTTCCAGCTTGGCCTTGACGGCCGCGGCTTCGTCCTTGTTGATGCCGGTCTTGACGGTCTGCGGCGCGCCATCCACCAGGTCCTTGGCTTCCTTCAGCCCGAGACCTGTCAGCTCGCGGACTACCTTGATCACCTCAATCTTCTCCGCGCCGGCTTCCTTGATGACGACGCCGAATTCGTTCTGTACTTCCGCGGCCGGCGCGGCGGCCGCACCAGCGCCACCCGCGGCCGGCGCACCGCCGACCGGCGCCGCGGCGATGGTCACGTTGAACTTGCTCTTGAAAGCTTCGATGAGCTCAGCGAGCTCGAAGACGCTCTTGTTGCCGATCGCTTCGAGGATCTCTTCGTTGCTCAAAGATGTCGTAGGCATGTGTCCTTTTCTCCTCATGATCCCAGGCAAACCTGGGGATTGTTAAACCGGTTGAAACTGCCTGGGATTCGTTATGCGTTCTCGCGCTTCTGCTTCAGACCTTCCAGCGCGCCCGCGAACATGTAGAACAACCCGCTGAGCGCGCCGACAAAGGCGGCCATCGGGGCCTGCAAGCCTGCACCGAGCTCGGCGAGCATCTGCTCGCGCGACGGCATCGTCGCCAACTTCTTCACCTGCGCGACGTCGAGCGACTTGCCCTCGAGCAAGCCACCCTTCACCGCGGGACGCTGGTCGTTCTCCTTGGCGAAATCCGCGAGGACCTTCGCCGCCGCCACCGCATCCTTCGCGATGACGAGTCCCGTTTGTCCCTTGAGCCGCGTCGCCACGAGTCCTGACTCGTTGACGGCGCGCAGCGCGAGGGTGTTCTTGATGACGACGTATTCCACGTTCGCCTTGCGGAGCCGGCGGCGCAGTTCCGTCATCCGCTTCACGTTGAGACCCGTGAAGTCCGTGTAGTAGAGCGCGTTAGCTCCATTGAGCTTCGCTTTCAGCTCGGCGACGAGCTTTTCCTTCTCTGGTCTCTTCATCGCTCGTTACCGGTATTGGTTGGGATCGACCTTGACGCCGGGGCCCATTGTGCTCGAGACGGATACGTTTCTGACGTACACGCCCTTCGACGACGCGGGCTTGGAGCGAACGATCTGATCCATGAACGCTGTGAAATTCGTTTCCAGTGACTCGATCGGAAACGAGACCTTCCCGATCGGCACCTGGACGTTGCCGGCCTTGTCCACGCGGAACTCGATCTTTCCAGCCTTCGTCTCCCGGATCGCGCGCGTCACATCCATCGTGACCGTGCCCGCCTTCGGATTCGGCATCAACCCACGAGGACCGAGCACGCGGCCCAGCTGGCCCAGCTTTCCCATCTGATCCGGTGTCGCGATGAGGACGTCGAAGTCGAGCCATCCGTCCTTGATCTTCGCGACCATGTCATCCGCGCCCACGAAATCGGCGCCGGCGGCCTCGGCGTCTTTCGCCTTGTCGCCAGTCGCAATGACGAGCACGCGAACGGTCTTTCCGGTTCCGGCCGGGAGTACGACAGTGCCGCGCACCACCTGATCGGCATGCTTGGGATCGACGCCCAGACGGACGGCGACCTCCACGGTCTCGTCGAACTTCGCGAACGCGGACTTCTTGACGATCTCCAGCGCCGCCTTCGGCAAATACATCGCGGCGACGTCGCGATTTTTCTCGGCGGTGCGATACTTTTTCCCGTGCAATTGGTTCGGCATCAGTCCACGACCTCCAGACCCATCGAACGGGCCGCGCCGGCCACCATTGCCATCGCCGACTCGATCGAATCGCAATTGAGGTCAGGCATCTTGATCTCGGCGATCTTGCGGATCTGCGCCTTCGTCACCTTGCCGACCTTGTTGCGGTTCGGCTGGCCGGACCCTTTCTCGATGCCGGCTTCCTTCTTCAAGAGAATCGCCGCGGGCGGCGTCTTGAGGATGAAGGTGAAGGACTTGTCCGAAAAAATCGTCACTTCGACGGGCAGGATCATGCCCGGCTGGTTCTGGGTGCGTGAATTGAACTCCTTCACGAACGCCATGATGTTGATCCCCTGCGGACCGAGCGCCGTACCCACCGGGGGCGCCGGGGTTGCCTGTCCCGCCGGGATCTGCAGCTTCACAAATCCGGTGACTTTCTTGGCCATTCACTCTCCTGTTCGTATGCGGCGCCAGTCGCCGCGAACTTCCACGCAGTCTTTAGCGTCGATGTGGTGGTCGACGTCGGGCTTTTTCAGTACGCTTTCAGTTGCAGGTAATCCAACTCCACCGACGTGGGCCGTCCGAACAGCGACACCGACACCCGGACCTTGCCCTTGTCCGCCATCACTTCCTCGACCGTTCCATTGAAATCCGTGAACGGTCCTTCCGTGATAGCCACTGCCTGCCCGATGAGGAATGGAATCTCCTCACGCGGCGCTTCCTGTTCCTTCTCATCCGTGATGCCGAGGAGCCGGTTGACTTCTTCCGGCCGCAGGGGCTGCGGCAGTCGCTCTTGCCCGACGAACTTGATGACGCCCTGGATCGAGTTGATGGTGTGAATCGTTTCCTGATTCATCGACATCTCGACCAGCACGTAACCCGGGTAGAGCTTCCGTTCCACGTTCACTTTCTTGCCGTTCTTGATTTCCACCACTTCCTGCGTCGGCACGAGCGCCTGCCGGATGGGCCGATCGGGCTGCGGACGCGCGTCCTGCTCGATCTTCCGCTGGATCAGAGAACGCACCTTGTTCTCGTGACCCGCGGTCGTCTGGATCGCGTACCAGCGGTGCTCGAGCATCAGCATCAGCGGAACAACGCCTGAATGCCGCGCAAGAGCACGAGCCCCAACACCGTGTCGAGAATCGTGATCACCAGACCAAGAATCAGGACGAAGATGACGATGGCGATGGACGCCTGACGCACCTGCGCGAAGTCCGGCCACGTCGTCTTGTGCCGAATCTCGTGATACGATTCCTGGACAAACGTGACAAAGCCCTTCCAGCGGCCGACCGCAACGGCTTCAGCCATCTACTTGGTTTCCTTGTGCGTCTGATGCTTGTTGCAACGCGGGCAGTACTTCTTCCACTCCACGCGCTCGGGATGCGTGCGCTTGTTCTTCGTGGTGAAATAGTTCCGGTTCTTACACTCGTTGCAGGCGAGAATGATTTTATCTCTTGGCATTGATGCTTGGGCTTTGGGCTCTGGGCTTTGAACTCCGGGTCACAGCCCCGAGCCCACAGCACACAGCGTTTTTTCCTTCCAGAGCTCGCGACCGGGATTGAACCGGTGACCTCACCCTTACCAAGGGTGTGCTCTACCAACTGAGCTACACGAGCAACAATTTTTGTTCAGCCGGTTGCCGAGAGCGGGAGACGGGGCTCGAACCCGCGACATCAAGCTTGGAAGGCTTGCGCTCTACCAGCTGAGCTACTCCCGCAAGAATCTGTGTGCCTTTGTTCAGCCGGCTCCGTCTCTTATCCGCACGCCCCTCGAATGGTGGGGGAAGGATTCGAACCTTCGAAGGCGTGAGCCGGCAGATTTACAGTCTGCTCCCTTTGGCCACTTGGGTACCCCACCGGTGTCACAAGCACGCGCCCCCGGCGTGCCGCTCACGAAAATGCCCCACGCCACACGACAAAGTCTGACGCCAGAGCTGACGGTGGGAATCGAACCCACGACCTGCCGCTTACAAGGCGGCTGCTCTGCCATCTGAGCTACGTCAGCGACAGTAGGTCATTTTTGCGAGACTCGTAGGATAGCCAGCCCTAAAAATCGTGTCAAGGTATGGTGGCTGGCGAAGTTAGCTCGGGACGGATGGACGAACCACCTTCCACTTGGTTCCTCCGGCGGCGTCCTCGACCGAAATGCCTTTCCCCGC
>JANNJV010000361.1:0-3120 GCA_031395945.1 Gemmatimonadota bacterium | reverse complement strand
CGGCGAGTCCTGAATGGATTCGCCCTGGCAAACGGGGCAACGGAGCGTTGCCGCCACGGCCGCCGTTTGGGCATCGAGCGCGGAATCGGCGGTCGTCGCCGGTGCAGAGGGACGTGCACGTGGCGTGACGTCTTGTGGGCGCGCGGGACCTGCAACGCAGAGCGCAACAGCCACAACGGCCATGACCGGCAGTTCAAGGAATCTCACCGGGCAGAGTCGCGCGGGATCATGTTGGTGGCCGTCGTCTCCAGTAGCAGGGAATCGATCCACTGACGCAGCACCCGCTCCGAAATGGGGCCCAGGTGCTTGTACGCGATGCGTCCCTTCGTGTCGACGATGAACGTCTCGGGCACCCCGTACAGTCCGTAGTCGATGGCCGTCCGCGAGTCATTGTCGGTCACAGACGGATAGCTCTGGCCTCCCATCTGGGCAATCCAGCGCAGGCCCGCGGCGGGACGATCATTGTAGAGCACCCCAATGAACTGCGCCTGCTGGCCGGCGTACTGCCGCGCCGTCTCGCTGAGCGCAACGTGTTCGTCGCGGCACGCCAGGCACCACGACGCCCAGAAATTCAGGACGACCACTTTGCCCGCGAGATCGCCAAGACGAATGCTGTCACCCAGTGGACGGGCCAACGGGGCTTCGCCGGGCGCGAAGATCGCGAGCTTGAACGCGGGCGCGGGGTTTCCAGGAAGCGGCGACGGTATCTCGCCGGGATTGCGAGTAAACCCGAATGCAAACAGGGCGATGATCGGCACCGAGCCGAACGTCGCGATGATGGCGCGCTTCCAGTTCACGCGTCCACCCCCGCCACCTCCGGTTCTGGCGCTGCAACGCCAACACTCGCCGCCGGCGCCGGCGTCGCGCGACTTCGGCGCCCACCATGGAACATGCCGATGACGGCACCAACCACCATGACAAAGCCGCCGAACCATATCCACGGCACGAGCGGTTCGACGATTACCTTTACCGTCGCGTTGGCGCCGTTGGGTTCGAAGGCCATGAGATTGGCGTAGAGATCGCCCCGCAGGCCGCTGCGCACGTCGGGCGTTGGCACCGGTTGGTCGGACACGCGGTAGTAGTTCATTCGCGGCTGGATGGTCCCGACCACCCTGCTGTCCTTGCCCAGCACGTCCAGTGTGGCGCCGATCACGGATCGCTGCGGCTCCTCGCGGCCCCAAACGTTCTTCAGCCGCACGGTGTGCCCGGCGACGGTGAGCGTCTCGCCCGGCAAGAGCGTTGCCTCACGTTCGCTGCGAAACGTGGAGGACGCCGCGATGCCCAGCGCGACGAATAGCGCGCCGATGTGCGCCACGTATCCGCCGTAGCGGCGGCGATTGCCGCGAATGAGGCGCACGAGCGCCGTACCCCAGCCTTCGCCATGCGCGTGATGTCGCGCGCGCATACCAATCCAGTACTCTCGCAGATTGCCCATGGCCGCGTACCCGACGAACGCAAACGCGAGAATGGCGTAGATCTCCCGGGCGCCGGCGAACACCGCAATCGCTCCCAGGATCACCGCTGCTATGGTGGGCGGAAACAGCCGCTTGCGCGCGTCGGCCCAGTCGGTGCTGCCCCAGGGCAGCGACGGCCCCACGCCCATGAGGAAAATCAACGCCACCATTGCTGGCACGGCCATTCGATTGAAGAACGGCTCACCGACGCTGACTTTGACGCCGCGCACCGCTTCGGCGACGAGCGGATAGAGCGTCCCGACGAGCACCGTCAGCATTACAGCGGTCAGGAACAGGTTGTTCAACAGGAACACCGTCTCCCGCGATGCGGCGCCGCCCAGCTTGCCCTTGGTGTGAATGCGCTCCGAGTGGCCTGCCACCAGCACCGCCGTCGCCACGAGCACGATCGCGATGAACGCGAGGAAGTAGTAACCGATGGCGCCCGTCGTGAACGCGTGGACCGAGGACAGGATTCCGGACCGCGTCAGGAACGTGCCGAGAATGGTCAGCACGAACGTCGCGACGCACAGGTTCAACGTCCACAGCCGCAGCATGTTTCGCCGTTCCTGCACCATCACGGAGTGCAGATAGGCGGTGGCCGTGAGCCACGGAAGAAACGACGCGTTCTCCACCGGATCCCACGCCCAGTAGCCACCCCAGCCCAGCACCTCGTACGACCACCACATGCCCGCGATGATCGCGGCGGAGAGAAACCCCCACGACGCCAGCATCCAACGCCGAGAGAGGAGAGCCCAGTCGTTCGACGTCGCCTCGTCGGAGACGATGGCGCCCACGGCGAATGCGAAGGGGACCGACATGCCGACGTAACCGAGGTACAGCAGCGGCGGGTGAACCGCCATCAGGATGTGATTCTGCAGCAACGTGTTCGGCCCGGGGCCGTCCGCCGGCACGGGCGATACCGGCAGGAACGGATTGGCCGGGCCCACGAGGAGAACCGCGAAGAATGTCGCGACGGCGAGCAGTGTCATCGCCGCGTACGGAACGAGGTTTCCGGGTCGGCGCCGATGCAGCCAGACAACCGCGGCCGCGTACAGCGCCAGCACCCAGGCCCAGAAGAGAATCGAGCCTTCGAGTGCGCCCCACAGCGAGATGATCGTAAAGAGCAGCGGCGTGGAGCGACTGCCCACCGCCGCCACGTACGACACCGAAAAGTCGTGCGTCACGAGCGCCACGACCATCAACGCCGTCGCGAAGCTCACGAGCAGAAAGTTTGTGTACACCGCGCCGTAGGCCAGTTGGAGCCACTCCCGCCGACCAGTGCGGATCGCTACGGGCGCGACGAACATTCCGAGCGCTACCGTGGCCAACGAAACCAGCAACGCATTGTGTGCGAGGAGGCCGATCACGGGGCTGACTGCCTGATGAGCGTCTTGTACTTCTCGTGCGCTTCTTCACCGGGTTTCGGCGGATGGTATTCGTTCGAGTGCTTTGTCATCAGATTTGTCGCCTGAAACACGCCGCCCTCGCCGACGCGTCCTTCGACGATGACGCCCATGCCGTCGCGGAACATCTGCGGCGGAGCGCCGGTCGAGTGCACCTGCATCTCGCGTGCGCCGTCGGTGACTGTGAAGCGCAAATCGAGCGCTTTTGCATCCCAAACCACCGAGCCGGGTTTTACCAGACCGCCCAGGCGCACGGGGACGCC
>JANNJV010000352.1:0-7060 GCA_031395945.1 Gemmatimonadota bacterium | reverse complement strand
GATGACGATCTCGTGGCTGACCTGTGGTGGAGACTTGGTGAAGCCCAAAGCGCTCGACGCCTGCCGAACTATCGCGGTACCGGCGGCAAGGAACACCAAGCCGAGCGCGAGTCCCCACACCACCGCTTTGCGACCGTAACTGAGTGCCGGCATAGCCGCCAAAGTGCGGCACACAGCGGCGTGTGGCAATGCGCCGAGTGTTCTACGGGGTTGGCGGAAGCCCGGCGATCACCCCAAACGCAGCGCCGTAGCCGACAAAATTCACCATGCTACCGCTTCCACCACTCTCGAATGCCGCCGTAGGCGAGGCCGATTGCGGCGCCGAGGGCAATGCTCATGACCATGCTACCCGCGGCGATGATCCATTTCTCCCACCCAGAACCGGATCCGGGGATGCGAAACATCAGCTGAACGAATGTGTACGCGCCGAACGCCATGCCCATCCACGCGCCGGGTTGCGCCCATCTGGGAAGTCTTGCGACGCGATCGCCAACCTTGCCGAACGCCTCGATCCAGAACGGCATCGGTCGCGGCGGCATGGGTGGAAAGTTGTCGGCCAGGTACTTGTCGCGCGCCATGCAGACCGGGCACGACTTGGAATGTTGGATGCCACGCTCCAGATATGCGCTCTGCGCCTTCAATGACGCGGGAGGGGTTTCGTTTTCCCACGCGTTCATCCAGGTGCATTCGGCCAGACCGCTCGCCATCAGTGCTGCTTCACGGTCCAGCGCGGCCTGTCGCCACTGGAGCTCTCGCCCGATGCGCTTGGACATTTGCATGCGACCGGACTCCCAGGCCGCGATGACGTCAGGTGTTACCCCCAACTCCGCGGCGAGCGACTCGCGAGTGAGACCCATGCGCTCGCGAATCGCCACGGCTTCTGCAGCGTCCATGGCTCCAAAGCTATCGCGTCACTGCAGGACTCTAGGGAGCGAGCAGCGTGAACGGGTTCACCGGCGTTCCGCGCCACCATGATTGGGACGGCCTGCCGCGGTGGATGCCGAAGTGCAGATGGGGTGTGCCGATAGGCGCGTTGCCTGTGGAGCCGACGTAGCCAATGACCTGGCCGCGTTTGAGGGGCATCCCTTCGCGCACGCCGTCGGCGTATCGGTCCAGATGCCCATACAGCAGGACGAAGCGATCGGCGGCGTCGGAGGCGTACACCATGAGTCCACCCGACTTGCTATTGAAGAGCTTGAGCAACTTGCCGTCGGTCGCGGCGACCACAGGCGTTCCGCGCGGCGCGAGAATGTCCAGCGCCTCGTGCACGCGCGTACCGCGCGCTTCGGCGTATGTGTCCCGCAGCTTCGTGCGTGCGAGTCCCTGCACGGGGACGTCGAGCTGGCGACGCAATTCCGCCAACTCGCTGGCCGTCGCCGTGATCGCGGTGGTGTCGCCGCGCCGCGACGGCGTGGGAACAACCGATGGTGCTATGGCGATCGGTGCGGGCGTAGTTGGCCGTGCCGGCGTTACGCCGGTCTGCGGTGTGAGCGTCGGCGTCGGCAACGGCTGCAGCGCCAGTGTGTCCGGATTGCTCGCGGAATCTTCCACCGCGTCAAAAGCGCTGTCTACCGCGGGGTTGTTCGAGCGATCCTTGCATCCCGAAACGACGATGGCGCTCACGACAATGGACTCCGGCCACGGCGCCAGACCGGAGCTACTGACTGGCGGCTCATCCTCCGTGGCGGGCAAGGGCGATCCCCAGCCCGACAGCTCGAACGTCATGCCGCAATGCGCGCGGTCCTGCAACAACGGTGCGAGAGAATGGCTCGACTGCGTCACCCGGATGCCCTGCTTCCCCTTGAATCGCGCGATGCTGGTGCCTACCGCGATGGAATCGTTGGTCTGGAGCCCGGCGGACGCAACGCGCAGCCCGATGATTTTGTCTCCCTCGTGAATGGCGAGCACCGGGACGCCGACGATGACCAATCGTTTCGCGGGAACGGTGTCCACCCAACCCACCATCGGAATGACGACGGTGGTGTCGAGCACCGCGTCGCAGCGGACCCGCATCGCCGACACGGCCTCGCCCAGGTACAGCGGTCCCATGCTGCTGTCGGTGATCGTCGTGGCGTTCGCGTCGCAGGTGGGATGCTCGAGCTGACCGACGCGATCGCAGGAGGAGAGTGTGCAGCCGAGCGCGATGGCGCCAAGCAACCGGGGTGTGACTGTCATTGCCGCTCCACGCGAGCCTTCTCGCGATTCAGGTCATCCGTCATCCGGTCGCGGAGACTGTTGAGCACCCGGCCCCGGATATTCAACAGGCCGCCGCTGGGCAGATTGTCGAAACGATAACGCCGCACGACCACCAGGTAGCTGCCAGGCGACGGGCCCGTCTTGTCGATCACGCTCATCAGATCGAAGGCCGCCTCGAAGTAGTGCTTGGCGTAGATCTGCTTGGACGCAACGATGGTCATGTCCGGTAGCCCGGGAGGCGTGTACACCACCAGGTGGTTGACGTTGAGCGTGCGGCGGAGATGCGGCGCAGCGTCTTCCGACCAATAGATGACATCACTGGCCCCTTCCAACTTGCTGCGGGGGTACTCGCGGAGATAGGCGGCGAGCGCAGGTGCGTATTGGTAGACGTACGGCGCGTCGGCCAAGAGCTCGGCGAATGCGTCGCTGGCCTTCACGCCGCCGCGGTCATCATAGGCGACCAGCGCCGAATCACCGCGCGCGCGGTAATCGGTGACGTAGGTGACCAGCCGTCGGCGCGCGTAGGCGCTGAGCTCAGCCTGGATGTCGCGTGCGTTCCAGTTCACCTCCTGCTGGATCTTGCGCATCTCGGTGGCCGGCAGCTTGAACGTGCAGTCGCCTGGGCGACACTTGCGCGCATCGCTGGCGTCATCCTTGTCGATGACGAGCGTTCGCACGTCCGCCGCGACCGCGGGATCGCTGATAATTCCGAAGCGCACGCGGGAAGGCGTGGCCAGAGAGACGCGGAAGTCCTGGAGGTAGCGGACGACCGCCGCGCGCGGCGCCGCGGTGCTCACGATGCCGAACACGGCGACGTCGCGCTTGTTCTCGGTGTCGAGCACGCGAACAACGGGCGTGCCGCGTTCGACCGCCGTCATTTGTGCTGCGTCCAGGCGGATGGTTTCGCGCAGGAAGTGCGTGAGTTGCGCGGGCTGCGCCGCCTGCTGTGCGCCGGCCACGCCGGTCACGCCGGTCACGGCGGTCACGGCGGTCACGGCGAAACCGAGGACGACTGGGCCAAGGCGGCGAGCGAAAGGGAATCTCATGCGGCTACGGCCGAGGCGACCCCTGAAAGACGCGCGTTCGATCGAGGTCGCGGTCCAGCCGTTTATAGACCTCAACGCGATTGGGCCCGCGGTACCGGAACTCGAAGACCCCGATGTGATACGGGGTCTGCTCGAGCAACACGGGCCACAAACCAGTGCCGCTCGGCGGCACCGCCAGGTCGGCGGTCAATTTTCCCATGGGAAGGAAACGAGCGTAAAGTCGGGTGACTGTGCCGTCGGCCTCCTGTACATACACCTGCCAGCGGTGTCCATCTTCCCACAGAGGCTGTCCACGAGCGTCGAGCTGTACGTCGCTGATGAGCACCACTGCCTCGTTCGCTCCGTCGCCGTCAATGTCCGCATTCACGATCTGCTGATACGCCCAGCCGGTATCGCCCGCGACTGCCTTGGGCACCCGCGACTGGATGAGGTCCGGAATGCTGTCCGGCAGCGCTTCGGCGCGCTCAGCGATGCCGATGCGCGCACGCTCCGCGTCCTGCGGCGTGGGTTGCTCGCACGCGCCCGCGACGAGCGTTGCCATGATGAGGGTGCAAAACGGACGCAGCGTTCTATCCGCCCTCGGGTGGCCGGCGTCGTCCACCCGGAGGACCACCAGGACCGCGACCTCGGTCTGGCGCACCGACCTTCGTGTCGGACAGGTCGAGACCCACATCGAAGGTCGCCTCGTAACCCTGTCCAGCTTTCGTCGTGGCGAGTACCAGCGTCTCGCCCGCCTGGCGGAAGATGCCATCTCGCTCGTTTCGCAGCGTGCGCTGGCCCTTGCTGGCGTACGGCGCCTGCGCGTGCACCTGATCGGTAAGCGCCTCGTCGAAGAACAGTTGCGACGTGAACTCGTACGCCTGGCCGGCCGGGCTCGCGGGTGCGGCCTGCACGCCCTGCCCGCCCTGCGCGGGTGTGCGGATCTTGAAGTGGATATGCACAGCGCGGCCCTGGTACCACCCGGGATACACGGTGAGAAACTTTGCCACGCCGCCGGCATCGGTGACCTGATAGCCGCGCAGGAATTTCTGGCCCACCGTGTTGAAGCCGACCATCCGATCATTGACGCCCGAATACTGACCCTGCGCATCACACTGCCAGACGTCTACCATCGCATCGGGTAGCGGCGAGCAGCGGCCGCTGGCTATCTGCTGGACGTTGAAGGTGAGCATCAACGGCGCTCCCTCCTTCATGGCATTCGTTCCGGGGTCGGTGCGGATGTCGGCGCGGTTCAACTGCTGGTCCAGGAAATAGGGACCAACGGTAAGTTCGGGCCGAGCAACGCATGCGGGGAGCACCCCCGCGTTTGCCACGCTGACGCCGGCTGCCTCGCTCGTCGCGCCGGACGCGCCCGAGCCCGGCTTGCATCCCACGAGTACGGCGGCGCCGCCGAGGGCGAACAGCCGGACCGCATCGCGTCGGGAGAGCACGTGGCCGATGGGAAGATCGTCGTCGTCGAGTTGCATGTCGCTGTGGGTTCAGGTGTTGAGGTTCGTTAGGCGCAGGCGAACGGCCAACGATCCACCAGTCGAATCAATAATCTTGTCGCACGGCTCGCGCCAACCCGCCCGCGCAGTTTCAGCGAGTCGCTTTCTCTGGGAACAGCTCCGGGCACGCCATGCGAAGCGCCAGTTGCACCCGCCCGCCAGGTGCGTGGTTGAATGCTGCCCCGGCGTCGTCGAGCATGCGCTCGCGCACCAGCCTGGGCGCTTCACGCTGCTGCAGCCGCGCTCGAGCCCCGGCGCAGTATGCCGGTGCCTCGAGCGATAGCCTGCCCGCGTCCGTGAGGTTCCGCCAGCGATAGCGCCACGGCCCCAACGCCTCACACTGGCGCGCGTGCGTCTCCTCGTGCATTCGGACGGGGAGCGTGTCCTGCATTGCGACGTCAGCGGATACCGTCACCACGGGCTCACCGCGAAACGGGCACTCGGTGGATGCCAGCGGCTGTCCTGCAGCGTCCGGCGTTGCGACGAACACGCGATATGCCAGTGTCGTCGCCAGCAGCAGGGCGATCGAGACGAGCACGCGGAGGCGCACTACGCCTGCGCCGCGTGCCAGGTGCGCAGCACCGCGGCCGCTTCGCAGATCATTGCCGCGACGAGTCCATGCGCTTGACGCCCGGGTCGGCGACCAGCCCACCGCCGCGCACCGTCGCGCCGATGACGATCGCGGCGCTCACCAGGACGATGTTCTTGATGATGTACTGTCCCTCGAGCGTGGGCGCGTAGGGGATCTTCGTGAACACCAGTCCAGGGAACAGAACAATCGGCGTGATGGTGCCGAGCATCTGGACGAACAGCAGCGCGAGGGTCGCGCGCATCGCGACGCCGAGGATCAAGCCCAGACCGATCAGCGATTCCCACGCTGCCAGCACATTGATGGCGACGTCCGACGGGACTGTGCCAAACGTGAGCACGTCGATGGTGCGCGAGGCCAGCTCGGTCGCGGGGCTGAGGCCCGGGAAGAACTTGAGGAACCCGAACCAGAAGAAGACGATGCCAAGGCTGATGCGCAGCAGCCGAACACCGTGGCGCGCCATCCATCCTGTGATGGCGGCGTCCAGCCGATTGTACAGCGCGAACATCGCCTCAGTGCTCCTTGACGGTGAATCCGCCGAGCATACCGAGCATCACATGCTCCTGAGCGTCCGGTGTGTCTCTGAAAATACAAACCATCGCGTACACGCGTCCTGGCAGCAGCGTGACCAGGAGACGACCACCGCTGGTGTCGTGCGCCTGCGCGATGAGTACACCGATACTTCGCTCGACAAGGCTGCGCTGACCAGCGCCGCCGCCACCCTGGATCGCCGCCCGCATGGCCTGCTCCACTGTGACGCCTGGCTTCAGAAGCCGGAGGTTGAGCTCATGCCGCTGCGTCCCCTGATTCACGAACGCGAACACGGTCTCGCCCGGCGGCAACGCCGTCGGCGTCTTCACGAACGCATAATCGTCACTCACGATGGTGATGACGGTTGGCTTGTTGGCCTGTGCGCCCAGGCCCATCGCGAGACAGCTCATCAGGAGCATGCTTCTCACACATACCTCGCGATGGCCATGCCCGACGCGGCGAGAATCAGCATCACCACGGCGGTCATGGTGGACAGCATCATGCGGCGCTGCAGCGCGCGGACTTCGTCGGCGATCAATGCCCTGCTGGCGCCGTCGGACGCGGCGGCCTGGGACAGCTTGCCCATGCGCATCGCCGCAGGCCGCGCAACGAAAATGGACAGGATGAACGCGATGATCGCGAGCGACCCACTGATGGCGTAGACGTGACCGGTGCGGTGCGCGAACCAGTGTGCGTCACCGCCGGACAGGATCCACATCAGGCGCAACCCGGACAGGATGGTGAGCAGGGCTACAGCGGGGAGCACTGTGTAGAACTTTCGCTGCTGCAGGTTCGCCATCACCGGGCCGGCCGTGGCAGGTCCGGCTTTGGTGAGCGCAGGGACGAGGAAGAAGGTGGTGAACAGGCCGGTGCCCACCCAGAACATCCCGCCGAGCACGTGCACGAGGCGCAGCACAAGCAATTCCACCTGCATCAGTGACTCTCCGTTGGATCGGTCGCGTCTAATCTACGAGAAACTCGCGTCCCCGCGCGTCATGAACGCGGGTCTCCGCTCGCGCACCCTGGCGGGCGCTCGCAATGAACGCGGATCTCCGCTCGCGCACCCTGGCCAATTCTGGCATGAAAAGCACATGCCAGAATTGCCATGGGCTTAGCGCTCGGGAGACCCGCGTCCATAGCTCGCTGGAGCAGGTCGCGGTGTTCGGGAGCCCCCGCGTCCATCGCTCGCTGGAGCAGGTCGCGGTGTTCGG
>JANNJV010000277.1:0-3669 GCA_031395945.1 Gemmatimonadota bacterium | reverse complement strand
TCGCAGGTTGCCGCTGAGCGTGTTGATCTCGCCGTTGTGGCAGAGGAAACGATAGGGATGCGCGCGCGACCAGGTGGGGAACGTGTTGGTCGAGAAGCGTGAGTGCACGAGGGCCAGTCCGCTGGCGACGTCGGCATCAGTGATGTCCGGATAGAAGCGTCCCAGCAGGGACGGCCGCACCAGTCCCTTGTACACGATGGTGCGCGACGACTGGCTGGCGACGTATGCCTGATGCCCTGGCGCGCCAACGTGTGCTCGCGTGCGTTTCTCGATGGCTCGGCGCATCACGTAGAGTGTACGCTCGAACGCGGACCCGTCATGCGCGTCAACGTCCACGCCCTCGTGCGAGACGAAGAACTGACGGATCCGGGGCAGCGAGCGCCGAGCGGCGACGCCGATGAACTGCCGGTACACCGGCACGGTGCGCCAGCCCAGCGGTCGGCACCCATGGCTTCGCGCGATGTCTTCGACGTCGCGCTCGATGATCGTGCCAGTCGCGTGATCTCGCGGCAGAAAGAACATCCCGACCCCGTATTGGCCGGCATCGGGGAGCGGAATCCCGACTTTGCCGCAGGCGACGCGAAGGAACGCGTGCGGGAGCTGGAGCAGCATGCCAGAGCCGTCACTGGTGGCGGCGTCGCTGCCCACAGCACTGCGGTGCTCGAGGTTCTCGAGCAGCTTCAATGCCTGGCGAACCACCTCGGGCGATCGTGTTCCCCGCAAATGCGCCACGAACCCCATGCCGCAGCCATCGTGCTCGTGCGCGGGGTCGTACAACCCTTGAGCGGCCGGCAGTCCATCGCGATGTGTTGACGGCGTTCTGCGCATACGCAACAACGTGTGACCGTCGCGCGGCGGGTCAAAGCGGAATCTCGGGGGAATTTGTCCCGCGCAGTTGCAAAAGCGCAGAGGATTCTGCTTTGCCGGCCGCGGACCGTATCACAGGTTGTGGCCATGAAGTACATCGTGACCGTCGTGCGACCCGAGCGGTTGCACGCAGTGAAGGAGGCGCTCTTCCGCGTTGGCGTGACGGGGATGACGCTCACCCGGGTGAGCGGACATGGCGGGGAGCGGGAGCAGGTGGAGCACTATCGCGGCTCCGTGGTTTTGCACGAGTTTCGCGACAAGGTGCGCATCGAGATGGCCGTCTCCGAGCCATTCGTGGAGCCCACCATCCAGGCCATCCTCAGCGCCGCCCGCACCGGCGAGGTTGGCGATGGCAAGATCTTCGTCCAGCCCCTGGATCGCGTGATCCGAATTCGCACGGGTGAGCGGGACATCAGCGCCCTGACGCCCATCACTGCCGAGGACGTGCAGGACCGGGCACTGTCGTACATCGGAGACTCCGAATGAGCGCGTCCGCGATCTCCAGCGGTGACACGGCGTGGGTGTTCGTCGCGTCGGCGTTGGTGCTGCTGATGCTCCCGGGGCTGGCGCTGTTTTACGGCGGCCTCGTTCGCGCCCGTGCCGCGCTCAACACCCTGATGATGAGTTTCGCCGCCTTCGCCGTGGTCAGCGTGCAGTGGGTGTTGGTGGGGTACTCGCTGGCCTTCGGCCCCGGGGGGCCCATCGGCAACTTCGGATGGCTGGGTCTGAACGGCGTGGGCGCCAGCGCGGGTCCGTATAGCACCACGGTACCGCACATCGCGTTCGCCACTTTCCAGGTGATGTTCGCCGGCATCACAGTCGCGCTGATCTCTGGTGCGATGGTCGAGCGCATCCGGTTCCGCGCGTACCTGGCGTTCGCGCTGCTGTGGACGACGTTCGTGTATGACCCCCTGGCGCATTGGGTGTGGGCCACCGATGGCTGGCTACGACAACTTGGCGCGCTGGATTTTGCGGGCGGCACGGTGGTGCACGTGAGCGCGGGCACCGCGGCGCTGGTTGCCGCGTTGATGCTGGGCCGCCGTCACGATGTGGGCCGCGCCCCGCTTCGGCCGCACAACATCGTCTATACCGTGATCGGCGCGGGGTTGTTGTGGGTGGGTTGGCTGGGGTTCAACGCCGGGTCAGCGCTTGCGGCCGACGGCATCGCGGCAAACGCGCTGGCCACCACGCACGTGGCGGCGGCGTCAGGCATGATCGCATGGCTGGTCATCGATGCGTTGGTCACGGGGCAATCCACTGCGGTGGGCGGCGCCACCGGAGCCGTCGTCGGGCTGGTGGCGATCACGCCCGCGGCGGGATACGTGACACCCCTTTCGGCCATCGCGATCGGAACGCTGGGTGCGGCTGCGAGCTACGCCGCCATTCAGATGCGGAATCGCACGCGAGTGGACGATGCGCTCGACGTGTTCGCCTGTCACGGCGTCGCGGGCATCGTGGGCGCGCTGCTCACTGGCGTCTTCGCCAGCAAGGCGGTGAATCCGCTGGGCGCCGATGGCCTGCTTGCGGGCAATCCACGACTGGTGCTGGTACAGGGGTTGGCGGTGCTCACCACGCTGGCGGTGGCCGCGCCACTCACCGCGGCGATTCTGTGGGGCGTATCGCTGGCGTCGCGTCTGCGTATTCCATTACGCGACGAGCTCACTGGCGTGGATGTCAGTGAGCACGGCGAGCACGCGTACCACGACATCGACGGCTCGCCGATCGCCGGGGTGGGTACCCGCCTGGGCGAGAGCGTGTTCGTGATGTCCGAGCCGAAGGCGGACTACCCGACGCGCGGCGCCGCGTAGTTCGGCGCCGCCACGAGCGCGATCGCGCCCAGCAGCCGGTACTCGGCGGGCGCGCGATCCGGGAGCACGGGCGTCTCACGTCCGGCGTTGGTCAACGTTCCCTCGACCAGCGCCTCCCGCAGTGGTCCTTCCAGCAGGTCCCACGCGGCGGTGACTTCGCCGCCGACATAGATGCGCTTGGGGTTGATGGCGCTCACCACCGCCGCCAGTCCGCGGCCGATCTCCCGGCCAGTCGCCGCGAGGGTCGTCTGCGCAGCGCGCTCACCGCGCTTGGCTCTGCGAACGATTTCCTCGACGGGCGGCAGGGGCCCGCGTCGCGCGCCGTTGCCGCGCGGCACGGGCGCACCCGACACCTCCTGGACGTAGCGCAGGCTCGTGGCCGAGTTGCACGCGAACGCCTCCCAGCAGCCCCGTTTGCCACAGGCGCACAGCGGACCGTGCGGATCCAGCGACACGTGGCCGAACTCTCCAGCGGTGTGCGCCTCGCCGCGCAGCACTTCGCCGCTGACGACAATGCCGACGCCGACACCATCCGAGACGCTGACATACGCAAAGTTGTTGACGGCGCGCGCTTCGCCGCTGGGGGACCACAGCCGCGCCAGCGCGCAGGCGATGGGCGCGCTCTCGACGAAGACGGGAATACCGACGTGCGCGGCCAGTGCGTCGCGCAGGTCCACGTCGCGCCAGCCAAGGCGCGGTGCGTAGAGCACGCGGCCCGTGCGCCGGTCTACCATGCCCGGCACAACCACTCCAATGCCATGACAGGTCCCATGCGATGCATCCAGCGCCTGGTCACCGAGCAACTGCGTGACGCGCACGCCGATCTCCCGCGCCAGGTCGTCAGGGCGCGCCGGCGTGGGGAACGAATCGCGGCGCAGCACATTCCCTCCGAAGTCCGCGAGCACCACCGAGGTCTGGGTCGGACGCACGTCCACGGCAGTCACCAGGCGGCCCGTTGTCTTGATTCGCAGCAAAGTTGGGCGACGGCCGCGCG
>JANNJV010000266.1:0-5192 GCA_031395945.1 Gemmatimonadota bacterium | reverse complement strand
AAAGCTGCACATCGTGCATCAGCTGTTGCGCGCGCACGCCCTGTACGAGCGCGACGTCAACTACGTCGTTCAGAACGGCGAAGTCCTGATCGTCGACGAGTTCACCGGCCGCACGATGCACGGTCGCCGGTGGTCGGAGGGTCTGCACCAGGCGGTCGAGGCGAAGGAGCGCGTGCAGGTCAAGGGCGAGACGCAAACGCTCGCGACCATCACGATTCAGAACTATTTCCGCATGTACGAGAAGCTCTCGGGCATGACGGGAACGGCCGAAACGGAAGAGACGGAATTCTTCACGATCTACAAGCTTGTGGTCAGTGTCATTCCGACCAACAAGGCGATGATCAGGAAGGACAAGCACGATCTGATCTACAAGACGCGGCGCGAGAAATACAACGCCATTGTCGAGGAGACGAAGCGGCTGCACGAGCTCGGCTATCCCGTCCTCGTCGGTACGGCGAGCGTCGATTCGTCAGAAACGCTCTCCAAGATGTTCCAGCGCGCGGGCCTCAAGCACAACGTCCTGAACGCGAAATACCACGAGCGCGAAGCGGAAATCGTCGCGGGCGCCGGCCAGGGTGCCGCGATCACGATCGCCACGAACATGGCCGGCCGCGGAACGGACATCAAACTCGGAGAAGGGGTGAAGGAGCCGAAGCCGTCGGTCATCAAGGACATGGATGGCAACGACGTCGAGGTCGTGGAGGTCGGCGGACTGCACATCGTGGGATCTGAGCGTCACGAAGCACGACGGATTGACCGCCAGCTTCGTGGACGCGCGGGCCGGCAGGGCGATCCGGGAGCGTCGCAGTTCTTCCTGTCGCTCGAAGACGACCTGATGCGGATGTTCGGCTCGGACCGGATCGCCAAGCTCATGGACCGGCTGGGCGCCAAGGAAGGCGAGGTGCTGACGCATCCGCTGATCACGAGATCCATCGAGCAAGCGCAGAAGCGCGTGGAGTTGCAGAACTTCCAGGCCCGTAAGCGACTGCTCGAGTACGACGACGTCATGAACCAGCAGCGCGAGGTGATCTATTCACTCCGGTCATTCGCGCTCGAAGGCGGCGAGGAACTGAAGGGCGAAGCGGTGCGCATGATCGAGAAGGCCGTCGGCGCGCGTATCGAGACGATGTTGGCCGAATACGAATCCGAGCTGGATTGGGATTACGACTTGTTGCGGCAGGAGTTGCTGATGCACTACCTGCTGCAGGTGCCGGAGCTGGATTCCGCCGATCTCCGTCCGACCACAATTCCCGGCGTTCAGGGCGCGGCGGTCGCGGCCGCAAAGCAGGCGTTCGACGCGAAACTCAAGAATCTCGACGCGATCAAGGACGACACCGGCCATGGATACGGGGATCGTCTGCTGGCGCTCGTGATGCTGAACGTCCTGGACGAGAAATGGAAGGATCACCTGTACGATCTCGACCAGCTGCGGAACGCGATCCACTACCGGTCGTGGGGCCAGAAGGATCCCCTGGTCGAGTACAAGCACGAAGCGTACACGATGTTCGTGGACCTCATGAACGACATCTACAACACGTTCTCGGACCGCTTCCTGAAGGTGCAGCTGCAGTTCGGACCGCCGCCGGGAGCGCCTCCGGACCCGGACGACGACGCACCGCGCGAGCGGCGCACGCACACCCGGCCGACACCAAGGCGCTTCAACGCCCTCGGTATTCTGGAGGACGGCGATGCGACGGACGGCGCGGCCGAGGAGGTCGCAGTGGATGTCGCTCCCGAGGAGCCGCCCAAACCGGGAGTCCGCGCGCGGCCGGATCCGGTCATCATTGGCGCGGGACGAACGCGCGGGCTGACCGAAGCGATGCCCGCGGATGTGGACTGGGCCAGTGTCGGCCGCAATGACCCGTGTCCCTGCGGTTCAGGAAAGAAGTTCAAGAAATGTCACGGCGCGACTTTGTGAGCCTGGTTGCAATGGTTCTGTCAGGCTGAGCGACGCGAAGGATCTACTGTGGTTGCAGCAGATTCTTCGACCCCGCAGGCGCGGGCGGTAGCTTGGTATGACACCTTCGCAAACAATTCGAGAGCTGCCGCGCTCGGACCGGCCGCGCGAGCGCCTGGTAGACCTGGGCGCGACGGCGTTATCGACCGCCGAGCTTCTCGCGATCGTGATCGGGTCCGGCGGACGCGGACGATCCGCGCTCCGCATCGGACAGGAGATACTCGGCTCGAGCCAGGGCTCGTTGCGGCGCATCGCGATGCGGCCGGTTGGTGAACTGACGTCACACGTCGGCGTGGGGCGGGCGCGGGCCGTGGTCGTGCACGCATCACTCGAGCTCGGCCGGCGCATGGCGTTGGAGCACCGCGACGAGGCCAGCCCGATTCGATCCCCGCGAGACGTCGTGGCGGTGTTCGCGCCGCGGCTGGAAGACCTGCCGGTGGAGGAGTTCCACGTGGCCGTGTTGGATGCCCAGCACCGGTTGGAGCGCGAT
Source organism: Gemmatimonadota bacterium (assembly GCA_031395945.1). GTDB lineage: Bacteria > Gemmatimonadota > Gemmatimonadetes > Gemmatimonadales > Gemmatimonadaceae > DASPMP01. Next base: position 2,745 of record JANNJV010000266.1, on the reverse strand, counting down.
ATTACGGTGACACGGGGTATTCTTAATTCGTCGCTGGTGCATCCCCGGGAGGTCTTCCGGGAGGCCATCGCGGAGCGGGCCGCCGCGATCATCCTGGTGCACAATCACCCCAGCGGCGACCCGGCCCCCTCGGCGGACGACCGGAACGTGACGGATCAACTGGTTGCGGCGGGTCGCCTACTGGACATACCGGTGCACGATCACGTAATCATCGGTAGGGGCCGATACACGAGTTTCGCGGAGGCAGGTCTGCTGTGACAGCCACAGCGCTCAACGAACGGATTCCCGGATGGGATGACGCGTTCGAGACGGAACGTCTCGACCGCGATCTGCTGGCGCGCGCCTATCGGTTCAGCGAAGAGGCGCACCGCGGGCAGACCAGGCTTTCCGGCGAGCCATTCGTCACGCACTGCGTCGAAGTCGCGAAGATCCTCGCGGAGCTACAGTTGGATTCCGTCACGGTGGCGTGTGGTCTCATCCACGACGTCGTAGAGGACACCCGACTCGGGATCGCCGATGTGGAGCGCGAGTTCGGCAAGGAGATCGCGTCCATCGTCGACGGCCTGACCAAGATCGCGAAGCTGCCGTCGGGAGGCACCAAGGAGGAGCGCCAGGTCGAGAGCTACCGCAAGCTATTGCTCTCGATCGCCAAGGATGCGCGGGTCATCATCGTCAAGCTGGCGGACCGGCTGCACAACATGCGCACGCTGGACGCGCTTCCCGACGAGAAGCGCCGTCGCATTGCCGCGGAAACGCGCGATTTGTACGCTCCGTTGGCGCACCGCTTCGGCATGGCGAAGATGCGGTGGGAGCTCGAGGACCTCGCATTCAAGCATCTCGAGACCGACGAATACAAGACGCTCGCCAAGAAAGTCGCGCAGAAGCGCGCGGAACGCGAGGAACTCGTCGCGCAGTTCCGCGACCCACTGGATAAATCGCTCCGGGACGCCGGCATCAAGGAGTTCGAAGTCACCGGCCGGCCGAAGCACCTGTGGTCGATCTACAAGAAGATGCTGCAGCGCCAGAAGCCGTACGAGGAGATCTACGATCTGCTCGCCATTCGGGTGCTCGTGAATACCGTTCCTGACTGTTACCACGCGCTGGGCATCGTGCATGACCGATGGACGCCGGTGCAGGAACGCATCAAGGATTACATCGCGCAGCCGAAATCCAACGGGTATCAGTCCCTCCACACCACGGTATTCGGGCCGGGAGGACAGCTCTACGAAGTCCAGATTCGAACCCGCGAAATGCATCGCACCGCGGACTTCGGGATCGCCGCGCACTGGCTGTACAAGGAGGACGCGAAGAGCGCCGATGAGCTGGACCGGCATCTGACGTGGTTCCGCCAGGTGCTCGAGCTGCAGCTCGACGCGAAGACCCCGGACGAGTTCCTCGAGTTCCTCAAGCTCGACCTGTACGCCGACGAGATCTTCGTATTCACGCCCACGGGCGACGTCATCCAGCTCCCGAAGGGTGCCACGCCCATCGACTTCGCGTTTGCCGTGCACACGGAAATCGGGTTGCACTGTGCCGGCGCCAAAATCAACGGCCGCATCGCGCCACTCTCCCGACCGCTCCGCAACTCCGAAACGGTCGAGATCATTCGGTCGGCGACGGCGAAGCCCACTCGCGATTGGCTAGCCCATGTCCGCACGGGTCGCGCGCGACACAAGATCCGGCAGGTGCTCAAGCGGGAAGAGCATCAGTCGGCTCAGAAGATCGGGCAGGAGATTTTCGAGCGGGAGGTACGTCGGCGCCGGCTGGCGAAGGTGGGCGATGACGATCTGCTCAAGGCCGCGAAGGCGATGGGGCTCACCGACGCAACGCATCTCATGGCGTCGATCGGGCAGGGCGACGTGCAGATGGCCGCCGTGCTTCGCCAGCTGCATCCCGAGATCGAAACGCCCGAGCCGCCCAAGCCGCCGTCAGCCTTCGAAAGGCTGGTCGACAGGGTTCGGGGGAGCAAAGGCGTCCGGATTCAGGGCGTGGACGGCGTCATGGTCCGGTATGCGCAGTGCTGCCAGCCGGTGCCCGGTGACCCGGTGGTGGGCTACGTCACGCGTGGACGCGGCGTAAGCATCCATCGCGCGGACTGCCCCAACCTTCTGCTGCTCGCGCACGAGCCGGAGCGCCGGCTGGAAATCGACTGGCAAGAGGCGGAAGGCGAACGGTTCATCGTTCGACTGGCCCTCGAGGCGTCGGATCGGCGCGGACTGTACGCCGACCTTGCCGCGGCCGTCACCGGGACAGGGACCGACATCCGCAGCATGGACTTGCGGACCATCGACGGCAAAGTGAACGGTGCGGTGATGGTCGAGGTCGAAAACCTCTCGCATCTGGAGAAGATCATCAAAGCTGCTCGGCGCGTGAAAGGTGTCAGCGAAGTGGCGCGGAGGGAGAGGATCACTGCGGAGAGTTGACCTGTTCCACCGAGCAAACCCCGAAGCCGGCGATTAGATTTGGGCATGGCCAGCTTCGACCTCCAAGCCCCTTTCCAGCCGGCTGGCGACCAGCCCAAGGCCATCGCCGAGTTGCGCGCGGGCTTGGAACGCGGCGATCGCTTCCAGACGCTCCTCGGCGTGACCGGATCGGGAAAGACCATGACGGTCGCCAATGTAGTGAAGCACCATGGGCGCCCGACGCTGGTTCTGTCGCACAACAAGACCCTCGCGGCGCAGCTGTACGGTGAGCTGAAGAGCTTCTTCCCGCACAACGCGGTCGAGTATTTCATCTCGTACTACG
>JANNJV010000188.1:0-1986 GCA_031395945.1 Gemmatimonadota bacterium | reverse complement strand
GCACAGCCGCGCACAGCGGCCGGCAATACCGGTGGCGAAGGAGAAGACCGCGGTAGCTCCACCGGACGGGCGGCACATTCCAATTGCGGCCGCCGGCTTCGAGCGGGACCGGCCGGTAGGGCTCTTCTACCGCCTCTATGTGGATCTCATGAGCGGCAGTCGAGTCGACGTTCGCACGCTCGTGTTCCTGGCCGGCAATCGTATCACGCGCACCTACCCGCTCGGCGGCGGCGACGTCTTCGACAAGGCGCGCTGTATCCCCGACATGTGCGGCAGCTATCAGCACGACCCGGGAGCGATGGTCGTGCGCTGGGACAACGGCCAGGTGGACCGCTGGCCGTACAGGAAGACCGCCGAGGGCTTTGAGCTCGACGGCAACACCTACAAGCCCCCGCGCCTGCTCACAGAATCGACGCTCATCGGTACGTGGGCAGGCGCGGCCACCACCGGCAACGCGTCGGAGACCGTCTACCGGTTCGACTCCACCGGCAGGTTCACGTTCGGCGCCGTGCGAACCGCCGTGGGGGGACGCTACAGCATCAAGGGCATGGCGCTCACACTGGTTTTCGCCGACGGGACGCAGCAACGGCGCACGCTGTTCGGCGCCGGCAGTAGCGAACCGGTCGGGCTGATGTCTGTCGACGGAGACGTGTACCGTCGGCAGTAGGAGAAGCGCACTGAGTCCTGCGGCGCGGTTTGGCCCAGCCCCTGCGGATGGCGTCGCCATGTCACCCGCGCCCGGCGGCCGCGCCGCACTTTCCATCATCCTGGTCGGCCTCGTCGCGTGGGGGTGTCGTGGCCCCATCATCATCAACGAGCCGAGATCCGCGGAGATCGAGACGACGCTCTTTCTCATCGGCGACGCTGGCGATCCCGATCCGCGCAACATCGGCGTGCCGCTCGAGTCACTCACGGTACAAGCTGCCGCCGCCCCGCAACGCAGTATCGTCGTCTTCCTTGGCGACAACGTGTACCCGGCTGGAATTCCCGAGGATGGACACGCCGAATGGGCCGACGCGCGCCGCAGACTGGAGGCGCAGGTGCGCGCGGTGCCGCCGGGCGCGCGGGGAATCTTCATCCCGGGCAACCACGACTGGGGGCACGAACAAGCGTTCGGGCTGTACTCCATTCGCCTGCAGGAAAAGATGATCGCGTCGCTGGCCCAGGGCCGCGACGTCCGCATGCTCCCCGGCAACGGGTGCCCCGGACCGGTGACCATCGACACGGGACGACTGCGGCTCATCACGCTCGACACGCAGTGGTGGCTGCACGACTTCATTGTGAAAGACGACGCGACAAAATGCACGAACACCATGGGCGGCGTCACCGCCGAGCTTCGCACCCAGGTGCGCGCGCCGGGCGACAAGCGCGTCGTCGTCGTCGCGGCGCACCATCCATTGATGACCGGAGGGGAGCACGGCGGCTACTGTGGCTTCACGGGACCCTTCCGGCGATTCGTCGCAAGTAGCCAGGATGTGCTGTCCGGCAAGAACCGTCGCATGCGCGACTCGCTGGAGAACGCCTTCATCGCGGCGCCACCGCTCGTCTTTGCCGCGGGGCACGATCACAGCCTCCAGGTACTGCGCGGCGGCCGCAGCGTGCGCTACATCTTGGTCAGCGGGGCCGGTTCGGCCGCGAAAGGATCGTGCGCGGTGACCCTGCGCGAAAGCAACTACACCAGCCCGCACCGCAGCGGCTTCATGCGGCTGGACATCGTACGCGACGGAGGCGTGTTGCTGCGGGTATTTCGCTATGGGGACATGGGCGGCGGCGGGCTCTCGTACGCCACATGGCTGGAGGAGCGCCCATGAGAACACGCCTTGTTCTCGCGTCGCTGGCGTTTGCGATTGCGCAGAAGTCGGGCGCGCAGGGACCGGGCGAGCTGCACCTGCGCCGGCTGCTCGCCGTGCCGCTAGGCGCGCTGCCCCCAATGGGTATGCTCATGCCGGCCAGCCGCAACCACAATTACTGGGTGGGCCGTCTTCA
>JANNJV010000182.1:0-6766 GCA_031395945.1 Gemmatimonadota bacterium | reverse complement strand
TTCTCCTCGGACAAGGTGCGGGGCGCCGTGCGCGCCTACGCCGCCGTCGCCGGTAATGTTCCCGCGCAGCGCGCGCTCTTGCTGAGCGCCGCCGATCCCGCATCGACGTTCTGGAATCACTACTGGCGGCCGCGTGGCGCGCTTCTCAAACGACCGGGATTCAACTGGCTGCCACTCGGTGGAGCCGGACTGCGCGGCTACCGCTACGATCTGGCGACAGAGGAAGTCGTCGCGGCGAACGTGGATCTGTCGCGTCGTCTCGCGGATATCCCCGGTTCGCGGACGCTCGCCGTCTGGGCGCAGGCGTTCGCCGATGGAGCGATCGCAAAAGAGCTGCTTGGCGATGCCGGAGTGGGCGTGAGCGTCCGCGGGCGCTTCTTCGATCGCGACATCAATCTCCGCCTCGACGCTCCCTTCCTGGTGAGCAAGCCGGGGCAGGGCATCGGGCGCGCCCCGTCGAGCACCGTGCCCGGCGCAGTGAACGGCCGCTGGGTGATCACATTCAACGACGTCTGGTAGATCCACGTTCACGGCGCGGCAAACGACCGTGACTGCGCGGCGCCTACGGTCGTTCGCGCCGGTCCGAGAGCATGATGTTCACCACCATGTAAAGGCTCAGCAGACCGGCGACGATGAAGCCGGCGGTTCCGACGGTGCGCCAGGTGGGCATCAGCATGGCGCTCGCGACAACGATTGCGGCGAGCACCAGTCCGGTGAAGATGCGGTTCGCCACCTTCTGAAGGCCGTTCATCAGCGCGGCTATTTGCGGAACCTCGACCTTGGTCTCGAACTGGCCCGTGGCCAGCCGCTGCGTGATGACCTCCAGTCGATGCGGCAGCGCCGACAGGAACTCCGTGCTGTCCGTCGCCATTTGCATTAGCCGGCGCGGCGAGAAATCCCGCTTGGCGCGTTCGGACGCCAACTGATTGGAGTAGTCGCGAATGGCCTTGATGGGGCTGAACAACGGGTCGAGCGCCCGCGTCACCGCGTCGAGGTTGAACAACGCCTTGGCCAGCAGCGTCAACTCCGCCGGCATTCGCAAGCCGCGCTGGTACGAGATGTTGATGACCTCGTACAGCACCTTGCCGGCCTGGACCTCACCGATCGAGAGATCGTAATTGCGCGCAATCAGGCCGGCGATTTCGCGCGTGTACACCGGGCGGTCGAAGTCCGGCATGGGATCGCCGATTCCAATCAGCGTGTCCGCTGCGTCATCGCCGCGGTTGTCCGCCAGCGCCATCAGCAGGTGCACGATCCGATCGCGCATCTTCGTGGACAACCGCGCCGTCATCCCGAAATCGATCAACGACAGCTTGACGTCGGCCTCCGGCGCCGGGGGCGCATCGGCCTGGGCCTGCTGCTCGATGCGCTGGATGTGCGTGGACACCGCCCGCACCTCCGAGCGCCGGTTTCGCGCTTTCAGCTCCGCGGGCGTCAGGGGATTGTCGGTCTCTGGAAGAACGACGAAGAAGTTTCCCGGGTGCGGATCGGCGTGGAAGTGCCCGTCGATGATGATGGTTTTCAGGTACGCGCGCGTGATTTCCTCGGCCAACGGCTCGAAGTCGTGCTCGATTCGCGTGAGCGGGCTGATCTCGTCGATCTTCACGCCCCGAACGCGCTCGATGGTCAGCACCTTCTCCGTCGTGAAGCCTTCGATGATCTTGGGCACCAGCAGCCGCGGGAACTCGGCCAGGGCGCGCCGGAAGCTGGCGGCGTTGCGCGCCTCGATCCGGTAGTCCAGCTCATCCAACAGCGCCCGCTCCAGCTGCGCGATGATGCCGAGCATGTCCACGCGCGCGCCCATCTGCGTGTGCTTCGTAATGAAACCGGCCAGCTCGCGAAAGAACTCGAGATCGTCCGCCAGCAACTCGCGGATGTCGGGACGCTGCACCTTCACCACCACGTCGCGGCCGCCACGGAGAACTGCGGCATGGACTTGACCCAGGCTTGCGGTCCCCAGGGGCTCGCGCTCGAAGGACTCGAACAACTTGCTCATGCGCGCGCCCAACTGGCTCTCCACTACCTGCTCCACCGCCTCGTATTGAATGGCCGGGACGTCGTCCTGCAGTTTCTCGAGCTCGCGAACGTATGACTCAGGAATCAGGTCGGGCCGGGTGGACAGCACCTGCCCCAACTTGATGTAGGCTGGCCCGAGCTCCACCAGCCGCCTGCGGAACGCGACCGCCTTTTCCGGCGACGCTCCATTCGATTCGGCGCCGTCGTCGTCCACAAGCGCTCGTAGTCCGCTGCGGTCGGCGAAATCGCCGAGTCCGTATTTCGTGAACAGGCTGACAGTGGCGGCCAGCCTGGAGATGTACCGCGGAGCGAGAATCATTATCGTCGGACAAAGCAGGAACGGTGCCTCTGTCGCCATATTTCAGCCCGCTATGTCCACACCTGCCGAATTCCCGAGCGGTAATCCTGCCTCCGGCCGTGTCGCCGTGACCCATGTGCCCAAGCCATGGGGGTATGAGATCATCTGGGCAAACACGGACCAGTACGTCGGCAAGGTTCTTCACGTGAACGCCGGGGAGGCGCTTTCCGTGCAATACCACCGACTCAAGGATGAAACCGTTCACCTCCTCGCCGGCGAGATGATCTACTGGGTCAAACTGCCGGGCAACGACCAACTCCAGGATATGAAGCTCAGGAAAGGCGAGTCTTTCCGGATCGCGCCGCAGACCGTGCATTTCATCGAGGCGGTCACGGACTGCGACATCCTCGAGGCGTCAACCCCTCATCGAGACGACGTGGTACGACTCACGGACCGGTACGGACGCGAGGGCACCAGCGCGCCATGAAAGTGATCATTCCCCTGGCGGGAAAGGGAACGCGCCTGCGTCCCCACACCCACATCACGCCGAAGCCAATGCTCAAGATCGCCGGCAAGCCCGTGATCGATTACGTGATGGACGATCTGGCCAAGCTGGGCGGCGTCGAAGAGGTCATCTACATCACGGGCCATCTCAAGGACAAGGTCGAGGCGTACGCCCAGGCGAAGTATCCGTGGAAGTCTGTGTTCGTGGAGCAGGTGGAACAGAAGGGGACCGCGGACGCGGTCCGCCTGGCCGCGCCCTACGTGGATCAGCCCGTGATGGTCGTTTTCGTCGATACGATCTTCGACGCGGACTTGAGCGTCATCAAGACCAACACGGACGACGGCATCATCTGGACAAAGGAAGTGGAGGACTACCAGCGATTTGGCGTCATCGTGAGCGACGCCGCCGGCCATATGACCCGCATCGTCGAAAAGCCGAAGGAGCTGATCTCGAAGAATGCCAACATCGGCCTGCAGTACATCAGGAACTGGAAGCTGATGTTCGAGGGCATCGAGCATGTCATGCGGCAGCCTTCGAACAACGGCGAGTACTACCTGACCGACGCGTTCCAGTACATGGTGGACAACGGCGCCAAGCTCAAGGTCGAGACCGTCGAAGGCTGGTATGACGCCGGAAAGATCGACACGCTGCTCGTGACGAACCGCATCATGCTCGAGAAACGCAAGATGGCGCGCCGCCCCAAGAGCCTCGCCCCGGATGCGAAAATCGTGCAGCCGGTCTACATCGAAGACGGCGTAACCATCAAGCGTTCAACGGTGGGACCAAACGTCTCGGTCAGTGCGGGCACGGTCATCGAGGACTCCACCGTAAAAGACACCATCATCGGTGAGAACTCGCGCATCGTCCGCTCGCGACTGCACGACTCGCTTCTCGGTGATCGCGTGATTCTCGAGGGCTTCAGCGGAGACGCGACCGTCGGGGACGACTCGGAGCTGCACGGCAACAGCTAGTCGGCGGCGATGCGCGCCATCGTCGCGATGATGGTGAGCGCGCGCTCGACGCCGGCGGTGGCGGAGGTGTTGTCGAACCATTCGCGGCTCGTGTGCGCGTCGCCACCGCGTCCGCCGGCGCCGATCGCGATGGCAGGGGCGCCCGCAGACAGCGCCGCGTTGGCGTCCGTGGACGCCGTCGCCAGCTCCGGCGTGCGTCCCACGAGTCTGGTGGCCTCGATGGCCGCGATGACGAGCGGCGTATCCTCCCTGGTCTGCCCGCCAGGTCGATTGCCAATGCGCTCGATGCTGCACGACAACGCCCGCGTGCCCGCGACGCGTCGGTGATTCTCGACGGCAGCCGCCGACTCGACGATCTCCCGGATCTCGCGCTCGAGCCGCGCCAGCACGGACTCGCTGGTGCTGCGGGTGTCCACCTCCAGCCAGGCATCCTCGGGAATCGAGTTGATCGAGAGCCCGCCCCCGATACGACTGACCGTCAGGGTGGACCGCCCAATGCTCCGCGGACGCAGGTTCGCCAATGCGGACGCGGCGCGGGCGGCGGCATGCACTGGGTTGGCGACGCCGAAGGCTGCCCAGCTGTGGCCTCCGGGGCCGCCGTAGCCAATCCGGAAGCGCCGCGAACCCAGCGCGGTATTGACGATGCGTTCGTCTCCGGCACCGTCCAGCGCGACGACGGCGAACGGCTTTGGAGCGTGAGTGAAGTAGAACTTTGCGCCGCGTAAGTCTCCCTCGCCCTCCTCGCCCGTGGTCGCCACAAACTCGACTGGGCGAGCGAACCCGGTCGCACAGCGCTGTATGACGCGGGCAACGGTGAGCATCACCGCCAGCCCGCGGCCGTTGTCGCAGATACCGGGCCCCATGAGCCGGGGTCCACTCCGCCGAATCTCGAGGCTGGTACCGGCGGGGAAGACGGTGTCCAGATGGGCGCAGACGACAACCGGCGCTTCGGCATACGCGCCGCCGGCCCGGGCCACAACATTCCCGGCGGCATCGCGAACAGCGGGCAGCCCGGTTGCCCGAAGTCGCTCGGCCATCCACTCGGCTCTGGCGTGCTCCGCGCCCGTTGGCGCGGGAATCCGCGCAACATCGATCTGAGCCTGGAGGGTCTCGGCATCCAACTCCGCCACCCCGCGCCGTTCTCGCGCGATATCGCGGAACGTTTCGACGGTGCAGGCCGCGGCTCGTGGCAACATCCCTTCATTTTCACGTGCACCGGCGGAATTGCAAGTGGTACATTCCGCCCGTGCCGAAATCCAGGCTGTCGCTTGGGCGCAACGTCATCGCGCTTGCCGCCGTGAGTTTCTTTACCGACGTCTCCAGCGAGATGATCTATCCGCTGCTTCCGGTGTTCCTGACAGTGACGCTTGGAGCCTCCGCCGGGACCCTGGGCGCCATCGAGGGCGCGGCGGAAACAACGGCGTCGCTGCTGAAGCTTGCCAGCGGATGGTGGTCCGATCGTGTACATCGACGCAAGCCGCTGGTCGTATTCGGCTATACGCTCGCGGCGCTGGTGCGCCCTCTCGTGGCGATGGCGCAGTCGGCGACGCAAGTGTTGGCCATTCGACTAACCGACCGGGTCGGCAAGGGGATTCGCAACTCACCGCGCGACGCGTTGATTGCCGAGTCCGTGGATCCGTCCATTCGCGGGCGCGCGTTCGGCTTTCACCGCGCCGCCGATCACGCTGGCGGTGTCGTCGGTCCGCTCGCGGCATTTGCGCTCATCCAGTGGTTGGCGGTTGATATCCGTACGGTCTTCTGGCTTGCGCTGATCCCAGGCATCTTCGCCGTCTTCACCGTCGTCGTGTTTGTCCGGGAAACAAATCAGCGCGGTGTGTCTGGCCCACCGCTCGCGCGGAAGGCGAGCGTCGCGAGCGCACCGACCGCCGCTTCAGCAGTTGAGGCGGCCGCCGAGAACGCCGTTTCAGGCCCGATGCCCCGATCATTCTGGGCCTTCCTCACCGTTCTGCTGGTCTTCACCCTGGGAAACTCCACCGACGCATTCCTGCTGTTGCGCGCCAACCAGCTCGGCGTTCCCATCGCGCTGGCGCCCATCCTGTGGGCATCCCTGCATGTCGTGAAGAGCGCGTTGAGCACGCACGGCGGCGCGTTGTCGGACCGGATCGGGCGCGTGCCGACCCTCATCGCCGGTTGGACCATCTACGCGTTGGTATATCTGGGCTTTGCGTTCGCGTCGGCGTCGTGGCACGCCTGGGCGCTGTTCATCGGGTACGGCGTTTTCTTTGCGCTCACCGAGGGCGCCGAGCGGGCGCTCGTGGCCGACCTCGTGCCTGCGGCGCGGCGCGGGACTGCGTTCGGATGGTTTCATCTCACGGTTGGCATCGGCATGCTGCCGGCATCGATCCTGTTCGGTCTCGTGTGGGATCGGGCTGGCGCACAGGTCGCCTTCATGATGGGCGCCGCGCTCGCGGCCGTGGCGGCGGTCGGCGTGGCAATCATTCCCAGGCCCCACGCAACGCCCTGACCTGCGTCAGCAGCAGCGTTGGCCGGGACGCGAGTACTTGGCTTCCAACCGCGCGCGCTCGAACTCGTCGCGGCTCATCGGCACGGTATCGGGATGCCGCTCGCGAACGTGGGCCACATACCGGTCGTAATCGGGCACGCCCACCACGCGTCGCACGATTGCCGCGGCGCGCCGCAAGGCATGGCCCATCTGCGCGACGGTCACTGCCGGCCTGAGGTATTCGATGCGCGGCCATCGCGCGACGCACCGATATGGCGCTCGAACAGCTTGAAGATGCGAGTGTATTCGTCGGTCCAGGAGTCCGGTCGCACGAAGCCGTGGTCCTCCACGGGATAGACGGCCATCTCCCAGTTCTCCTTGCGCAACTCGATGAGCCGCTGCGCCAGACGCACGACGTCCTGGAAATGAACGTTGACGTCTACCATGCCGTGCGCGATGAGCAGGGGGTCTTCCAGACCCTCGGCGAAATAGATGGGCGAGGAGCGCCGGTA
>JANNJV010000157.1:0-2497 GCA_031395945.1 Gemmatimonadota bacterium | reverse complement strand
AAGGGTCGCCTGTGACGCCACACCTCCATGCCCCGCTGCAGTCCGGCTCCGATCGCCTGCTCCGCCGCATGGGGCGCCACTGGTACACCACGGCCACCTATGCCCGCGCCATCGAGCGCCTGGCAGCGCGGCTCCCGGTGTTCGGACTCGGCGCCGATGTCATCGTCGCATTTCCGGGGGAAACGGAAGAAGATCACCAGGCGACCGTCGCGCTCATCGAGCGATTGCCGTTCACCTACCTGCACGTGTTCACGTACTCGCCCCGACCCGGTACGGCCGCGACGCGACTTCCGGATCATGTGCCGTTGTCGTTGGCGCAGGAGCGGTCGCACCACATCCGCCACCTGGGCCAGAAAAAGGGGAAGGAGTATCGCGCGGCACGCGCCGGCAATGTCGCCGATATCATCGTCATCAGCGCCGCGCCCGGCCGCGAAGGCATGACGGAGGACTATCTGACCGTGCCTCTGACGGGTGCGCCTCGCGCCCGCGGCGACCGATTCGACGCGATGCTGCGTCTCGATGGCGAGACGCTCGTGGCCGTGTAACCCGCGCTAGATTCAGCTGGACGGCACATGACTATCACGCGCACGGTCTACATCGAGACGTACGGCTGCCAGATGAACGTGTGCGATTCCGAGCTGATGCTTGGAAAGCTCGCGGCCGAAGGCTACACGCCGGTGGACACGCCGGACGGCGCGGACGTGATCCTGGTCAACACGTGCGCAATTCGTGATCACGCCGAACAGCGCGTGATCGGGCGTGTGGGTGAGCTGAAGCGGCACATGAAGGCCGATACGGTGTTGGGCGTCACTGGGTGCATGGCCCAGCGATTGGGCCCACGCCTGTTGGCGTCCAAGCACGTAAGTCTGGTGATCGGGCCCGACGGCTATCGTGCGCTGCCGCAGTTGCTGGAAGGCGCGCGCAACGGCGAGCGCGCCGTGGCCACCGGCTTCGACCTGGGTGAGCACTACGAGGATTTCGCGCCACGGCGCTACGACAAGGTAAAGGCGTGGATTCCGGTGCAGCGGGGCTGTGACTATCGCTGCACGTACTGCATCGTGCCGTTCACGAGAGGTGCGGAACGCAGCAGAAAGCTTACTGACATTGTGCGCGAGACCAGGGACGTGCTTGCGAATGGAATGACGGAAGTGGTCCTGCTCGGTCAGACCGTGAATTCCTACAATGACGGTCAGCACGATTTCGCCGATTTACTGCGCGCGGTCGGATCCGTTCCGGGCGTGAAACGCGTTCGCTTTACCAGTCCGCACCCGAACGATTTCAGCGAACGTGTCATTCGCGCGCTCGCCGAAGTGCCGGCGGTGTGCGAGCACGTGCATCTGCCAATGCAGTCCGGAAGCACCAACGTGCTCAAGCGAATGTTGCGTCGCTACTCGCGCGAGCAGTATTTCGAGTGCCTTGCGCGTCTCCGCGCCGCGGTGCCGGGGCTAAGCGTCACCACCGACATCATCGTCGGTTTTCCTGCCGAGACGGACGCCGATTTCGACGAGACGCTGAGCGCCGTACGTGAGGCGGGCTTCATGGATGCCTTCATGTTCAAATTCTCGATGCGTGAAGGGACGCCGGCGACACGAATGCCAGCCGAGTGGACAGTACCGGCCGAGGTGGCCGCGGAGCGCATGGACCGGCTGGTCGACGCCGTGCGGGCCGGAGCGCGGGCGCAGAACCTGAACCAGCTTGGCCGCCGGTGCGAAGTGCTGATGGAGGCCGAAGCGCGTCGCGGCGGTGGGCTCCTTCAGGCGCGCACGCGTGATTTCCGCACCGTGCTGGTTCCCGGCGACGAATCCATGATCGGACGGTACGCGCACGTGGAGCTCACGGGCACCACGGGATCGACGTTCACCGGGACCGTCGTCCGTAATCGCGCGGAGTTGCCGCTCGCGGTCTAGGGCTGCGTCGCGCGCACCGGCGTGCCGCGCGGAATCACCGGGGCCGCAACGTCGCAACGCCAGAGCGCAGGGTGCGCGGCATCCACCTTTGCATAGCCGACACGCGGCAGCACCTGCGCGGCGATCAGCCCAAATCCCCACAGCACGATGGCCAGCGCCAATAGATGCGCTCGCGCCATGCGATAGCGCCAGGTCAGCACGCCCAGCCAGATGCCTCCGACAGCGATGAGCGTTTCCGCACCCAGGTAGGCGGCTAACCCCGCCCCGCAGGCGCGTGGGTACGGCCACAGATTGAGGCCACCAGCCAGCGCCAACACGAGCACCAGTCGGATCCATGTGCCAAAGGCGGCTCCGCGTGCCTCCTTGCGCTCCTGCTCGCGTCGTTCCGCCTCGCGTCGCGCCTTCGCGATGACCGGTGAAGGCTCAGGTGGAAGGCCCGAGAACTCGCGCTCGACCTTGCGCAGCTCGGTGGTCCAATCGATGTCACTCATGCATGCTCCGCTGCGATTGCTCCAGGACTGCAGTGAATGCCGGCGGCGGCATGACAAGACTCGGCGTTTTCCGGTGCGGTCGTTCGCGCCGGTTGGCAG
>JANNJV010000018.1:0-1521 GCA_031395945.1 Gemmatimonadota bacterium | reverse complement strand
GTTCGCGAGAATGTCGCTCACCACGTCGTGCATGGAGTGCAGGTTGTCGAAGATGATCGCCGCCTCCGAAAAACGCTCGGTGAATTTGGTCGCGACCCCGGGCGTCATCGGCATCAAATGGGGCATGTTCGACGGAACGCTGTCCAGCATCTGCCAGAAACGCGCGACGGTGGCGCGAACTCCGGACTGGCGCGTCTCAGTCGTGCGATTCACGAGGAGCGGTTCGTACAGACCCACCTGAAGCCAGTGATACGCCCAGATCAAGCCGTTGAACTTCGGATAGTTTTTCCGGAAGGCCAGCGAGTACGGCTGCTCCTGCATCAGAACCATGGACTTGGGCCTGGAGCTGAAGGCGAGATCGGGCCGTGTCTTGTAGTACGCCACGAGTCGAGCCACTTCCGCATCCTTCCGCGCTTCACTCAACCGTTCGTCGGCAAGGACGTCATAGATCTGACGATGAAGAATGTGCGCCCACTCGAACATCGCCTTCGCTTCCGGAACGAGCTTCACATACGCGACCTCGATGGCTCCCTCCTCGAGTGGAACGCGAGGAGGCTTGACGAGAATCTCTTTCGTCAGCCGGTCGTACCACTTCTGCTCGAGCTCGGAAGTGGGCGCCCCCGGCTTGGTCAGGAGGGTCTCATACAGAATGGCGTGGCCGAAATCGAACGCGTTGAACATGCGATCGGCGGCTTGGTACCGATCGCGAAACTGCCAGTTGTGCTGCGCCTCGAGATAGAACTGCTCGTACGTCGTGACCCACTGCGCCTTCGCGGAAAGCGGAACCGCGAGCGCGACGACGACCGATGCGATGACTCGCGATTTGCTGTATGACTTCATGACGTCTCTCATGGTGTCCTCATTGCCGCCAGGGGAGGCCGAACGCGTACGCTGAACCGAAGGTCACGTACCACGCCCGGTCGTCGCCGGTGAGCCGCTTGCCGATGCCACCGTCGATGGCCCAGCGCGGGTCGAGTTGGTAGCGCATCCCCGCGCCGGCGACGAACAACCGGTCGTCCGCGGTACTGAGCGGCTGCTGCACAAGCAGCTCGGCGCCTACAAGCAGCGATTTCAATGGGAACGTTCGATCTACCGCGACACCCGCCGCCCATCGAGTGGCTTCGACTGGGGCCGTGCTCACCGTGGAGGGCTCGTCGCCAGCGGTGTACTCGCCATTCACGTGAAAGCGCGCCCAGCTGAACGTTCGTGTCGCGATCCCCTTGAACGAGAAGTACGTCTTGTCCGCCGCCAACTCGCCCACGGGAAGCACAGCGCTCGCCGCAACGCCGAGCGCGGGGAGGGTCGTCTCGACGTTCAGGTTGTACAAGACGGAGACGGCGAACCCACTCACACCAGATCGGCGGGTGCCGCCCGCGTCGATGAAGGACAGTGGCACGCCGATTTCCACCTGAGTGCGCGGGAAGATGCCGTAGGCAAGCTCCGGCTCCACGGTCCAGTGATAGACGCCTCCCGCGCCGCGCTCCAGCCGTAACGGCGCCGCCTGGATCTCGAAAGCACGGC
>JANNJV010000003.1:0-7656 GCA_031395945.1 Gemmatimonadota bacterium | reverse complement strand
CGCTTCGCCCGGATCCGTCCCTGAAACTATGTCCCGTTCCACCCCGCGCCACAAGCCCAGAAAGTCGTCGTCGGCCGCCCCCCGCTGGAAAAGCTGGAAGATGGTCACGGACGCGGTGTCATGCGGGACGCCCCGACTCACGAGGTCGGTAAGGACGACCAGCGGAACGGTGAGGATCTTGTCGTGTCGCGAACGCGCGAGATGAGCGAGCTCGGCTTGCGTGATGCCGACGCGCAACGCGTCCGCGGCAGCGTTCAATTCATCGGTGGTGACCTTAGGGCCCAGCACCGCTCGCGCGTCCCGCAACGAGCGAAAGACCTTCCGCACCTCGAAGAGGATCTTGCGGTCGTCGGCGCGCTTGCTGATTCCCTCGAGTGCCTTGGAGTGCAGGGGTGCCGTTGGGAGACCAGCCAGGCGCGCCGAGTCGATCAGCATTTCCAGGGAATAGCGCACCGTCGGTTCCAGGCGCACAAGGCGATCAGGACTCTGCGCGTGGATGGACGAGGTGGCGATGGCGAAAACGAACAGGGCGGATGCGGCGCGACCCACAGGTGACGTCACGAGGATGCTCCTGCGACAACGACTACCGAGTTTTTCTGACCGTACCCATCATCGGGGGCCATTGGTGCGGTCGGATCACTGACAAAGTGCGTTCCATCCACGACGAAGGAGTAGACGTGTCGTCCTGGTCTGAGCGTCACGAAGGTCGTCCACGTTCCGTCGGGCTGCTTCATGGCTGGCGTCGCTCCCTGATCCCAGCCATTGAAGTCGCCGACGACAGCTACCCGCGCGGCTTGCGGCGCGATCAAAACGAACTTGACCACGCGCGCCGGATTAGCGTCCGGGAGCTGCGAATCCACAGCAACAGGGGATGCCTGCCCGATCGGAGTGCGACCGGCCCGGTTCAAGACGTATCCAGTAATCACACCCATGCCGACCAGTCCTGCGGCGGCCGCGAGTCCCGCGACCGGGGAGAGGCCAATCATACGCCGCCGACCGAACCATGCAAGCACCCCCGCGCGACTCGGACGCGGTTCGGCGCGAACGGCTTCCATGAGTCGCGCGCGCGCCCCACCATCGATCGTGACCGGGCGACGCGCCTCGGCGACGATCAACCGCACGTTCGAATCGAGCGCCTGCAGTTCGTCACTCATCTTTGATATGATCCCAGCGCGTTCTGAGCCGATCGCATGCTCGCTTTACCCGCATTTTCAGCGCCGACACGCCAACTCCTGTGAGCGCAGACATTTCCTCGTAGCTCAACTCCTCCACGTACTTCAGCAGGAACGCCTCCCGGAGCAACGGCTCAAGCTCGGCCAGCACCCGCTGAACAAATTCCTCGTCTTCGCCAGTCCAACTGGGTGTACGGTCCGGGGCATTCAGCAAGACCGCTTCTTCGCGGACGAACACACGCTCCCGCTGACTGCGCCTCGATGCCAGACTGCGGCACTGATTGACCAGAATCCGGTACAGCCACGCGCTGAACTTGTCCCGCTCCTGATACTTCCCGAGTGAGCGGTACGCGCGCAGAAACGTGGCTTGCAGTGCGTCTTCCGCGTCATCGCGGTTGCCCAGCATTCGCACCGCGAAGCGCGCACAGCGCTCGTAGTAGCGATCCACCAGGCGTGCAAACGCATCCACGTCGCCGCTCAGAACACGCTGAACGTCGGCGGCGTCGCTCATCTCATTAGCGATAACCCACCTCCGCGGCTGCCGGGTCACATCTCTGGTCCGCCGGCGCCGGTCTGTCGTCTGTGGCAAGCACGTGGACGGAAGGAATGGGGGCTGACCCCCAATCCCAATCTAGCGGCTATGACCGGTGACACGGATCACGCAACTAACGGACGCGCCCAAAGCGCGAAACAAAGACCGTCTCCACGGCCTGCCGGCGCCGTACCAGGATACTCAGATTCGCGGCCCCGCGACCGAGTCCGTGCGAATCGTAGGTGAGGGAGTCGCGCGTTCTGGACACGCGGACGCCGTGCGCCTGTCCAATGTCGCGTGACAAGAGGACTTCGATGCCCCGCCGGACGCGAAGCACCCCCGTGGTCGAGTCGATGTCGACCGCCACGGGTGCGTGGCCCGCGAGGGCCAGCGTGCGCGCGAGATTGAGCGTCGAATGAACGTCGCCCGCCGCCGCATGCACGGAAAGCCGATCCAGGGCGAGTCGTCCTCGCGGGATGGCGATGGCCAGGAGCACCGCGGCGATCAGCGCGACGATCACCAGCTCCAGCATGGTATAGCCCTGTCGTGAGCGCCCTGGCATGGGCGCAACGTGTGTCGGAATGGCCCGGTCGCGGTACCGCCGATGCGCCACTCGAACCCTGCCAACGCCGCAACCTGCCGACGCCGCCCTTTCGTGAGGGGGCTGCTGCCACGAAGTTGAACGCCTTCTCCCAACCCTCGCATGCGCACAGCACTCAGCCTCACCCTTGCAGCGCTCATCCTTTCCGCGTGTCGTGATCCCAGGGCGGAAGCGAATATTGCCCAAGCCATGATCGACGTCGGCACGACACTCAGTCAGATGCAGCAGGATCAATCGATGTTGCAGAGCCAGGTCGATTCGCTGCTCCAGGTGGTCGCTTGGCAGGACACCATCATTCGCCGCCTGGCGTCGCACACGGGACTCCCGGTCGCCTCTCGTTAGCTTTCGTTCGCCAGAGGAGCCATGTCGATCACCATCGAGTTCTGCCAGCTTTGAAACTACGAACCACGGGCCGTCAGTCTGGCGGCCGAAATACGCGCGAAATACCCGGAAGCGGACGTGAAGCTCGTTCCTTCCAGCGGCGGGCGCTTCGAAGTGCATCGCGATGGCAAGGCGATCTTCGAGAAGTCGAAACTCGAGCGTCACGCCAAACCGGGAGAGATTCTGACGCTGCTGGCGCAGTGACGGCATGCGACTAGGCATCTCCACAGGCGGCGGAGACGCGCCGGGACTCAACGCCGTCATTCGTGCGGTGGTGCTCACCGCCAAGGCCCGCAACTGGGAAGTGCTGGGGATCAAGCGCGGTTTCGCCGGATTGCTGGGCGATGACGACGTCGTGTCGCTCACGCGAGAATCAGTGCGCGGCATTGGTCACATGGGCGGCACCATTCTTCGCACGACGAACCGTGGCAACCCGTTCCACTACCCGCGGCAACGGCCGGACGGCACCTTCGAGGAAATAGACCGTTCGGATGAGTTGATCACCAACGCGCGGCAACTCGGCATCGAGGCGATCATCACGATTGGCGGCGACGGCTCACTCGCCATCGCCGACAAACTCGCGAGCAAAGGCATGCGGATGGTGGGGGTTCCCAAGACCATCGATAACGATGTTGCGGGCACCATCACTACGTTCGGATTCGATACCGCGGTGAATACCGCCCTCGAAGCCATCGATAAATTGCACACGACGGCGGAGAGTCATGACCGGGTGATCGTCATCGAGGTCATGGGCCGCCATGCCGGATTCATCGCGCTGCACGCGGGGCTGGCGGGAAGCGCGGACGTGATTCTGATCCCGGAGATTCCCTACGATATCTCCAGGGTGGTAGACAAGATCCTCGCACGCGACAAGGCCGGGCGGCTGTTCTCGATCGTTGTCGTCGCCGAGGGTGCGGTCCCGAAGGGAGGATTCGAGGCCACGCTCGGTCCTTCGCTACCCGGCCAGGACCGTCGCGTTGGCGGCATTGCTGGGCGCATGGCCTACGAGCTCCAGAAGTTGACTGGGAAGGAAACGCGGTCGTTGGTGTTGGGCCATCTGCAGCGCGGCGGACAGCCGACAGGCTACGACCGGCTGCTCGCGACGCGCTTTGGCGGGGCCGCCGTGCGAGCGGTCGAGGACCAGAAATGGGGCCACATGGTGGCCCTGCAGTCGCCGCACATCGTCACCATCCCCATCAAGGATGTCCTGAATGAAACGAAGCGGGTGGATCCGAGCCACGACGTGGTGCGAACGGCGCGAGAGACGGGCATCAGTTTCGGCGACTGATCCGTGCTCCAAATCGGTCCCGTCACCCCACGGGACAGTGAACTTCCCGTGTGGGGGACAGTTTGACTTTGCCAAATTGCGGCCCCACATTCTAAGTGGCTGCCGCACTGTCACTTAGAAGCGTGCACCTATTGGCATCTGCCCTGCCTATCAGTCGGCATCATGAAGCTCTCAGTCGCACTTCTCATCCTACTTGTTGCGCTCGCTTCACCGCGAGCGGCAGACGCTCAGGGTCGCGGGACCTCGAAGGACATTCCCGCGAGCTCGCGTCCGCCTGCCGGCATGTGCCGCATCTGGCTGGATGGTGTGCCTGCTGCGCAACAGCCGGCACCAACGGACTGCGCGTCCGCCGTGCGCAATCGGCCGGCCAAGGGGCGTGTGATTTTCGGCGACGACTACGTGGCGCCGAAGCGCAGCGACAGCTCGGCGGCGAAGGGCAAAGAGGGTCCGGCCATCAAGGGCTTCGCGCCGGGCAACGTACCAGCGCCGGGCCGAGGAAAGAGCAAGAAGCCGTTCGAGAAGTAAGCGGCGCTAGCTGCGCTGGCGGCGGCCCGCGCAGGCACCAGCATCCTTGTTCGGCGCCAACCTTGCACCTGCGCCGCGCGTGACCAGAACCGTCCTCGAACCCTGGCTTCCGCCCGACCGTGAAGCCTTCGTCCAGGCCGAGCCACCCACCGGTCGCGTTATCGTCATCGCGCCGACGCGCGCTGCTTGCGAGACCATCGAGCTCGCGCTCGGTCTGCACATCGAGACGTTCCTCGAGCAGCATCACGGCGAACGCGTTCGCCAACTCGCCCGCACCGGGAAGGGATTCGGGATCGTCGCGGGGACGGGGACCGGGAAGACGCTGGCCATCCGTCCCATCGCCGAAGAGATCCTCCAGACGAAAGATCTGAAGGTCGGCGTCGTCAATCGGGAGCGCGAGGCGACGCCCGAGACGCCCACTTGGAATGTCATCATCGTCACGACGGGCATCGCGCGACGCTGGTTCGAAGAGAACGACATTCTTGCGACGGACACCCTCGTGGTGGACGAAATCCACCAGACCTCGGCCGAGCTGGAGCTATGCCTGGCGCTCGGGAAGCGCGCCGGGTGCCGCTTCATCTGGTTGTCCGCGACCGTCGACCCGACGTTCTACCGAAATTTTCTGGACTCCGCGGACGTGCTCGAGGTGTACGAGTTCGACAAGGACAGGGCGGCGCAGGTCAAGGTGGTGAACAAGGATCCGCTCGAGTTTCTGGACGCAAAATTCCTCCAGCACTTGCGCAAGGACCGCCGCGGGGTCGCCATGTTTGTGCCGACACGCAGGGGCGTCGAGGAGGTCGCGGCGCACGTGTCCCGGTTTGCACCCGGCGTTCACACCGCGTTCTATCACGGTGGCGAGCCGATACGCATTCTGCGGCCGTTTCTCGAAGGCGGCGAGAAAAAACCGTACTTCCTCTCGATGACGGCGGCGGGGCAGAGCGCGCTCAACGTCCGTGGCCTGGACACGGTGATCATCGATGACAAGCGGTTCTTCAACGTCATCGACAAAGGCCGTAACGTGCTGACGCAGGAACATCTCGGCGCGAACGAGATTCTGCAGATGGCCGGGCGCGTCCACGGTCGCGTCGAAGGCGGCCGCGTTTTCATTCTGTCCGACCGCGACATCTTTTTCTCCGGGCTCAAGCCCACCGCTCCGGAGTTCCAGCTGGCCGGTGATTCGGAGCGCGTCGCGATGACCTGCGCGGCGCTGGGCGTGCGCGCCGACGAGCTGGATCTCCCGGTGCCGCTCGACAAGGTCGCCTACCGCAACGCGCTGTCGCTGTTGGAACAGCGCGGCATCGTGGAGAAGGGGCGGCTCACACGCTACGGCCGGAACGTCGAGGCCATGCCGGTCGAACGACCGTGGGCGGAACTGCTGGTGAACGCCGACGACGAGCTGATTCCGTATCTCGCGGTGACGGCGTCCATCGAGTCGCTGCATCGCATGACCAGAGAAGAGCGCGACCTCAACGGTGTCATCGTGCCGGGCAGCGATCATCTCACCGCCTACAACCTCTACGCCGAGGCGTTTCAGACGGCCGGCCGGATGGGCGAAGTGTACGGGCTGCCGCGGCACCTCTTCGACGAGCAGGCCGTGGACGAATGGGCGGAGGAGCGCGGTGTCCTGGTGAAGTCGGTGGAGGATGCCGCGCTTGGAATGGCGAGCATCTATCGCGCGGTGGGGCTGCCCCTCCCGTCGAACATGCCGAATGCGGGTGAGAGCACGCTTGGCAAATTCCAGGAGCTGCTCGCGCAGTTCATGCCCTTCGAGCTGGTGATCGACGAGGAAACGTCGCGTGGTGAGAACGTGCGGGTGTCCAAGACGAGCGTTGCCGGCAGCTGGGGCGCCATCACCGGAGACCTGCGGTACTTCGCGGACAAGATGGGCATTCCGCGCGCCGCCATCGAAGGCACGAGCATCCCCATGGCGCTCATCCGGCGCTATGCCACCGAGTCCGAGGCCGAGCTGGTGTTCGAGCCGAACTCCAAACGCGCGCCGCTGGTGCTGCGGCGGCAGGTGGTCTATCACGGGTTCGAGCTGGAACGCGAGGTGGAGCCCATCGACGAGATTCCGGAGGATCTCGTCGAGAAAGCCCGTGTCACGCTGGCGGACGCGCTGGCGCGGGGCGAGGCACGTCACGTCGCCGCCAAGGCCGATCGTATCGCGATCGAGGAGTTGCGCGAGAGCTGGAGGCGGTCGGGTGGCGCGACGCCGAAGCTCGGCAAGGAAGAACTCACGGCGATGTACGCCAGGCAGCTTGCCGAGCAGAACGTCCGATCGTACAGCGATTTCCGGCGCGCGCGACTGGGCATAGATGCCGACGCGATCCTGCCGCGCCGCGACCGCGAGCGATACCTATCGCTCCCTGATTCCATCGACATTCGCGGGCGCGAAGTGTCGGTGCGCTACGACGTGGAGGAGTCGCCGCAGGGAATGCTCGGCGTGGTGCGGTTGCATCTCCCGGAGAAAATCGCGCGAACGCTGGCGGAGCAGGAGCTGCCCGCCTTCGATCGGCCAGTGCGTTTCGTGGTGGCGCGCGGGGCGCGCGGCGCCGAAAGGGCCGAGAGCCTCGATGCCCTTCGCGCCGAACTGGATCGGCCCTTCACGGATCAGGAGCTCGCGGAGCTGGACCGAACCGCGCAGCGAAAGCGCGAGGGGCAGGACGAACGACGACGTGGACCGCGAACACCGTACGGCGGGACGAAGCGCCCCGAGCGCCCCTCGAAGCGCGGCGGCCCAAAACGGGGCGGACCCAAGCGAGGACGGAAGCGGGATCGCTAGTCGTGCAACAGGCGCTCGCCGACGACCGCGGTGCCGTCAATGTCTACTTCTAGCCGCTCCTGCTTGAATTCCCGGAAGCCGCGCGCCCTGTAATTGGGAAGTGCTCGCGCCGAATCCAGCGTGCAGGTGTGCAGCCAGACTCGCGACGCCGTCATGGCCCATGCCGCCTGTACCGCGCGTTCGAGCATGAAGCCGCCCAGTCCGCGGCCGATGAGCGCTGGCACGATACCGAAATACGCGATCTCGACGCTGCCGTCGTCGTGGCGCTGCAATTCGAAGTAGCCATCCGCGTCGCCCCCCGCCTCGAGCACCCACACGGCGACGCTGGGTAAGGCGAGGTGCGCGGCGAGCGCTTCGTCGCTCCACTCGATCCGG
>JANNJV010000574.1:0-6533 GCA_031395945.1 Gemmatimonadota bacterium | reverse complement strand
CGATTGGTGGCCAGCAGTGCATTCGATAGCCCGCCGGGGTTTTGCGCGTCGTAGTCAACCCAGTTCGCGGTCACGCCCAACCGCTTGTCATTGAGCTCGTTGCTGATGCGCACGTTGATGCGATCGTTGCGCGCGTCATTCCAGGCGCGATATCCGTCGAATGTCAGACGCGAGGCGGTGACCGCGTACTCCGTCACATGCCCGCGAGCGACGAGACCGATCTGCGAGCGGAGCAAGCCGTGCTCGCCGTACTCCGCCTGGAACGACCCGCGGCCGTCGCCGCGACCGAGTTCGGCGGGGCCGTCAGTCTCGAGCTGGATCACGCCGCCAGCGGCATTGCCGTGCATCGCGGACGCCGGCCCGCGAATGACTTCGGCGCGCGCGAGCGTGGCAACGTCCACATTGTTGAGCGACGTCTGGCCGTCGGCGAGCGTCATGGGGATGCCATCGAGCAGCACGCGCACACCGCGCACGCCGAACTGGGCGCGCGCGCCGAAGCCACGGATGGAGATGCGCTCGCCCAACGCGTAGTTGAACCGGTTGTCCACCTGCACGCCCGCGATGCCCGCGAGCGCTTCGTCGAGAGCGAAGCCGGGCTTTCCGCGTTGGATCTCGTCGCGCGTGGTCACGCCCACGGCATACGGCGCGCGGGAAAGCTCGAGCGGCGTGCGAACGACCGTGACAACGGTGGGCGCAAGGCGCGCGGTATCAGGGCGAATTCGCGCGCTGTCAGACTGGGCCATCGCGTGCGTGGCGATGGCCATGGCGGGAAGAATGAGCGCTCGCATGGCTCCGAGTATCTACTCGGAGCCATGCTGGGACAGAAGGCCCCGCTACCGGCTGGCGACTCGGCCGGCCCGCGCCCGAAGTCCCGCGTCGATGTCCGCCGTGAGCACCGGCGCCGGGACGCGATAATTGTTTCGCATGATGGTCGGCACGTCGACGCTGGCGACCTGGCCGTTGGCGCCCAACTCGACGACCGCTTTCGCCGTGTTGAACTCCCCTTCGCCCTGCGTCACTGCGATGACCAGGGTCCACACGCCCTCGCCGGGCCATTGCTTGCGCAGCGCGTACACGCCGGGGCGCGACGTACTCGTGAGCTCGAGCGAGATCGTCCGGCGCGCCCCGTTCACCAGTCCCTCTGCGGTACCGGACACCGGGAAGTTGACCGGCGTTCCATGGTGGAATGCGTGGACCATCAGGAAGGCGCCACGTGACGCGGCGTCGTACGGGTTCGCCGGCGTCTCAATGGAAATCCAGGGCGGGCCGAATTTGCTGAACGCCGTGACTGCCAGGAGAGAACCGATCGCCAAGAGACGGATGGTGCGCATGGAAACCTCGCTGTGGGTTTTGGGTTGTGGGCCGTGGGCTTTGGGCGTCCACAGCCCATAGCGCGCAGCTCAGAGCCCCAAGATGCGAACGTTTCCCTTGAAGCTCCTCACTTGGACGCGGGCCGAGCCCATTCCGCTTGAAGTTCCCAATTCCATGCCGCGGCCCTCGCGTCCCGCGATGGGTCGCGCCCGGCTCCAGCGGTTATCGATGGAGCCCGTAACGGTGGCGGCGTCGATCTCGACACTGGACTGAACCGGCAACTGCACATCGATGGACCCGCTGTGCGTGTCGAAACGCAGGTCGGAGCCGGGACTCAACGCTCCAGCGAACGTGATGGCACCCGTGACCGACTCGAACCGCGCCCGCTGCAGGGGCCGCTCGCCGTTGGCAGCCTGGATCGAACCGCTGACCGTCGTGAGCGTGAGATCTTCGCCACCGCCCTGGAGCACGATGTCGCCAGTGGCCGTTTTTACGCGCGCGAAGTCGGTGAATCCCGTGAACGTCACCGCGCCGTCCATCGACTCGACGAGCAATTCGCGAGGCTTGCCATGCACGCGAATGGAACCGCCGATGATGTTGAGGTCCAACCCACCTCCGACTCCCGACACTTCGATGTCCGCGCTTCCGGTCTTGACCCACACGCGCGCATTGCGAGGCACGCGCAACTCCAGTTTGTTGGCCGCCAGTCCCGCATCACTCGACGCTTCGACATAGAACTTCATGCCGGTGGCGGGACCGGCGAAGTTGAGTGGACCGCCGTCCAGGCGGCTTCCCGCACCGATCGATCCGGTGAGGGCGATGGAATCGTTCGGCCAGGCAATGACGCGCAGCGACGAAAACGGTCCGCCCAGCCGCACGGACACGGTCGGTGTCGCGGCTCGTCGGATGTCCACTTTCTGCTGTGCGACGGCTGCACCGAATGGGAGAAGCATCGAGACCAGCATCCACAAGCGAAAGCGCATGCAATTACCTCAAAAGGAAGGCGCGAGCTCGGTCGCGCGCTGGAGCAGTTCGACTTTGCGTTCATAGTGGGACGACAGAATCTCGACGAGCGCCGGATTGCCGGGATCCGCGGAGAGCGCGCTGCGCGTTTCGGCGATCGCGGTGTCGATGGTCGCGAGTGATCGGTCGACGACGCTGGCCGTGGTTGGCGCGAGTGCGACGCGCTGTGAATCGAGCGTTTCGCGCAGCTGCGAGAGTGTCGACGTGTAGTTCCTCTCGACGTTCTGCACCGCCCGCGATTCGGGCGCGATCACTTTCTGGGATTTTCCGCGACGAGGCGGGAGCATGACCACGCTGCCCGCGATCAGTACGACCGCCGCGGCTGCGGCAACCCAGGCAACGGACACACGTCGGCGCGGTGTCGTGCCTGTGCGCGACGCAACGCCGACGCGCGAGCGCAGCGCGGCCCACACTTCTGACGGCGGCGACACGTCACGCGGCAACGCCTGCGCGACCGACACGAGCTCGCGCACTTTGCGCAAAGTTTCGCGGCATTCCGCGCACCGCTCGAGATGGGCGCGACCGTCCGCGTCCGGCTCGGCGCCGTCGGCGATGGCGCTGATGTCATCGAATTGCAAGTGGCTCATCGTTCCAGGGCCTCCATCAACAGCTTGCGCGCGCGATGCAGTTGCGCACGACAGGTTCCTTCAGCGGTTCCGGTCATCTTGGCGATCTCGTCGTGCTGATACCCCTCGACATCGTGCAGCACGAACACCGTGCGCGCACCCGTGGGGAGCAAGGCGATCGCGCGCTCCAGATCCACGGCTTCGAGCACCGATGCCGGCTGAACGCTGCCCTGCCGCTGCGTCTGCACGCTTCCCTGCTCCTGGCTTTCGCCCACCTCGTCCTCGGAAGGCACCTCGTGATTGAGACGCCGCTGCTCTCCACGAACGTTGCTCAACACGAGATTGACCGTAACGCGGTGAATCCAGCTCGCCAGCGCTGAGTCGCCGCGGTACGTACCGATGCGCTGCCACAAGTGAACGAAGACATCCTGCGTCAGCTCGGCGGCGCGCGCGCGCGAGCCGCTCATGCGCAGACACACCGCGTACACGCGCGGCGAGTGGGTGCGGTACAACTCCTCGAACGCCGGCTCGTCGCCCGACGACGCACGCCGCGCCAGCGCGCGCTCGCGGTCGCGATCGTCAGGCACGAGCTGCAGGCCGGCGCTCATTGATGGAAGTAAGACTCCGACGGCGACGAAAGCGCTTATGCGCCCCGGAAGAACCCTGGCACGGGCACGGCAAGGATCCCGTTGGTACGCAAAATGGCGCACGATCTGCGGCCAACTGCGCATTTCCTTGAAGTTTCTTCGGCGTTCTTTAGTTTTCTCGGAATGATTGACGAAATGGACCGCCGCATCCTGTCCCTGCTGCAACAAGATGCGCGATTGCCCAACGCCGAGATCGCCAGGCGCGTGGGGATGGCGCCCAGTGCCACCCTCGAGCGTCTGCGCAAGCTGGAGGAGCGTGGCGTCATCCAGGGATACGAGGCGCGTCTGGACGCGCGCAAACTCGGACTCGGGCTCACGGCTTTCATCTATATCAAGGCGAACGACAAGCAGGGCGAGATCGACACCGGAGAGCGCCTGAAGCAGCACCCGAACGTACTGGAAGTGCACCACATCGCGGGCGAAGACTGCTTCCTCGTGAAAGTGTGCGCCACCGACACTGAAGATCTGGGCCGCATGCTGCGCACCGATTTCAGCATGATGCCAAGCGTCAGCTCGACGCGCACCACCATCGTCCTGGGAACGCTGAAGGAATCGTCGCGCATTCCGGTCCCGGAAGCCCGGGGGATCGCGATCGCATGACGCCCGCCGACGTAGCCAAGCGGAAAAAGACGCGCATTCTGCTCGCGTTCGCCGCTGTGTACCTGGTCTGGGGCTCGACGTACCTGTTCATCAAGTACGCGATCGAGACCATTCCACCGTTCATGCTGGGCGCCACGCGGTTCCTGGCCTCGGGCGGATTGCTGTACGCCATCGCGCGTCTGCGCGGTGGTGCGCATCCGTCCGCGCGGGATTGGCGCAGCGCGGCGATCACCGGCGTATTGATGTTGGGGCTGGGCAACGGCGCCGTCATGTTCGCCGAGCAAACCGTCCCGTCAGGTGTGGTGGCGCTGATCGTGTCCACGGTGCCCATCTGGATTGTCTTGCTCGACTGGCTGCGTCCGCGCGGCGTGCGACCGCGCACGTCGGTCTTCGCCGGATTGGCACTCGGCCTCATAGGCATGGTGATCCTCATCGGGCCCAGAGCGATCATCGGGGAAGGACATGTAGACGGTATTGGCGCGCTGGTGCTGTTCATCGGATCGATGGGGTGGGCGCTGGGGACCATTCTGAGCAAGGGCAGCAAGCGGTCGGGGTCACCGCTGGCCTATTCCGCACTGCAGATGCTCGCCGCGTCAGCGGCGATGATGGTCGCGGCCCTCGTCTTTAACGAGCCGGCGAATTTCGCTCTGGCCAATGTGAGTCTGCGATCGATCCTGAGCTGGGTGTATCTGGTGCTGTTCGGATCCATCATTGGGTACACGGCGTACATCTACCTGTTGGGCGTCGTGAGCGCCGCAAAAGCGGCGACGTACGCGTACGTCAACCCGATCATCGCCGTGCTTCTGGGCTGGGCATTCGCGAACGAGCCCATCAGCGCCCGCACGCTGGTCGCGGCGGCGGTAATCCTGGGCGGCGTTGCCACCATCACCATCGCCCAGAGCGGGAGCGCGAATCCGACCGGGGAGTTCCCCGTCCCGACCGAGCCTCAACCGAACCAGCAACGCGAAACGGCGCGGCCGGCGGCCTAGCGCCTGTTCCTCCGTTCCAGGTTGCAGGACCCTGAACAGAGTGGCACTGTTCTGCGTATGCCTTACATGATTCCGCAGAGCGCGGCACTCCTCCTGGTGGCCGCGGGGTTGATGGCGCAGCAGCCGCAGGCCGAGCCCACGAACAAGGCGCCAAACCCGTACGAGACGATCACGGGTTGGGCGAAGCTTCCCGACGGACGGACGTGGGGCTCCACGAGCGCCGTTGACATCGACAAGGACGGCGTGAGCATCTGGGTTGCCGAGCGGTGCGGCGCCAACTCGTGCGCTACGTCGCAGCTGCCCTCGATCATGAAGTTCGATTCCACCGGTAGGCTGGTGAAATCGTTCGGCCAGGGACTGCTGTTGTCGCCACACGGCATTCATGTGGACCGCGACGGCAATATCTGGGTGACCGACTGCGCGTGTACGGGCCCCAGACCTGCGACGCCGGACACGACGCGCGGGCATCAGGTGTTCAAGTTCAGCCCCGACGGCACGTTGTTGCTCACGCTCGGGAAGGCCGGTGGCGCCAGGGAGCCGAATCACTTCTGGCAGCCGAACGACGTCGTGACCGCGGCTAACGGCGACATCTATGTGGCTGAAGGGCATTCGGATGCGGCAACAGCGAATGCGCGCATCCTGCGATTCACGAAAGACGGAAAGTTCAAGGATGCGTGGGGAAACCGTGGCTCCGGAGTGGGCCAGCTGTTGCAGCCGCACGCCCTGGCCTTCGACTCGCGCGGACGGCTGTTCATCGGCGACCGCAGCAACGACCGCATCCTGATTCTCGATCAGAACTGGAACATCCTGGACACCTGGTACCAGTTCAGCCGGGCCAGCGGCATCTACATCGATGCCAAGGACAACATCTACGTCGCCGACTCGGAGTCGGGCTCGGTGAGTCCGGAGCACAAGGACTGGACGCGGGGCATCCGCATCGGCAGCGCCCGCACAGGTCGAGTGACGGCATTCATCCCCGATCCAGCAACGAATCCGCCCAGCACCAGCGCCGCGGAGGGAGTTGCCGTGGACGCGCGCGGAAACATCTACGGGGCGGAAGTCGGCCCTCGTGCACTCAAGCGCTATGTGAGGACACCATGAAGGTCTCGTTCAAGGTCAACGGCCAACCGAAAACGGTAGACGTCCCCGAAGACATGCCGCTGCTGTGGGTACTGCGCGACGTGCTGGACCTCAAGGGAACCAAGTTCGGCTGCACTCGCTGCTCCCCCTTCGTAATCGTCACCGCCAATCCGCCCGCCTCCCGGGCATAGCCGAATGCCACTCCCGACCGCTCCTGGAGGGGCCTTTCCGCCAATCGCTCGGGGATGTCCGTTTGCGTTATCGGCCGCAAAGCCCGCGCGTGTTGCGATACCGACTGCGTCGCATACTCTACCGCA
>JANNJV010000479.1:0-1623 GCA_031395945.1 Gemmatimonadota bacterium | reverse complement strand
CAAGTTCATCCCCACCCAAGCGGACAACTACAAGGGCATCGAAGCGGCGGCCCGCAGTGCCGGCCACGGTGACGCAGTCGCTCCTGAAGGGCTCGCCCTTCGAGGGAATGATCCAGAACGGCATAGACGCGTCCTCGATCGAGGGGTCGCGGGAGATCCCGTACGACATTCCCAACTTCCGCTGCGAGCTGCACACCACCGACGTCGGTGTGCCGGTTCTCTGGTGGCGCTCCGTGGGGCACACCCACACCGCCTATGCCGTCGAATGCTTCATCGACGAACTGCTGCAAACCGCGGGTCAGGATCCAGTGGCGGGCCGGCTCGCGATGATGGGCAAGGCGCCGCGCGAAGCCGGTGTGCTGCGAGCGGTGGCCGAGCTTGCAAAATGGACCGGCCCGGGGCCGGTGAACGGCCGCGCCCGTGGCGTCGCGGTGGTGCAGAGCTTCGGCACGTTCGTCGCGGAGATCGCCGAGGTCTCCATGGAGAGAGGTCAGCCGCGCGTGCACAAGGTGTGGTGCGCAGTGGACTGCGGCGTGGCCGTCAACCCGGACGTCATCCGCGCACAGATGGAAGGCGGCATCGGGTATGGACTCGGCCACGCGCTCTTTGCGGAAGTGACGCTCGACGACGGCCGGCCGGTGCAGAGCAATTTCGACAACTACCGTTCGCTAAGGATTCACGAGATGCCCGCGGTGGAGGTGACAATCGTGCGCTCCACGGAGAAGCCGACGGGGGTCGGCGAGCCCGGTCTGCCGCCGATAGCACCGGCAGTCGCCAACGCCCTCGCACGGCTGGGCGTGGAGAGACCGCGTCGCCTGCCGATGGTGAGGAGGTCCTGATGCGCGCGCGCATTCGGCCGGCGGTGAAGGTCGCCCTGTACGCGATTATCGGTGTGGGTGTTGTCGCGGTCAGTTCCGCCGTCGGCACGCCGCCATCGCCAATGGGACCGGCCGCGTTGGTCGCGGACACGCTGCGTCCCGTGGCGGCGTTCGCTGGGATCACGGACCCGCGCGAGCGTGCAACCGCGATCTTCGTCGAGATGGGTAAGGTGTTGCAGCATCCGCGTTGTGTGAACTGCCACCCGGCGGGGGACCGGCCGCTGCAGAAAGACGAGATGCGGCCGCACGAGCCGCTGGTAGTGCGCGGCACCTTCGGTTTTGGAGCACCCGGTATGAGCTGCCAAACCTGCCATCATATGGCGAACTACGATGCGGCGCGCGTGCCTGGCCATCCGCAGTGGCACCTGGCGCCCATCGAGATGGCGTGGGAGGGCAAGACGCTCACGCAGATCTGCGAGCAGATCAAGGACCGCAGGCGCAACGGGGGAAAGACCCTGGCTCAGCTGGTCCACCATCTCGGAGAGGACAGCCTGGTGGGATGGGGCTGGGCGCCCGGCGCTGATCGTACACCGGCGCCTGGTACACAGAAGCAGCTCGGTGCGCTCGCGAAGGCGTGGGCAGACGCCGGCGCGCATTGTCCGCCGGGATAGACCAGCCGCACGTCTCGTCGGCGCCTGCATCGTGTGCCGCTGGCGACTTCTACATCGAGAACGCCATTGAGTTCGAAGAACCGAAAGAAACGGCGCTCCGAAAAGGGGAGCGCCGTTTCGCGTTCTCGTGCTGC
>JANNJV010000513.1:0-20712 GCA_031395945.1 Gemmatimonadota bacterium | reverse complement strand
GCCCGCGCTCCGCGCGTTCCTGAACACCAGCAAGTATCCGGCGTCGCTACTCTTTCTGCTGATGACGCTGGGGCCTGCGATACTCCTGCTGCCGGTACTCGATCGGACGAAGAACAAGATTACGAGCGCGCTCGAGGTTTTCGGACGCGTACCGATGTTCTACTACCTGCTTCACATCCCACTGATCCACGCCCTCGCGGTCGTCGTGTCGCTCGTTCGCACGGGATCGGTGACGCCCTGGCTGTTTGGCAACCATCCCATGTGGCCGCCGGAGCAGCCGCCCGGCTACCAGTGGAGCCTGTCGCTTCTATATGTCGTGTGGGCTGTGGCCGTAGCGATACTGTATGTCGCATGCCGCTGGTACAGCCGGCTCAAGACCGAACGACCGCGACCGTGGATGAAGTACATCTGACGGCGTTCTCAGCGGTGCGTTGGCTGCTGCTTCTGATCGCGTCCGCCTGCGGCCGCAGCGACGACTCGGCGTATCGGGGCGGCAGCGCCGGTGTCGCCGACTTGCCGGTGAGCGATGTCGTCGCAGTGTACCGCGCCACGTTGGGCGGTTCGTTCACCCTCGACGATCCGTCGCTTTCAATTCTGGTCGACCCGAAGCTCCTGCCACGAACGTCCGGGCTTGCGGGCGGCGATTCGCTGGCCCCTACGCTGCAGTCTGCGCTGCGCGATGCTGGCCTGATCAAGGGAAGCTGCACCATCCCGGTCGAGAGGGCGCGGGAAGCGCTCGTCTGCGCTGCCGAGCGCGCGGGCTATGCGGTGCGCTTCTCTGCCCCGTTCGCGTTGGGGCCGGATTCGGTGCAGGTGCACATGGTCGCCGAGCAGTACGCAATTCCCTATGGACCGCGCGCGGAGCGTCTGCGCTTCGAGCGCGCGTATCACGTGGTGCGGCGAGGAGCGGCGTGGCGCGCGCTGCGCGAGGCGCGCATGGCGCAGCCGTGACTCGGCTGCAAGAGCTTGATCGCCCACGCACCGAGCCCGTAGCTTGGCGGTATGACACGTCCATCAATGATTCTCGCCGCGCTGGCGCTCAGCGCCAGTCCCGCTGCGGCGCAGGTCCCCGGCCTCACGGGCACGCTCGTCGTGACGAACAAGACGCCGTCCACGGCCACGATCATCGACGTCGGCAGCGGGCGCACGATTGCGACGCTGGCCACGGGCGCCGGCCCGCACGAGGTCGCGATCTCCAGCGACGGGCGGACGGCAGTGGTCACGGACTACAGCGGACAGCCGGGGCGCACGCTCACGGTGATCGACGTGCCCACACTGCGCGTGGCGCGCACGATCGAGCTGGCGCAGTACCCGCGCCCGCACGGCATTGTGATGCTCCCGGGCGACAGCGTCGTTGCCGTCACGAGCGAAGCCAGCGGCAATGTCGTCCTGGTGAATGTCCTCACGGGAACGATCAGCGGCGCGATCGCGACGCAGGGCAGCGGCTCTCACATGGTGGGCGTCACACGCGATGGTCTGCGCGCGTACACCGGCAACATGGCCAGCAACACGGTCTCCGAGCTGGACGTCCGCACCGGGCGTTTCACGCGCAGCTGGAACGTCCCCGCGACGCCGGAGGCGATCAATGTCACCCCCGACGGCAAGGAAGTATGGGTGGGCAGCAACGGTACGGGCCGCGTGAGTGTCATCGACGTCGCCAGCGGCGCGGTGACCACAGCGGCCGAGGGTTTGGGCTGGCCGTATCGCGTGCTGTACACGCCGGACGTGAACTCGGTGCTGTTACCGGATCTACGCGGGGAGGAACTGCGCTTCGTGGATCGTGCGTCCAGGCGCGAGCTGTCGCGCCTCTCATTCACCGGCGGCGGCCCGCAGGGAATCACCATCACGCCCGACGGCCGCTACGCCTTTCTATCGTTGAGCAAGCAGTCGCGCGTCGCGATCATCGACGTGCGCACACGCGGCGTCTCGGGGTACCTGAACGCAGGCGACACGCCGGACGGCGTCGCCTATACGACGCGAACGCTGAGCGTTCCCTTCCCGACCAGCACGGCCAGGCCGCAGGACGTGGCGACCGTCGACGCGATCATCGCGGCGCTGTACGACGTGATCTCAGGACCCGCGGGCCAGAAGCGGGACTGGGACCGTTTCCGCTCCCTCTTCGCGCCGGGTGCGCGGCTGATGCCCACGGGGCGGCGTCCGGACGGCTCGCAGGTGATGCGCATTCTCTCGCCGGACGAATACGCGGCGGCCAGCGGCCCGCAGCTGGAAGCCGGCGGCTTCTTCGAACGCGAGATCGGACGCCGGACTGAGCAGTTCGGCGCCGTCGCACACGTCTTCAGCACTTACGACAGCAAGCGGCTGGCGACGGACAGCCTTCCGTTCGCGCGCGGCATCAACAGCATCCAGCTGGTGAACGACGGCAAGCGCTGGTGGGTGGTGACGGTTTTCTGGGATAGCGAGCGGCGCGACAACCCTATTCCAGCGCGCTACCTCACGAAGCCCTGATGCGCCGCGCGATGCCTAGGGCATCGCATCGGGCGCCTTGAGCCCCAGTTTTCGGCGTGCGAATGGACGCGAATGCGCGTTGGGCGGGTTGTGCCCAGTGGCCATTTCGAATGCCTTGCCGTACAACTCCTTCGCCCTGTCGCCCTGTCCCAGCTTCTCGTAGGTCATCGCGAGCAACACGTACTGGAACGGATCGCGATCGTTCATGGCGACCGCCTTCGTCAGCTCAGACTCAGCCGTCTTGAGATCGTTGGTGTACAGCGCGACGTATCCAACCAGGTAGGGATAGTAGCGCTCCTGCCCGCGGGCCATCGCGGTATCGCCGTCCAACGCTCGGCGCGCGGCGGCCACGTGCCATTGCGCTTCATCGGCCTTGCCGCGCCGCGCCGCCAGACGCGCCTGCGCGTGGTGCAACCGATAATCCCAGAGACTGGCGGGGTGCGTCCGCGCTGCCGGCTCCTTGTTTCCAAGCTCGCTTCCCAGCTTGTACATCCGTTCCGCCGTGTCGAGATCGCCGGCGTCGATGCACACACGCGCCGCTTCGTTGGCCATCTCGCCCTGCTGGTAGAAAGCGTTCTGCGGCTCGTCCGCTTCACGCGTCCTCCAGTACGCCATCACCATCTCTTCGTACTTCACGGTGTTCGTGCAGTCCGCGTCGAAGGCGTAGGACATGGCCATGGCGCGCTGCGCCGCGGCACGTGCTGCCGGCGTGGCCGCTGAATCGATGGCGCGCTGAAAGAGTGCGCGGGCGTTTGCCGTGAGCCCACGCGTGTCCAGACGCGAGGCTTCGCGGATGAGCGTTTGCTGCGGCGTGGCCGGCTGTTGCTGCTGGGCGCTCAGCACCGGCGTCGCCAACAGGTGCGCAGCGAGTGCGCCGCGTGCAATGAAACCAAAGGATGAGGTCATGGCCGAAAAACTACGGCATCGGCTGCGCTTGCGGCAGCGGTCGCGGCAGCACCGACCCACCGACGACCGATCTAGCTGTCGGTAGCCTGCTCGCCCCGGCGTGGATTGAGGGAGCGGTCACGCGTGGCCGCATGCAGACGGCTCCAGCGATCCCACGCATCCATGAGCTCGGCCGGACCGCGCATGAGCTGGTACTTGTCGCCGCGCGCCTTTTTCTCCCGCTTCTCGAGAATGTTGAACTTGGCGTGGACGCGGGCCTCGACATCCAGGAGATCGTCGTTGGTGAGCGTCTCGATCCAAGCCATGCTGATGCGATCCGGTACAACTCTCATTCACACACTCCCGAGTGCGCGCCTCGTTTGACGCGTTCCTTCAAGATACACCGCGCACGCCCGTCAGCCCTTCTTTTGTTTGGCAACCATCCGGCAAGGCACTTGACTTTGGCACATGAACCGTTGAAGCGCGCGCGCCATTCCACTAGCTAGCGACATGACGAAACCCGCCGCTGGACCCGTCTGGCTACAGGGCGCCATTCAGGGCGTCCCTTCCCTGCTTCAGCCCGTTGCGCACGCGCTCATCGAAGCGGATCACGACGTCCAGGCGCTGCTCCCGCGTCTTTCCCTGGAGGATGTGTGGGCGCGTCCGCACGCCGCCGCGTCCGTCGGCTTCCATGTGCGTCACGCAATGGGCAGCCTGGACCGACTGTTCACGTACGCGCGCGGTGAGTCGCTGACCGAGGCACAATTGGCAACGCTGGCGTCCGAGAAAACAATGGACCGGGACACGGCCACACCGGTGCAGCTGGCCGAGGACTTCGCGGCCGGGATACAGAAAGCGCTCGGTCAGTTGCGCGCCACCAGCGAGGCGTCG
This sequence comes from Gemmatimonadota bacterium, assembly GCA_031395945.1. Taxonomy (GTDB): domain Bacteria; phylum Gemmatimonadota; class Gemmatimonadetes; order Gemmatimonadales; family Gemmatimonadaceae; genus DASPMP01. Next base: position 16,470 of record JANNJV010000513.1, on the reverse strand, counting down.
CTTCTTGATCCGCGCGAGGTGGGCCGGGCAAAGCTGCCGTCGAACGTGCTGGGTCTGCTGGTTCACGCCGGCGATCACACGTACCGACACGTGGGCCAGATGATCACGACCGCCAGGGTCGTGGAAGGAATGGCTGGAGTGCGTTAGCCCCGACTACCGCCAGCGATTCAACATCCGACGTTGTGAGGGACCTGGTCAGGTGCGCTGTGTGCGGTAACAAATGTGGACCGACAGTCCCAGCGGTGGGACGCGCCCTGCGCCGCTCGCTAGATTTCACGCATGAATCTCAGACTCCCGTTTCTCGTTTCCGCGGTGGCGCTGAGCGCCTGCGGACCCAGGCAGTTTCCGGCCGAGATTACGCCCACTCCGGCACCAGCACCAGCGCCGGCCGCGCCCACTGTTCGCGAGGCGCCGCTCAACTGGCATCTGCTGGACCCGGCCGATGGTTATCAGGGAATCAGCCTACTCCGCGCCGAACGGGAGCTGCTCGCCGGAAAGACACCCGCGCGCATTGTGGTCGTGGCGGTCATCGACAACGGGATCGACACGGCGCACGCCAAGCTCAGTCCGCAGCTGTGGAAGAATCCCCGCGAAGTACCAGGCAACGGCCGTGACGACGACAACAATGGCTATGTCGACGACGTCTACGGCTGGAACCTGATTGGCGGCAAGGACGGCAGAAACGTCGTTCAGGATACCTACGAGGTGACGCGACTCGCCTCGCAGTGCTCGCGTCCCGCGGGTCGGGATTCCATGCCGGCAGATTTCAAGGTCAAGTGCCCGGAGTTCGAGGCACAAGTGAACAAGAAGCGCAGCGATGCCGAGACGACACTGGCGAACGTCGCGCAGATCGAAGGCCTGCTCGCGCAGATTGTGCCTTACCTGAAGCGGGTGATGGGCACCGACTCACTGACGACGGCGAAAGTAGAGGCGCTGCGCAGCGCGAACGACACCGTACGACAGGCGCGCGGCGTGTATCTCCAGATCGCTGCGATGGGCATCGACCAGGACGAACTGGCGGAGGCGAAGAAGGCATACACGTCGCAGATCCGCTACGGCTACAACCTGAATTTCGATCCCCGCCCTATCGTCGGGGACAACTATCCCGACACGACGATCAAGCGCTACGGCAACAAGGACGTCACCGGCCCTGAACCGCTGCACGGTACACACGTCGCCGGCATCATCGGCGCGCTGGACAGCCTGGGCATGCACGGCATCGCGAAGAACGTGCGGATCATGGCGCTTCGTACCGTTCCAGACGGCGACGAGCGCGACAAGGACATCGCCAACGCCATACGCTACGCGACAGACAATGGTGCGAACATCATCAACATGTCGTTCGGCAAGGCGTACTCGCCCTACAAGAAAGTGGTGGACGACGCCGTGAAGTACGCGGATTCCAAGGGCGTGCTGATGGTCCACGCCGCCGGGAACGACGGTGAGGACGTTGAGAAGAGCTCGAGTTTCCCCACGCCTGCGTACCTGGACGGATCGGGGCGCGCGCGAAACTGGATCGAAGTCGGCGCCACGTCATGGAAGACCAAGGACAGCCTGGTCGCCACGTTCTCGAATTACGGGAAGACGCTGGTGGACATCTTCGCGCCCGGCGACGACATCAATTCCACCACACCTGGCGGCACCTACAAGAAGGAGAGCGGAACCAGCATGGCCTCACCGGTGGTCGCTGGCGTCGCCGCGCTCCTCATGTCGTACTACCCCACCCTGACGGCAGCAGATGTCAAACGCATCGTCCTGGAATCCTCCAACAAGCTCCCCGAACAAATGGTCGCTCGGCCAGGTGAAGGCGGAGCCCCCGTGCGATTCGGCGATCTGTCCGCGACCGGCGGAATAGTCAACGCGTACAACGCTATCAAGCTCGCGGAAGAGACCAGCCGCGTTCGCCCCTAGTCCTCGACCCAGTTCCCAGTTCCCACCTCCCAGTCAATTCAATGACCCTTCCACGCACACTCGTGCTCGCCGCCGCGATCTCGCTAGCGGCCTTTTCTCGTGTCGATGCGCAGCATGAACCTGCGCCGGTGAAGGTGGAGAATCATCGCCCGGTGGCGGCCCATTCCGCGGAGCACATGAGTGGCTGGAAAGCACTGGACGCCTACCACTCGACCATGATGGCGGTGTGGCATCCGGCGAAGGAAAAGAACGACTTCGCTCCCATCCGCACGCAGGCGGAGAAGCTGGCGCAGGACGCGGACGTGTGGGCGAACGCCGCCATACCGCAGCCGTGCGATACCCCTGACAACCGGGCCAACATCGCTAAAGTCAAAGAGGAGTCACGCGCCTTGGCCGTTATGGTTCAGTCAGCAACGGACGAACAGATCCGGCCGGCGCTCAAGGCCCTGCATGACCGCTTCGAGGTTGTTAACAGGAGCTGCAAGACCACCCATCACTAGTGGCGGGCGCGGCTGGTACGGTGCATGCAACATCGACCGCGGCGCTATCATATCATTGGCCTTTTTCTTTGAGGAACCGCCTTGTTGCCGCAACGAAAACTCCAGCTCGAGGCTTCCGACGAGGGACTGATCCCCAAGCCCCTCCAGGCGTGGATGCCGTCTCACGACGTGCAATTCTACGAAAACGAGCAGTTTCTACGCTCGACCGTCTCGAAGTTTCTGGTCGAGGGTGTGAAGCTGGGCCAGCCCATCATCGTCATCGCGACGGCGGCACATCGCAAGGCGTTCGCGAAGGCCATGTGCGCAGCGGGCATGGATCCGGCTGATCTGCGGGATGGTCGGGACTCCATCTGGCTCGACGCGCGTGAAACGCTGTCGGCGTTCATGGAAGGCGGACGCCCAAACGCCGAGTTGTTCGAGGCCACGGTCGGCAACGTCTTCGAAAAGGTCATGAAGGACCGGCGGTACGTCATGGTCCGCGCCTACGGCGAAATGGTCGACGTCCTCTGGAAGCATGGCAAGACCGAGGCGGCGCTGGCGCTTGAAGAACTCTGGAATGCGCTGGCGACGAAGTACCGCTTCTCGTTGCTCTGCGCCTATGCGAAGACATCGCTGAAAGGGACAACGCAAGTCGACGGCATGGAGGCCATCTGCCACCGCCACTCATGCGTTCGCCCACCAGAAGGGAAACTGCGGTCGGCGTAACAAGCTGGAAGTGGGAAGGGCGCTGGGAGCGGGGTCAGATTGACTCCGCTCCCCTTTTTTCATTTGGTTGCCGGTTAGCGTCGGAAGTACCGTACGTACTTCGCAACCAAAGCCCCGCCGGTGGGCTTCCGCCAGGGAACGCCAGCATCCAGGTCGGAGGGCCACGCACTGTTCCACACGAGATAGGCGTCGGTCCCCGGGGACTGCGTCCAGCGGACGCGCGCGTTCAGGGCCAGACGCTGTGACTCGTTGTCCCACTGCGCGAACAGCGTGGTGTTGAGCCGGGGACTCGCTGCCACGTCGAGACGGATCCGCGCTTCCTGCGCGGTGAATCGGGGATCGGCGGTGGCTGGCACCAGGGCCGGCAGACGAATGGCCGTGCGCTGGTACTCGAGGCTGGCAAGCACGTGTGGCTCGAGCCGCGCGCTGAGCGAGCCGTCTACCTCCCACGCGCGCCCCGAGTAGAACTCTCCGATGCTCGCCTCGATGTCGCCGGAGAATGTACGTGCCCGAGAGGTCGAGACGCCGGCGACGAGCCGGTCCCAGTGGTATCGGCCCGCGACGATACTGGCGCCAGGAATCAGCTCGAAGTCTTCGTTTGGCACGTCGTACTCGCGACTGATGGCTGCCCCGATCTCGTCGCCGCTCTCGAACTCGACCCCCAGGGGACTCACCTCGAACTGGGCGTGACTCAGGCCGCGCGCGTCGAGATGCCGCACATAGTTCCACTCGAGCAGGTTGAAGGCGAGCTGTCGCACGCGGAGCCGCCGCAGCGGTTTTTCCAGTGGGCCAAGCGCGGACGGACGGGGCGTCAGCTCCACTTGCCCCCCGTATCGCATGACCCCTGCCTGTGACACGAAGCCCAGCGCTGGCTGGAACCCCGCTCCTATGCGGTCTGCGCGCAGCACAATATCCGCGTGGTCGTTGGGATAGTCGATCGCAAAGCGCGAATACGTCGCGTCGCCCGGAGCGGGCCCGCCATCAGCCGAGTATCCACCGAGGAAAATGAGATTCTGGTCGCGGACGATGAATGGAAAGTTGAAGTCCACGCCGCCGGCCGGATCGGACTGGCCACCGGTCGCGTTGCGATAGGTGGTCATCGCACCGACGTACCCGCGGCCGAGCACGTCCCGCTTGACGCGCGCGACGATGTCCGTGGCGTCGGCATCGCCGCCGGTGTGTGTCGCCAGCAAACCGATCTGCTGCGCGCCCAGCCGCCCCGTAAGCCGCGCACCGCCCAACAGTGGTGCCGGCGCGCCTGTGCGTCCACGACCGATGCGTCGGCTGTAGAACAACATCGTCTGCCCGTTTCGTCCGAATGCGAAAATGCCTGCCCCTTCCGTGAAGAACGGTCGCTGTTCCGGAAAGAAGAGCGGGAATCGCGTGAGATTCACCACCTGCCGGTCCACCTCGGCCTGCGCAAAGTCCGCGTTGGCGGTAAGGTCGAGCGTGAGCGTAGGCGCAGGAGCGAGCTTGGCATCGAGTCCCGCGTCGCCGAACAATGACGCGCCGCGGGTGACTTGGGACGAGCCGTCCGCGGCGTAGGCCCGATCCGCGAGCCGCTGTGTCGCCGTCGCGTACGGGCGAAACTCCGCGACGGCGCGCCGTGGCAGCCCACCGGACAGCGCGCCGGTGGCTGCCGCGAAGCCCTCGAGCCTTCCCGCGCGCTCCATGAAGCGAATGCCTTCCGAGCGCCGCCAGGCGCGCCAAAGCGCCCTCTCGTTCTTTCGGCGAATGAACCTGCTGAAGTTGACGTCCCAGGAGTCCGCTCCCAACTCATGTGCGTTGCGGTAGCGAAGCGTTTGCCATGGGATGAAGATCTCGACCTGCCAGCCGTAGGAGGTCACGCGGCCGCGCGCATCCCAGATGCCGTCCCATTCGTCGCTTTCGTCCTCGAAGGACAGCACCTCGGCGTCGTAGCGTGCGCCATTCGCGTTGACGGCGAAGAGGAAGGCGGTGCGCTTGTCGGCTGTGGGCGACAGCATCAGCGCGAAGTGATCATCGGTGCCGAGGTCCGCATCGCGACGCAGCTGTGCGCGACGGATTGCGCCGGGTTCGCGGTCGTACGCCCAAACGCCGATCCAGAGGCCATCAGGTGCGCCGATGAACCGGACGACCGTGCGCTCGCTGGCCGGGGCGCCTTCGGTGGGATCCCTCTGCGTGAGGTCAGTGACGCTGTCGGCCGTGTCCCACACGCGCTCGTCGAAAACGCCGTCGAGATGTGGCGAGGTTCGCACAAACGCGATTCGCGCCGGCGCGGCTGGTTCCTGCTGGGCGCTCAGCGGGGCTTCGCAGGCCACGCAGAGCACAACAATCGAAAACGCGCGCCAGAAGGGGGGCATCGACGGGGTAAGGTAGTGCGCCGTAGGCCAATGGCACACCATGAGCCCTATGGTTTTTCGATGCCATCGAGATTGTCGCGTTGGGCGGCATGGACCAGTATTCCTCACCCTTTCGCCAGGCCATGCCCAACCTCGCACAATTTCATCCGCAGATCGTCCACTTCGTCATCGCCCTGCTGATCGTCGGCGTCGCACTGCGCCTCGTTTCGCTCACGGGACGGCTGAAGTTCACCAATGCCGCCGCGCTAACGCTGTTGCTCCTCGGCACAACGGCTGCAGTGCTGGCGGTGAAGTCGGGAACCGACGCGCATGGTCCGGTGGAACGCATCCCGGGCACGCGAGATCTGGTGATCGAGCACGAGGAAACCGGCAAGAAAACGCGCAACGTCTTCCTGATCGTGGCTGCCGTCGAGTTGTTGGCGTTCGGTCTCACGCGCAAGGACACGCTGCTTCGCTACGGCCGCTACGCCCACGTGGCGTCCGCGCTGCTCGGGGTGTACGGGTTCTTTCAGCTGCTCCACACGGCGGAGCACGGCGGTGAGCTTGTCTACTCATACGGAGGCGGACCAGGACTGCGCACCGGCAATCCGAAGGATGTGGAGCGTCTGCTGATGGCGGGCCTGTATAACCAGTCGCGCGTGGATCGGCGCGAGAAGAGGCCCGCAGATGCCGCTGCACTGATGAACGAAATGGCGCGTCGTTTTCCAGCCGACACCGCCGTGCGGTTTCTGTACGCCGAGTCGCTGCTGATGGATACCAAGGATTATCCGCGAGCCTTGGCCGTATTGGATTCGATCACGATCGCGCCGGCCGACGCGCGTCTGGGCGCCCGCAAAGCGAATCTCAAGGCTGACGTGTACGTCGCGATGGGCAAGGCCGACAGCGCCCGCGCAGTCCTGGCGCAGGCGGCGACGGCATTTCCACAGAACACGCGGCTCAAGGCCAGGCTGGATTCGCTGAAATAGCGGCCGGCACGCCACTCAGAACGTTGAAAACACGGCGATCAACGTTGCCTTGGTTGTCGTCGTACCTGCTGTGAGGCAGTTTCTCTCCAGCCAGCCAACCTCGAGGAATTGATGCGCCGCGCCGTTCCCTTGCTGTCGATCGTTCTCGCCGTATCCGTTGGATTCACCATCAATCGCAGCGCTGAGGCGCGGGCGGCCAGCGCGGCGCAGCCGCCGGTAGACACCGTCCTTCTCAAGTCGTACCGGTGGCGCGCCATTGGCCCCGATCGTGGCGGACGTTCGATTGCGGTGAGCGGAGTGAAGGGTCGTCCCAGGGAAGCGTACTTCGGTGCGGTCGGGGGCGGCCTGTGGAAGACGATGGACGGCGGCACCACTTGGGGCCCCATCACCGATGGCCAGTTACGGAGTGCCTCGGTGGGCGCCGTCGCGGTGAGCGAGAGCAACCCTGACATCGTCTACATCGGAATGGGCGAAACCTGCATTCGCGGCAACATCATGGCCGGCGATGGGGTCTACAAATCGACTGACGCTGGCAAGACGTGGACGAACATCGGTTTCGCCATGAGCGAGAACATTTCGAAGATCCGCATTCATCCCACGAACCCGGAGATTGTCTACGTCGCCGCGTTCGGGAAGCACAGCGTTCCCAACGCCGAACGCGGGGTCTACAAGAGCAGGGACGGTGGCAAGACGTGGCGCAAGGTGCTGTACACCGACGACAAGACCGCCGCCATCGATCTCTCTATCGATCCCAACAACGCGAATGTCATCTACGCGGCAATGTGGGAGGCGTTCCGCAGGGAAAACACGATGTCCAGCGGTGGTCCAGGGTCGGGCCTCTTCAAGTCGACCGATGGCGGCGAAACCTGGACCGAGATCACGCGCAATCAGGGAATGCCGAGCGGCATGGTTGGCCGCATCGGAGTCGCGGTGAGCGGCGGCAACTCCAACCGCGTCTATGCGCTGGTGGAGAACGAGAACGGCGGCTTGTTCCGATCGGACGACGCCGGCGCCACCTGGACACTGGTGAACACCAACCGCAACGTCCGGCAGCGGGCGTTCTATTACACCCACGTATTCGCCGATCCGAAAAATGCGGACGTCGTGTACATGCAGAACACGTCACTGTTCCGATCAACGGATGGCGGCAAGACGACCTCCACGCTGGGCGGCACGCACGGCGACCACCACGATCTCTGGATCGACATGGACGATCCAAGCCATCTGGTGGACGGCAATGACGGTGGCGGCGCTGTCTCCACGAACACCGGACAGTCCTGGACGGATCAGGACTTTCCCACGGCGCAGTGGTACCACGTCGTGACCACCAAGCATATCCCGTATCACGTGTGCGGCGCACAGCAGGACAACTCGACGCTGTGCGTGCCCAGCAGCTTTGGTCTGAATTTCGGCTTTGGCGGTGGTGGCGGAGGAGGGGGCGGAGGCGGCGGACAGCGTCCTCAGTTGCCGGCCGGCGCTGTCGCCGAGCCGACGCGAGGCGCAATGGCGGTGGCGTACCAGGCTGGCGGCGGCGAGCCGGGGTACATCGCGCCGGACCCCAGGGACCCGGACGTCTTCTACTCCGGCACGAACAACGGCGGCTGGCTGGACCGGTTCAACCGGCGCACGGGTCAGCGACGCGAGGTGAACCCGTATCCGTGGCACTACTCCGGCGAGCCCGCGAGCGCAATGCCCGAGCGCTGGCAATGGACATATCCAATCATTTTCTCGCCGGTGGACGCCACCGTGTTGTACACGTCGTCCCAGCGGCTGTGGAAGACGACGAACGGGGGCCAGAGTTGGACCGCGATCTCCGGCGACCTCACGCGTCATGATCCCAAAACCATGGGTCATTCCGGCGGTCCGATCACCGGTGACATGAACGGCCCGGAGATCTATGGCGTGATCTTCTCCATCGGTCCCTCGAAGCGCGACGTGAACGTCATCTGGACCGGCTCTGACGATGGCATGATCCACGTGACTCGCAATGGCGGCACGACCTGGACGAATGTCACGCCGCGTGACATGCCCGAGTTTGGGCGCGTGAGCCAGATCGATGCGTCGGCGTTCGACGTCGGCACCGCTTACGTCTCGGTGCGGCGCCCTTTGCTCGACGACAAGGCACCGTACATCTTCCGCACTCGCGATTTTGGCCGCACCTGGACGAAGATCGTGAACGGCATCCGCACGGACGATTGGGTACACGCAGTGCGCGAGGATCCTGCGCGCCGAGGACTCTTGTACGCCGCGGCGCAGCACGGGGTCTACATCTCGTACGACGATGGCGCGACATGGCAGTCGTTGTCGCTCAATCTGCCGGATATCCCCGTATCCGACCTGGTCGTGGAGGCCAACGATCTCGTGATCGCCACGCACGGTCGGGGCTTCTACATCCTGGACAACGTGGGCCCGCTGCGCGAGTACGGTGCCGCAGCTGAAACCGCGACCGACGCGTATCTGTTCGCGCCCCCAGTGGGCGTGCGCAGTGGCGGCCCGGTGGCCATCACGTACTGGTTGAAGAAGCCTGCGCAGCGCGTGACGATGGACGTCCTGGACAGCGCAGGGCGCCTGGTGCGCTCGTTTACGTCGGACACCGCGAACCGCAGCCAGGGATCGCCGACGCTGTCGCTGAACGCCGGCGTCAACCGCACCGCGTGGGATCAGCGGTACTCCGGCGCCACGACATTCCCTGGCATGATCCTCTGGGGGGCGAGTACGGCCGGCCCTGCGGCGCCGCCGGGACGCTACTCGGTGCGACTCACCGTGGATGGCAAGGAACAGAGCAAGCCTGTGATCGTGCGTCGCAATCCGCTGTACACTGATGTCACGGACGCCGACCTGCGCGCGCAGTTCCAGCTAGCGATGCGCATTCGGGACAAAGTGAGCGAAGCCAACAGCGCGGTGGTTCAGATTCGCGGCGTCAAGCGCGAAGCGGACGACCGAATGAAGAAGAATTCAGACGAGCGCCTGTCCGCGAGCGGGAAACGTCTCACGATGAACCTGAGCGATGTGGAAGACGACATCTATCAGGTGCAGAACCAGAGCGGTCAGGATCCCCTGAACTTCCCCATCAGGATCAACAACCGACTGGCCAATCTGAACCGCATTGTGAACCTGGGCGACGGCAGGCCCACCGCGGTGACGACGGTACTGCTGGCCGAGTACAGCAAGCTGCTGGCGGTCGAAACGGCGCGGCTTCAGCGCGTGCTGGCGTCGGACCTCGTGGACTTCAATGCGGAGCTGAAGCGGTTGGGCATGGATCAGATCAATGCCAAGTGCCCGGGGAAGCAGGTGTGCGCGCCAGTTCCCTGACGGAAAGATTCGCGCGCAGATGAACGACTCATGCTGTTGAAAGGCGAACAAACGGCCGCAGGGTACGCAGTGCTCAAACGTTGCAAATCCTGTACGACTCGCCCAATGATGTGAGGGGGTCACGGCGCGGTATGAACTCCTGTCCGACATAACCGGTGTAACCAAGGTCCGCGATGGCCGTCATCACGCGCGGATAATTCAGTTCCTGCGTGTCGTCGATCTCGTTGCGCCCCGGGACGCCACCCGTGTGGTAGTGCGCGATGTGCACAGCATTCTCGCGGATGGTCCGGATGACATCGCCCTCCATCACCTGCATGTGGTAGATGTCGTACAGCAACCTGAAGTTCGGTGACGCCACGCCTTTGACGACTTCAACTGCCCACGCGGTGTGGTCGGCGTGATAGTCCTTGTGGTCCACCTTGCTGTTCAACATTTCCATGCACAGTGTCACGCCATGGCGCTCCGCAACGGGCATCAACCGCTTGAGTCCCGTGATGCAGTTGGCAATGCCCTCCCCGTCCGACAGCCCGGCGCGGTTTCCGCTGAACACGACGATCTTCGTCACCCTGGCCGCGGCGGCCAGCGGAATCAGCCGCTCACCGTCTGCCACCAGCTTGTCGTGATGGTCGGGGCGATTGAATCCCACGGGAATGGCGCCGAAGCTGTTGGATATCGCACACTCCAGCCCGTACTTGCGCGCCACAGCCCACTCGTTCTCGCTCAATAGCTCCACGGATTTGAAGCCGAACGACTTGGCCGCAGCGCACAGGTCATCGAGCGGGATACGACTATAACACCAGCGGCAAACGGACTGGTTGATTCGAGTGGGGAGTGGGGAATGGGAAGTGGGAAGTGGCACCCCTGCCAACAGCGGAGAGGCTGCCAGTGCACCAAGCGCGGCAATCGCATCGCGGCGATTGATGCCGTCGGTCAGATCGCGCGTTTCCGGAATTCTCATGGCTCATTCCTCCAGACCACTACGGTGCGCGCCAGGCGCACTCTCGTCAACCTTCCCGGCCAGATCTAGCTTACGCCCAATGGACCGGCGCTCATTCCTGACGACCAGCACCGCCGCGATCATCGGCGCGCCCCTCGTTCGCCCCTACATGACGCGCGTGCGTCCCCGACCATCGCCGGCGCAGCTTCGCTGGCAGCAGGACGAACTGGCGATGTTCCTTCACTTCGGCGTCAACACGTTCACGGACCGCGAGTGGGGCTATGGAACGGAAGATCCCGCGATCTTCAACCCAACTGCCCTTGACGCCAGGCAGTGGACGCGTGCCGCGAAGGCCGCGGGTTTCCGCGCGATGGTGCTCACGGCAAAGCATCACGACGGGTTCTGTCTCTGGCCCACGGCGACGACCCCGCATTCGGTGCTCAAGAGTCCGTGGCGCGGTGGATATGGAGACGTCGTTCGCGACCTCGTGAGCGCGTGCAGGGCGGATGGCCTGCGCGTGGGACTGTATTGCTCGCCCTGGGATCGTAATCATCCAGCGTATGGCGATTCGACGCGGTACAACGACGTCTTCCACTCGCAGATCACGGAGTTGCTCACGCGCTATGGTCTGGTGAATGAGGTGTGGTTCGACGGCGCGAACGGCGAAGGCCCGAACGGCAAGCGCCAGATATACGATTGGCCTCGGACGTTCGCCTTGGTGAAGCGCCTCCAACCGGACGCGGTGATCTTTTCGGATGCGGGGCCCGACGTGCGTTGGTGCGGCAATGAGACCGGCTCGGCGGGCGATCCCAATTGGTCCACAGTGGACCCTGCCTCGGTTCCCTACCCTGGCGCCGACGGCCCGCAAATCATCTCGGCATTACAGCACGGTGATCCGAATGGGTCGGTGTGGCGGCCCGCGGAGGCCGACACCTCCATCCGGCCGGGGTGGTTCTATCATCCGGCGGAGGACGACAAGGTGCGTCCGGCAGCGAATCTCGTGGCTCTCTACCACAATTCGGTGGGCCGCAACGCGAAGCTCCTGCTGAACGTTCCTCCAACACGCGCTGGTCTGCTCCACGCCACGGACATCTCGAGTCTCGCCGCGATGCGCGCTGCGCTGGACGCCCTGTTCGAGAACGACCTTGGCGCGGAGGCCACGCTTGAATCCTCGCTCGGCCCGGACGGCGGGAAGGTCGAGCTGCGGCTCCGCCAGCCCATAACGACCAGCGTGGCGCGGCTCTCGGAGGAGATCGAGAACGGTCAGGTCGTCGCGCGCTATACGCTATCAGGGCTCACCGACAGTGGTTGGCGCGTACTCTCCAGCGGCAACACGATCGGCTACGCCAAAATCGATCGCTTTCCCACAATCACAGTGCGCGAGGTGCTTCTCACGATCGACCAGGCGGTGGACAAGCCGGGTCCGATTGGTATCTCGCTCTACCACGTGGCGCCCTAAGACGCCGGCTGTGGGCCCAAAGCCCAAAGCCTAGTGCTTTGGCACGAACGTCAACGTGGGCCGAGGGGTGGGTTGGAAGAGTCTGAGCTCCTTCACCGCTCCACTCATCATCTCGTATTCGACGAAGAACCCGGCAGGCATCCCTGGCGGACCGGTCATCCGGAATCGTGTCGGCGAGTCGGCCAGCAGCGTGTACTTTGGCTGTCCCGGTACTGTGAGCCTGAGGGAGCCGTCCTCATAGGCCACTTCGATGGTGAGCGCCGGCGTTTGCGAGACGAAGGTTCCCGTGAGCTTGCCCGCTTCCGTCGCGGCAAGGACGATCTTGCGCGTTGTGTCGGGCGCGTCCGGCTTACGGGCATACGTTGTGAATCCTTCGATGTCCACGCTCTTCACCTTGCCGTCGGCGTCGAGCGCGAAGGTGACGAAGTTACGCCCCGCAGTTTGCGCTTTCCATTTGGCGCGGAAGGTGTCGTAGTGCCAGTGCTCCAGTTCTCCGTCGAAATAGGCGCCGTATGACGCCAGAAGCTTTCCTCCCTGGGCAGTGATTTTGGCGTCGCCGTACATACTGTCGACATAGACGCCGGCATACTTCTCAATGGCAAGTGACGGGTTCGTACCGGCCACGCGTTGCGCCAGCCGCTTCGTCTCCGTTTCGCGGGCCAGCGCGCGATTCTTCGCGGTGATCTTGAGTTGCTCACCGCTCCAGTCGCGCGGCGTCGCTCCCAGCAGCGCGTCGAGCACGCGGTACATGGCGATGCCAGGCACGGGGGAGCCATTCGCGTTGGTGAGCACCACCAGGCCGATCTTCTCTTCCGGCATGATGGCCACGATGGCACTCATGCCGTCGATGTTGCCACCATGCTGCCGCAGCTCGCGTCCACGATAATCCTGCAGGAACCACCCCATGCCGTACGACTGCAGATGGGTGAAGGGGTTGAGCTGCTTGAAGTCGGCACTGAGTTGGTTGACCATCTGCGGCGTCTGCGTCTCGGCCAGCGCCCCCGCGCTCACGAGCGACGTCGCGCCCAGCTTGCCCTGCGCCAGCTGTAAGCGCACCCACTTCAGCATGTCGGACGCGGATGAATTGATGGAGCCCGCGGGGCCCATGTTGTCGATGTTGTGCCAGGGAATGACACGCAGCGTGTCGTCGATGTCGGAATGCGGCGTCGCGACGTTGCGGCTCCGGGCCAGCGACTTCGTCGACGTGTTCGTCTCGGTCATGCCCAGCGGTGTGAAGATGCGGTCGCGCACGACGTCGTCCCAAGACCGACCGGCAACCTTCGCTACCGCTTCTCCGGCCGCCAGATACATGATGTTCTGATATCCAAAGCGCGCGCGCATGCTCCACGTGGGACGCAGGAACCGCACGCGCCGCAGAATCTCGGCACGATCGAAATCCGTGGCATACCACATGAGATCCCCGCGCGCGAGACCGCTGCGATGTGTGAGCAGGTCGCGGATCGTGAGCTCGCGACTCACGTAGGGATCGTACATCTCGAGCGTGGGCAGGTACGTCGCTACCGGATCGTCCCAGCGCATCTTGCCTTCGTCCACGAGCATGGCCACGAGCGTGGCCGTAAACGCTTTGCTGGTGGAGCCCACCGCGAACAGTGTGTGTTCGTCTACGGGTTCGGCGGTGCCCATGGTTCGCGACCCGAACCCCTTCATGAGAACCACCGAGTCGTTCTTGATGACGGCGATGGCGAGGCCGGGAACCTTCCAGGCCTGCATGGCCTGCGTGATGTAGCTGTCGAAGCCAGCCAGCGGCGCCCTCTGGGCACCGAGCGGCGAGACGAGGAGGGCGGCGAGTGCTGCAGATTGGAGAATGCGCATCCAGAATTATGCAGCCGGCGCAGTGAACCCGCTATGAGTCAGGGCTCTGTGCTCTGGGCTCCAGGCTGTGTGCCAGAGGTCAGAGTTCACAGCTCAGAGCCCACAGCGCAATGCCCTAAGCCCTATCGTCTCCTGCGGAGCCCCACGTACAGGATATTGGCGTCCAGTCCGGGATTGAGCCGCCCGGATGACCCATTCGAGATGTGGTGGAACCGGTATCCGAGCGTCACGGCTCGGCCGTCGAGACGGACGAGCTCCACGCCACCGCCGTACTCGAACACGTAGTTCAGCCGCCGCGAGTTGTAGACGGGCACGTCGGTGGAAAACACCAGTGCGCCCGCGGCCGCATTGCCGAACCACCGCATCCGCGCGCCGCTATTGAGATACATCTTGAGCCCCAGCGGAGACGCCCCCGTGCCAATCGCGACGCGGGTCGAACGATCCCGCTCGCAGACACGGCCCATCCGGCCCGTGTAGCAGTTGAGGGTTTCACCGTGCATGCGCTCGACGACGGCGAGCGGGATCCACTCAGCCGTGTAGGCCCACGCGATCGCGCCCTCGGCGTCCAGGATCCATTCGCCACGCACGCCCGTGAGATACACCCGGCGATCGGTGATCAGCCCCCAGCCACCGCCACGTGGGGAATACCACGAGAACCCAGCGCTCGCTTCGAGGTAGCGATCGCCCACGGCCAACGGGGAAAGGTGCGCCTCTTGTGCGAAGGCGGAGACAGAGCCCAGGACGAGCCCCGCGACAGCAAACCTCAGTATGAGCGACACGGACCTGACTGATTTCGGAGTTGTTCAGCGATGTCTGTAGCCTAACCCCGCGACGCCCATAGTTGTCACTTTTCGCGGATCGCGCTGAACGCTCACGGCACCCGAATCACTCCGTAGGACGGGGCGCGTCCGATGATGGACCGAGAGATCCACACGCGCGATCCTACGCTGCGCTCCAGATAGGAAGGAACAACCCGCCGCTCTCCCGATCGCATCACGATCTCGAATCCGGTTCCCGCCAGACGCACGATGCCGTCGTCCACGGGTTCTCCATTCACGGATCGCACCTCGAACGCGTGCACCAGGAACTCGCGGTCGCGCCGTTCACCTCCTACCCATACAACCGCGCCCGACACGGAGCGAAGGGCATGTGACGAATCGCCGGTCAACCGGCGTGCGCGGCCACCGTCCGCGGGCGTGAGACTGAGCCATGTGGTGGGATCTGAACCGACCTCGATCACGATGCCAACAAGACTGTCACTCACCACGGCCGCCGACGTTGCTGCAACCGCTGGTGCGGGTTGCTCGCGATGATTGCGGCCGCAGCCCGCGAGGGTCGCCGCCGTGAAGCCGATCAGCGTCCGCGTGGCGAGCATCATTGGATGCGCACGACGGCCAGCCGCAATTCGGCCGGTGCCGCGTCGGTGCCGAACACGGCCTTGAGCTCGATGAGCTGCTTCGCGTTCTGCACCCCGCCCAGCGAGATGAACGACGCCGTGCCGGGGACGACCGTTCCCAGCACGCTGAACGTCCCGAAGGTGCGACTGGGAGGGTTGAACGGCGACGTCGAGTAGACCTGTGGGAAATCAGTCCCCGCACCCTGCATCAGGTTGGGCAGGTTCCAACTCGGTTGGCTCATCCGTGGGTTGTCCAACGTGAGTCCGGGGTAGTCGTCAAACACCATCGCGAACGTCCATTCAGGGAGCATATCGGCGAAATCCCGCCCCGCGCGGGCTTCCAGGTTTGCCAGGCCCGCCTGCGGACCACGCACCAGCGCCTTGATGAAATCCATTTCCGCCATCGCCGAGTGATCGATGGCCCAGCGCAGCAGGGACCACGCCGTGTTGTAGAACGAGAAGTCGCCCGAGTTGGCGCGGCCAAGGGGAGAAAAGCCGTCGGGCACGCGATACCAATTGAGGTTCAGGTCCTCGAAGATTCGCGCGATACCCCTGGGTTTGCCGCCGCACGCCCGTACGTCGCAGTACGGACCGCGCGGGTCCGCGACACTGCCGTAGGGAATGTTGCTGCGCTGCGCAAACGAGTAGTTGGCGCGCTCGAACAGCTCCTCGGACAACCGCGCAGTCGATTCCTCCAGCCACGACTGCTCGCAACAGGTATTGGCCTTGATGCGCTCGCCGAACGAGACGATATGCTTCACCTCGTGGATGATCGTGCTGCGCATGGACCATAGCCATACCGGCGGACTCTGACCCGAACTGCTCGGGGTGCTAATGGTGCCCGCGACGGTAGCTGCGCGGGCGTAGAAATATTCGCCGAAATTGCTGCTCTGATTGTTCGTTTCACTCCGCGGCAGGAAGTCGCACGTCACCACGAAGCCGCCGAGCGTCGGGAAGTTGTCGTTGAACGACTTCGAGAAGACCATGACGACCTTGCTGTTGTTGTCCGTGGCCGCGTCCATCGCCAAGGGGTTGCCGAAGTTCGACTCGAGAATGCCGAACACGGTGTTGTCGAACTCCTGACCGATCGCCGCATAGGTCGTATCGATC
>JANNJV010000502.1:0-7909 GCA_031395945.1 Gemmatimonadota bacterium | reverse complement strand
TGCCGATCGAGACATAGCTCGCGAAAATGTCGTCAACCGGACGGGGACCAAGGACGTCGTTGTTCTCGCTGCTGAAGCACGCGGCGGCGAGGAGAATGGCGGCGGTCAGCCCGACGACGGAGCGACCGGTTCTATGAAAGCGATGCATCGAAATCTCCAGAATCGGGTTAGTAGGTCGCCTTGAGGCTGAACGAGAGAACGTTTGCGTTCAACTCGTACTTGCCCGTGTTGAGTTGCAGCGCGGTCTGCGAGCGCGAACTGCGCTCCACGACGCGGCCACGCTTGCCGCCGGCGAAAACTCGTAGGTATGCGCCTTCGATCGTGAGGTTCGAGGTAAGCGGGTACGAGCCGCCAATGGAGCCGTACGCGCGGTCCTGCTCGGGGAGGAGCGGCGTGACCGTGACGTCCGGAGCGGCGCTCGCGACGCCGGAGAATCCAAAGCGTACCTGCGCGCCGCCAGTAAAGGCGCGCTGCGCCCCGAGGCGAATGGCGGAGGTGTTGTTGTAGTCCTCGATCAGCACGCGATTCGAGACGCTTGCCGGACCGAGGAATGTCACTGGCAGCTCCCGGAACTTGCGCCAACCCGTCCATGCGTAGTCTGCGGACAGCAGCCAATTCGCGAAGCCGCTGTAGCCGAAGCCCGCCTGGAGCTGAGCAGGGTGCGTGATGTGCGTCTCGACACCTTGTGCGACGAGGCGGCCGCCGGTGGTGAACTGCGGCGCCACGAGCGCGTCGATGTCCACAGTGGTCGCGGGACTAATCGGGTTTCCGACGGGAAGCACCAGGCCAGTCGTTGTCTGCGTGAACGTGGCTTCTGCGCCATCGTACGTGAAGTTGATGGGCGTGAGGTAGCGGATGCCCACGGTCCATTGCGGAGTGGGCTTGCCGAAAATGCCAATGTGTCCGCCAAACCCGGTGGCGCTGCCATTGAGGTTGGCCTTGGCGAATTCAGTTCGCGTCGCGATGCCCAACTGTGCGAACGTGATGGTCGCGGGCACGGTTGCGGCGACCTGCTCGGAGAGATCGAGCGCCTGGATCAACTCCACGGTGGAGTGTCCGATCACCGGTCCGCCACCGATGGACCACTTGTCGTTCAGTTGGTACGCGATGTTGGGCTGGACGTATATGGTCGCCAACGATGCCTTCTGAGCCTGGAAGCGGCCGGGAAAGCTGTCCGTCCACTGCGACGTCAATCCATACGGCACATAGAGACCCGCGCCAAACGAGAACTTGCTGTTCTCGCCGCGATAGTTCACGAAGGCATGCGGCACAAAGGCCGTGGGCACGTCACCGTCGTACTTGCGAAACGTGGTGTCCTGGGTGAAGCTGCCGCCGATGATGATGACCGCTGCTCCGGCCAGAAAATTCCAGCCCTTTTGGCTGGACATGCCGGGGTTCCAGAATATGGACGAAGCGTCCTGACACGGCGCACCGGTGACGGCAAATCCACGCGAGGCGGCACAGGTGCCGATCTCGTTGATGCCGAACGCCTGGGCGTGGGATGTGGCGGGAAGCGCGATGAGGATCGAACTAGTAACTGCGAGGTACCGCGTCAGACGGTGCCGCTGCATTTCCTTCCTCCGGTTATTCCGCCCGCGTCAGGATAACGCGTTGTCTCGTGCCGGTTTGCCGTATCCAGCAAGCGATAAATGAGACTGGCGGTGCTGTGTTTGTGGGGCGGGTGGGCTAAAGAGGTTCGCTGGTAGGAGCGCCACGCCAATATATGATGTGGACCTGTCACGGTCTATGCAAAGTCGGTGGCATGGGTCTCGCCCTTCGCGAGCTGAACCTCTCAGCGCATCGGAGAAATGGCCGCAACCAAGTCGTCCAACGTCACCCTCGCTGGGCCGAGCACCCGCGATTCAGAGCGCATTCTCACGGCCGATGCGCTGAACTTCCTGGGCAGCTTGCACGCAACGTTCGGTGACCGTCGTCGGGAGTTGCTCCAAGGCAGGAAGGCGCGATGGGATGCCCTTCAAGCCGGAACGCAAACCCTGACGTTCGCGTCAACGGGACCAGCCCGTGGCGAATGGAAAGTGGCGCCGGCACCACCGGACCTCGACGATCGGCGCGTCGAAATCACGGGCCCCGCCGAGCGCAAGATGATGATCAACGCGCTGAACTCGGGAGCGTCGGTGTTCATGGCCGATCTCGAGGACGCGCTGTCCCCGACGTGGGCGAACGTCGTGGACGGCCAGGGAGCGCTGATGGACGCCGTGCGCCGGACCTTGAGCTTCACGTCGCCGGAAGGGAAGGACTATGAGCTGAAGGATGCGCTGGCGACGCTCGTGGTGCGGCCGCGCGGGTGGCACCTGGACGAAGCGCACGTGCAGGTCGGCGGACAGGCGATATCCGCGAGCCTCTTCGACTTCGGCCTGTACTTCTTTCACAACGGGCGAGAGGCGTTGGCGCGCGGCAGCGGGCCGTACTTCTATCTCCCGAAGCTCGAGAGCCATCTCGAGGCGCGGCTCTGGAACGATGTCTTCAATTTTTCTCAAGACGCGCTGGGCCTTCCGCGCGGATCGATCCGGGCGACCACTTTGGTGGAAACCATCTATGCGGCCTTCGAGATGGAGGAGATCCTGTACGAGTTGCGCGACCACGCCTCGGGACTGAACGCCGGCCGCTGGGACTATCTCTTCAGCATCATCAAGGCGTTCCGATCGCGGCGCGAGTTCGTGCTGCCGGACCGCGCCCAGGTGACCATGGCAACGCCGTTCATGCGCGCGTACTCGCAGCGGCTGGTGCAGATCTGCCATCGCCATGGCGCCCACGCCATTGGTGGCATGGCGGCATTCGTCCCGAGCCGAAAAGACAAACAGGTAAACGACGCGGCACTGACGAAGGTGCGCCAGGACAAGGAACGCGAGTCCGGCGACGGTTTCGACGGCACCTGGGTGGCCCATCCCGATCTGGTTCCGGTCGCGCGCGACGTGTTCGATCGGGTGTTGAGGGACGCCCCGCATCAGAAGTCCAGGTTGCGCGAGGACGTTCACGTGTCGCCGCAACAGTTGCTGGACGTCACCGTTGCCGGCGGGAAAATCACGCCAGCGGGCGTCCGCACCAACGTGGATGTGGCGCTGCAGTACCTGGACGCATGGCTCCGCGGCACCGGCGCCGCGGCCATTCACAATCTCATGGAAGACGCGGCGACGGCCGAGATTTCTCGGTCACAGTTGTGGCAGTGGGTTGCACACCGTGTGGAGGTGGACGGCTCAGGCACGATGAGTGCTAAAGTGTACCGCCAGGTGCGTGAGGAAGTCGTCGCGGAGCTGCGCCAGTCCGCGCCGGCCGATTCGCGTTTGGACGACGCAGCGGAGCTGTTGGACGCCATGGTGCTTGGGGAATGGCAGGACTTCCTCACGGTCCCGGGCTACAGACTGCTGCAATGAGAGAGATGTCATGGGGTCTGCGCTGTGGGTTGTGGGTCAAGAAGCCCACAACCCATAGCCCGCAGCCCATAGCCCTTAAGCGAGGTTGGTATGGCGGAGCATGAGGCACCACAGGTTCGCGTCGCACGCGAGGCGAAGGCGCTCGAGCAGCAGTGGAAGACCGCGAGTCGCTGGGCCGGGATCAGCCGCGGCTACTCGGCCGAGGACGTGCTGAAACTCCGCGGCTCGGTGCGGCTGGAGTATTCGCTCGCCCATATGGGCGCGGAGCGGCTGTGGGATCTGCTGCACGCCGAGAACGGCCAGGCGGTTCGCACGTTCGGCGCGCTCACCGGCGCGCAGGCAGTGCAGATGGTACGCGCTGGGTTGGATGCCATTTATCTGAGTGGCTGGCAGGTGGCGGCGGACGGGAATCTCGCGGGACAGACGTATCCCGATCAAAGTCTGTATCCCAGCAACAGCGTCCCGGCGCTGGTACGACGCCTGAACAATGCGCTCTTACGCGCCGACCAGATCGATTGGAGCGAAGGGCGGAACGGGAAGAACTGGCTGGTGCCCATTGTCGCCGACGCAGAAGCTGGCTTTGGCGGGCCACTCCATGCGTTCGAGCTCACCAGGGCGATGATCGAGGCGGGGGCGGCCGGTGTTCATTTCGAGGATCAGTTGGCGAGCGAGAAAAAATGTGGACACATGGGCGGCAAGGTCCTGGTGTCCACCACGCAACAGATCCGCGCGCTTACGGCGGCGCGACTCGCGTCCGACGTGCTCGGCGTGCCGACGCTGATCGTGGCGCGTACCGACGCGCTCGCGGCCACGCTGCTCACCACGGATGTGGACGAACGGGATCGTCAGTTCGTCGTCGGCTCCCGAACGAGTGAGGGGTATCATCGCGTGTCGGGCGGCATCGAGTCGGCCGTTGCGCGCGGCCTGGCGTACGCGCCGTACGCGGATCTCGTTTGGTGCGAGACGTCCACGCCCGATCTGGTGGAAGCGAGAACGTTCGCCGAACGCATCCACGAGGAATTTCCGGACAAGTTGTTGGCCTACAACTGCTCGCCGTCGTTCAACTGGGAGCGGAACCTGGACGCGCACACCATCGCCAAGTTCCAGCGCGAGCTGTCGGCGATGGGATACAAGTTTC
Organism: Gemmatimonadota bacterium; assembly: GCA_031395945.1. Taxonomy (GTDB): domain Bacteria; phylum Gemmatimonadota; class Gemmatimonadetes; order Gemmatimonadales; family Gemmatimonadaceae; genus DASPMP01. The sequence continues at coordinate 3,379 of JANNJV010000502.1, read as the reverse complement.
AGTTCATTACGCTCGCGGGATGGCATCTCGTCAACCTGAACAGCTTTGAGCTGGCCCACGCGTACGCGAAGGAAGGCATGCCGGCGTACGTGCGCGTGCAGAAGCAGGAGTTCGCGCGCGAGAAGGACGGATACACTGGCACCAGGCATCAGCGCGAAGCCGGCACGGGATACTTCGACCAGTTGCTGATGACCATCACGGGTGGCGAGTCAGCGACCGGGGCGCTGGAGGGGAGCACCGAGTCCGAGCAGTTCGTGGCGCACTAGCCCTTCACGGCACGACGGTCACGGCGCGACGGTCACGGCTCGACGCGCATTTCCAGGTAGGCGCGGACCTTCTTCCTGAAGGGCGCATCGAGCGTGTACGCCGCTCCCCCTCGAAGCTGGACGCGTGGCACGAACGCCACCGGCGTCAGCGGAAAAAGAAAGCGCCGCTCCGCGCCCACGGCGCGGTTCCATTTCTTGTGATGGTACAAGTTGTCCGCGGTGCTCGCTCCCACGTAGAACAGCGTCCAGATTCCCGGTAGCGCGGCGCGCCAGGCGAGCAGTGAGTGGCCCGTGGCGATCCCGGTGGGAAACATCGGCATGGAATAGCGCTGTCCGAGCAGCGAGCTGTCCATCACCTGGGGCGCGACGCCGCCGACTGTGAACTGTTCGAAGGGATGCGGCGCGCCGACCAGGCGACCCGCGGTAACTGCGAGGTGGATGGGAAAGGCGTCGAGCCCGGACGTCGCGAGCTCCGCAGTCCCAAGGATGCGATGATACGTCGCCCGCGTTTGGCCGTAGCTCGCGTGAAGCCGAACGCGCTCCACCGCTGCGCGCGCGCCGCGCGACTGCTTTAGTTGCAGCTCGAATTCACCGAATCCCAGCGCGCGTCCTTGCGACGTGGCGTCGCTGGGCGTGAGCCTGCCGGCGCCGCCCCCCAATCGTCCGCGGACTCTGAACGATTCACCAATCCGCTCGCGGCTCACCGCCAGCAGCCCCTGGACCAAGGTGGCGTCCACGCTGTCGGCCGCTGGCTGCGCGTCCTTGCCCAGCGACGGCTCATGAATGACGCCGTGCGCGCCAACCTCGATGGATGGACGCGGGTGACGCCAGATGGCGCGGAGCGAGCCGCCTTGCCACGTGCCGTTCGCGCCGTACGCGCCGGTGGCGACGGCATTCAAGCGGCCGACGATATCGCCGCTATACACGGAAAGGAAGGCGCCGGCACCGTCCGCGGATGCGTACGCGCCGGGAAGCCAGCGCTGATGCCGGGGGCCGGCGCCGTACGCGCGCGCTGGCGAGACCGGCTGGGTCGCCGGCTGCACGGGCCGCGGCAGGCTCGCGGCGGCGAAGCCGAAGCGCTCGCCCGTCACGGCCACCACCGTGTCGGCTCTTCCTGCGTCGCGCGGCAATCGGCGGACGTCGAAGCCGTGCGAATGCAATGCGAGAAACCAGATGGACCCGTCGACGCGATTCACGTCGGGAGCAACCGCGGCTCCGGTGACACGTGTGAGCGAGCTGGGCATCGCCGAGGCGACGCTCAGGACCTCGAGATTCGCGATGCCGCCACGCTCCGAGACCACGACCAGGGTGTCGTTGCCCAACCACTGCGCGTCATAGCGGTTGGCGCCATCCTCGGGATCGACAAAGCGCACGCGTTTTCCATCGGCGCTGGCCACCAGCACTTTCCATCGCGCGGCGTCGAGCACGCTGGCCGCGAATTGCGTCCCGTCGGGTGAATACCGTGGACGGTAGTACGTGCGTTCGGGCGTGCCCTCCAGCAACGTCCGCATGACCCCCCGCGCGAGGTCGACGTGCACGATGTCGCAGTGCCCCCAGTGGCACTGCATGGCGACGGCCTCCGTGGAATTCGGGTGCGGGTCGCCGTGCAGGACGCCGACGGCGCTCGTCACCTTGCGCACGACGCCGCTCTCGGTGTTCCACTCGTACAACGCCGGGCTGAGCGACGCGTCGGCACGCGTCGTCCACCGGGTGACCAGCAATCGCTTGTTGTCGGCGTACCAACGTGGCAGCTGGAAGGATCGCCCATTCAGCGCCGTCAGTGTTTTCTCAGCCTTCTTCGTCACCGGGTAGAAGCGGCGGTCCGGCACATCCGCAGGGTCGCGCTTCTGAGCCGATATCCGTTTCCGGACTGCTGCGGTGTCCTCGGGTTGCGCGGCGGTATCCCACACCACCAGTCGGCCGGGACGGTCGCGTTCACGAAGTGTCACCGCGACGCGCGCACCGTTCGGCGAGATCGCCGGGTCGCCGGTGGCCCACGACAGGCGCTGTATGAGTTGGCCTTCCACGATTCCCGCACGTTCCAGTTCAGCCTTGGCCGCCATCGCGTCGCGGGTGAGCTCCGCGGTGTGAAGGCCATACAGCCGTGATGGCGCGTCCCCGTACACGCCGCCGAATGACGCCTCGAAACTCCGCTCCTGGCGGGCGGTCATGCGCCGCCAGACGTGGACGAGACTCGAATCGCCCTCGCGGCGCGCCAGCCACTCGAGAAACGCGGATCCGCCGAGATACGCGAATTCGCCGCCGTTGAAATCGTTCCAGGCGCTGAGCTGGCCATAGGTCGGAAGCCGCCCTTCGATAGCCCATTGCCGCAAGAGGGCCGGGCGCCAGACGTTGTTCGGCCGCCCCGTTCCGCTGATACGACCCTCGATCATCGTGGCGTACCCTTCATAGACCCAACGCGGCGCGTTGAGCGTGATGGGGCCGACATTGGCAGGCATCGAGGACCAGATCGCCCGCTTGAAGCGGTCCCGCGACGGGCGCGCCAGGTGCGCCAGATGGGTGAGCTCATGAATCGCGAGCAGCTCACCCCACGTGGTGTAATTGCCTATGTCGCTGCGTGGATCCGCCGGGGTGGCCCACCACACCGTCACCGGTTTGTCCAGAAAGGGGATCGCGTACCCGTTCGGGATCACGAATGGATCGTCCACCACAACGTGCACGGGTTTGGGCGCGGCGTATCCCACCAGCGACGCGATGGCGGAGTCCACACTTTCGACCCGCTCCGCCACGTACCGTGTCCAACCCTCGAACTCGCGCGGGTAGTGAAAGCGATAGCTCGACGTGCTCATCGTGCGCCAATCGAGCCAGGGACGCACGGGATCCTGCGCCGGCGCGACGCGTGTGTGGAGCAGCAGAAGCATCGAGACGAACAAGGGCCGCGGCACGCGCCTCAGCCCTTCACCGATCATTCCAGACAGGCAGCCTCGCACCTTACGCCTGGCGCTTCTCCTGTTCCTGGCTGCGCTTTTTCCAGTCCATCAACCATGTGGCGGGGATCAGGAAGAGCGGCGTGAGAAAAAAACCGAGCAATGTGTTGAGCCACACCAGGGCGATGTAGAAACAGCAGAGGCCTATACCAACCCACAGAATGG
>JANNJV010000501.1:0-4864 GCA_031395945.1 Gemmatimonadota bacterium | reverse complement strand
CGTAGCGGAGCGGGATCTCGGTGAGCAAATCCGTGGGTGGCAGTTCGTCGCTGATGGATTCCGGCTCGGCCATGTCCCCGAATGCCGATTCACCGCCTTCTGCCGCCGGTGCCTCCGCCTTCGGCTTGCGCTTGCGGGACTTTTTCTCGGCGAGTGCGGCCGCTGTCCGGGCGTCTGCGATGTCAGGGAGCGCCGGCATCTCCTCCGCCGGGGGCTCGAGCGCCAGCGCCGCCGCCGCAACGTCGGAAATCCCGGTCGCCTTGCCGCGTTTGCGCCCTGCGCTCTCTGGAGCTGCTGCCGCTTCCGGCAGTGTGTCTCTGCCAACCAGTGCGCGAATTGGATTCCACGCGAGCGTCGCGACGGTCAAAGCGGAGGTGGCGAGCACCCAGGCGAGCCACGCGCCGAACACGCCGAACCACTGACGCCAATAGAAGGCGACCAATGTGCCCCACAAACCGGCCGCGGTGCTCGACTCGCCGGCCGGCATGTGCATCGCCAGGCCGACGCCGATCGGAGTGAGTGCGACGACGCCGCCGAAGAACATCATCCACTTGCGATCCGTCTCGGACCCGAGCCGTCCAAACACGCGGAGTGCATGAACCGCGGGGGCGAACGGCGCCATGAGCGCAGCCGGCCACCCGACGAACGCCACGAGCGGGAATGCCAGATAGTAGCCGACGGGACCGACGTGCTCCTTGATGGCGGTGATGCTGACGCCGGTCCGGACTTGCGCCAGGCCCAGCACCGTCAGCGCGCCGGCCAGGAAAACCGCGAACATCAGGAGCGCGATGCCGACGATCTCGCGCTTGAGCTGCGGGCTAGTCACGCGGCGCCCTCAGCGCTCGCGTTCCGTACCGAGCTTCGTGATCTGCCGGTCCTGATACACAGGTATGACCGGCACTGAATCGACTTTGGCGCACGCCACGAGGTCGTCACCGAATCCCACTTCCGCGAGCGCGGTGCCGTGGTCCGACGTGCTGAAGAGCTTCTTGAGACTGGACCCGAATTTCTTGTCAATGAGCATCGCCGCCTGTGCGGCATCGTTGATTTCCGCCGATGTGTGCTTCTCGGTGATGTGGCGCACGAAGAGTCCAGCGCACGCGGAGTCCTCCAGTGCAAACCGCCGCTCCTGACCCGCGCATACGATGGCGACGTCGGTGCCTCCCCGCAGCGCCGCCCGCAACATGCTCAACACCGCCGAGAAGTTAACGTACGACGCGATGACGACGTCACGGGCGCCCTGCACCGCGACGATGGCAGCCGTGCCATTGGTGGTCCCCATCAGAATGGTCTTGCCCTCCACGGCCTCCCGGCTGAATTCCCTGGGGGAGTTGCCCATGTCGAAACCCGCGATCGGCTGCATCCTGCGCTCACCGGCCAGCTTGACCTCGCTGCGCGCCAGCGACTTCGCGCGACTCACCACTTCCTCGGAGCTGGCCACGGGAATGACCGCCCGTGCGCCATTCTCGATCGCCATGCAGATGCTCGTGGACGCGCGGAGGACGTCGATAACGGCGACCGCCCGATTCGCGGTGTCGGCCGCGGTGACTTCATGCGCTCCAAAAAAGACGTCAACGCGCATCAGGTCGCCTCCCGCAGGTCGCGGAATAGTTCAGGTTCGCGCTCGAGAAACTTGGTGTCCACGTCGCCGCGCACGAAGCGGTCGTTCTGCATCACCCGCGCGAGAAACGGAATCGTGGTGGTCACGCCCTCTACGATGAATGACTCCAGCGCCACGCGCATGCGGGCGATGGCTTCCGGGCGATCGCGCCCCTGCACGATGAGTTTGGCGAGCAATGAATCGTAGTAGGGCGGCACGGTATAGCCAGCGTAGACGTGCGAGTCCAGGCGCACGCCGTTGCCTCCAGGCGCATGGAAGGCGGTGATCTTGCCCGGCGACGGCTGGAAGTTGCGTGCGGGATCTTCCGCGTTCACGCGACACTCGATGACGTGCCCCCGCAGCGGCGGCAGCGACGACATCGATAGCTTCTCGCCCGCGGCAACCCGGATCTGCTCCTTCACGAGGTCCACACCCGTCAGCATTTCCGTCACGGGATGCTCCACCTGGATACGCGTGTTCATCTCCATGAAATAGAACGAGCCATCCGTGTCGAGCAGCATCTCAATCGTGCCAGCGCCTACATAATTGATCGCCCGGGCTCCCGCGACAGCGGCGTCACCCATTTCCTGGCGCAGCTTCGGCGTCATGGCAGGACTTGGCGCTTCCTCGATCAACTTCTGGTGGCGGCGCTGCACGGAGCAATCCCGCTCGCCGAGGTGCAGAACGTTGCCGAACTTGTCGCCCATGATCTGGAACTCGATGTGCCGCGGTCGCTCCAGATACTTCTCGACGTACACGTCGCCATTGCCAAAGGCCGACAGGGCCTCGGAGCGCGCCAATTGAAAGGAACGGGCAAAGTCGTCGACATCGCGCGCGACGCGCATGCCCTTCCCACCCCCGCCGGCGGACGCCTTGATGATCACGGGAAACCCGATGGATTTCGCGAAATCGAGCGCGGCGTCGGAGTCATCCACGGGTCCCGGCGTTCCGGGCACCACGGGGACGCCGACCTTGATCATCGCTTCACGCGCTGCCGCCTTGTTGCCCATCTGGCGAATCTGGTCGGCCGTTGGGCCAATGAAGGTGACGTTCGACGCGACGCACGTCTCGGCGAACTCGGCGTTCTCAGCGAGGAACCCGTACCCGGGGTGGATGGCGTCCGCGCCCGTGATCTCAGCGGCGGCGATGAGGCGGGGAATGCGGAGGTACGAATCGCGCGACGGTGCCGGGCCGATGCACACATCGTCGTCCGCGAACCGCACGTGCAGCGACTCGCGATCCGCTTCCGAATAGACCGCCACGGTCTGAACGCCCAGCTCACGGCACGCGCGGATGACTCGCAGCGCGATCTCGCCGCGATTCGCGATCAATACTTTCTTAAACATCGACCGCCGACCTCCGGATGTCGCGCCTGACGCGCGCCGGCCCCCGGTTCGCGATCAGAACTTTCGTGGACATGCGACGAGCGACGTCTGGTTCAGCGTTTCTTCTCGAATGAATTCCAGCTCTGGTCGCTCGTGCCTGCCACGCCCTGCACCCGGAGCGCGAACTCCGCTGGGCTTGTGGCATAGAACACGGCGCTCTCGTAGGAAATGGCGCCTTGCGAATACCATTGCATGATCGACTGGTCGAACAGCTGCATGCCGTACTGCACCGTGCCTTCCCGGATAAGGTCCGGGATGTTCAGGGACTTTTCCATGTCGCGAATCTGATCGCGAACCGCGGCGGTATTGATGAGCACCTCGCACGCGGGCACGCGGCCCGGCTTGTCCGTGCGTGGCACCAGCCGCAGCGAGATGACCGCCTGCAGCGCGTTGGCGAGCGAGAAGCGTACCTCGGCTTGCTGATGGGGTGGATAGAACGACAGCACGCGTTGAATGGTCTGCGTCGCATCCATCGTGTGTAGCGTGGAGAACACCAGGTGGCCGGTGTCGGCGGCTTTCAGGGCAGCATCGAGCGTGTCCAGGTCGCGGATTTCGCCGATCAGGATGACGTCGGGGTCCTGCCGCAGCACGCGGCGCAGCGCCTGCGCGAACGTCGCCGTGTCGGTGCCCACTTCGCGCTGGTTGATGTGGCAATTGATGTCGCGATGCAGAAACTCGATCGGATCCTCGATCGTGATGACGTTCGCCTTGTGCTTCTCGTTGATGTGCTGGATCATGGCGGCGAGCGCCGTCGACTTTCCCGAGCCAGTGACGCCCGTAACCAGAATGAGGCCCCTCGGTTTGAGCGCGATCTCTTCCAGGACTTTCGGCAGCTGCAGCTCTTCGAGCGTTCGCGCCTGATACGGAATCGCGCGCATCGCATAACACAGCGAGCCGCGCTGCTGATACAGGTTCACGCGAAAGCGGCCAATTCCCGGCACACCGATGGCGAAGTCGCACTCCTTCTCCTCGGTGAACTGCTTGACTTGCTTCGGGTTCATCAGTTGCTCGCCGAGATTCTTCAGGTCCTCGGGCTTGAGCGCTGGAAAGTCGAGCGCATGCAGGTCGCCGTTGAGGCGCACGGTGGGCGGGCGTCCCACCTTCAGGTGCAGGTCCGACGCGCCGAGTTGGACCAGCTTCTGCAGCACCGACTTGAAGTCGAAGGTGCCAGTTGCCGCCGGGCCGCCCACGGGTACTTGCGTAGTGTTAGCCATTGGGATCGATCCGGAAGAGGACTTGCCCGTATTCCACGGGCTGCGCGTCCTGAGCGAGGATTTCCTTCACCACGCCCGTGAATTCAGACTCGATCTCATTCATGATCTTCATCGCTTCGATGATGCAGAGCGTCTGACCTTTCTGCACCCGCGCCCCGACGGCGACATACGGCTTGGCACCGGGCTCCGGTGCCCCATAATACGTTCCCACCATTGGCGACTTCACTTCCAGCTGGCCATCCGCGACACTGGGCCGGTTGTTGGACGACGGCGTCACTTCCACTGGGATCGGGATCCCGGTCGCTGGAGTGACGCGCGAATCCATCAGCGCGGGAAGCACAGCCGGCATCGCCATCGGCGCCGCCATCTGCATCCCGCCGCGCTGGACCGGACTCTTGGCGATCCGGATCTTTATTCCCTTCTCAGTTGAGATCTCGATGGAATCGACCGATGATGCATCGATCATCTCAATGAGTTTTTTCACGTAGCGCAGGTCAATCATAGGCCCCGTTGCGTGGTACCGCGGCACGTCTCGCGTCAGCCCAACTCCAGCAGCTCTCGCGGGAAGCGCGTCAGCACCTGGGCCCCACCCGCACCCAAGTGCACGTCATCCTCGATCCGCACTCCGCCCCACCCCGGCCGGTAGATGCCGGGCTCCACCGTCA
>JANNJV010000491.1:0-2191 GCA_031395945.1 Gemmatimonadota bacterium | reverse complement strand
AGCGCGGCTTTGCAAAAGGCGGGAGCGATTCCACCGATCCCCTGAAAAAAGGAATCATGAAACTCGAGATCCGCCCACTCACGCCCGATCTATGGCCGGCGCTCGAGGACCTGTTCGGCGTGACCGGCGCCTGCAACGGGTGCTGGTGCATGTATTGGCGGGTCGGCACCACGTACCGGAAGAGATCACGCGGGAAGAACAAGAAGGAATTCCGTGAGATCGTGAAGCGCGGTCCTCCACCGGGCTTGCTTGCGTTTCAAGGCGATGTCCCCGTGGGTTGGTGCCAACTGACGCCGCGAGATGCCCTGCCATGGCTGGAGCGCGCGCGGCGACTCGAGCGCGTCGACGCGAAGCCGGTCTGGTCGCTCTCGTGCCTGTATGTGCGCAAAGGCTTTCGGAAGCAGGGCATCACATCGGCACTGATAAGGGCAGCCATGGAGACGGCGAAACGCGCGTCCGCACCGGCGCTCGAGGCGTATCCGTTTGATGCGGACGTGTCGCCCAGCGCGACGGGTACCGGCTATGCCTCGACGTTCGAGCGCGCCGGCTTCACGACCGTTGCGCGCCGTGTTGCGGCTCGCCCGATCATGCGCCACGATCTGAAGGCGATCGGAACACGGAAACGTTGACTGGAACCGTACCGCGAGGACATCCCCATGCACGTTGCTACTGGCTACCGTATTCCCATCGGCGCCCTGCTCTTCGCTCTGTCCGCTGTCGTCGCTGGCGCCCAGACTCCCGTCGGCATCTTTGACGGTCGGGCGGACGTCGGCCGCGTGCGCCATTCAGGATCGGCGTCCTTCGACCCGCAGCGCCAGACGTATGAGGTTGGGGGTTCGGGTCAGAACATGTGGGGCGACCGCGACGATTTCCATTTCGTTTGGAAGCGCCTGACGGGGAACTTTATCCTCACCACGCGGGCACGCTTCATCGGCGGTGGGGTCGACGCGCATCGCAAGATCGGCTGGACGATTCGGCCGTCGCTGGAGACGAATAGCGCGCACGTGAGCGCGGCGTTGCACGGCGACGGACTGGCGGCGCTCCAGTTCCGGCGAGCAGCCGGTGCTATCACGGAAGAGGCCAGGTCGCCCGCCAGCCTGCCGAATTCACTCGCGGTGATCCAGCTCGAGCGGCGCGACGGCGTCTACATCATGTCGGTGGCGCGATTCGGCGACACGCTCATCACGCAGGAACTCAGCGGCGTGACGCTCCCGGATACCGTGTACGCAGGATTGTTCGTCTGCGCGCATAACGACACCGTCGTGGAACGGGCCGCGTTCGGCAACGTGCGCATCACGACGCCGGCGAAGCCGGATCTCGTGGCCTATCGCGAGTACCTCGGCAGCAACCTCGAGATTCTGGACATCGCGACGGGGAACGCGACCATCGTGCATCGGTATCCTGGATCATTCCAGGCGCCCAACTGGACGGCCGATGGTAAGGCGTTGATCTATGCGCAGGAGGGCCTCCTGTTCCGCTTTGATCTCGCGTCACGCTCGGCCCAGGCTGTCAACACCGGATTCGCGACTAGCAACAACAACGATCACGTCCTTTCGTTCGACGGTCGCATGATGGCCATCAGTCACCACGCGGTGGAGGACAGCGGCGAATCGGTCATCTACACGCTGCCGGCAACCGGGGGCACGCCACGGCGCGTGACCCCGAAAGGCAAAGGACCCTCGTACCTGCACGGCTGGTCGCCCGACGGCCGCTGGCTGGTGTACACCGGCATTCGGAAGGGAGGCAGCGAGTTGGACGTGTACAAGATCTCCGCCGCCGGTGGCGACGAGATCCGCCTCACATCCGCGACTGGCCTGGACGACGGACCCGAGTTCACACCAGACGGGGCATATGTCTACTTCAACTCGTCGCGCACCGGGCGGATGCAGATCTGGCGCATGCGACCCGATGGAAGCGCACAGCAGCAGGTCACGAACGACGGCCTCAACAACTGGTTCCCGCACATCTCACCGGATGGGAAATGGATCGCATTCCTGACCTTTCCCGCGGACGTGCCAGCGGACGACCATCCGTTCTACAAGCACGTGCTGATTCGGTTGATGCCCGCGGCTGGCGGGCCGGCGCGAGTCATTGCCTACGTGTACGGCGGGCAGGGGACGATAAACGTCCCGTCGTGGTCGCCTGATGGAACACGCCTCGCGTTTGTGAGCAACTCTGGGGCTCGAATGCC
>JANNJV010000477.1:0-3957 GCA_031395945.1 Gemmatimonadota bacterium | reverse complement strand
CGGCGATGCCGCCGCGGTGCAGTGGCTCCTCGCTCAGGGCGCCGATCCCAACACACTCTGGTCGCATTGGGGAGCCCAGGTGACGCCGCTGCATCTCGCGTCGTTCGGCGGGAATGCAGAAGTCGTACGTCTCCTGCTCGCCGCCGGCGCCGATCCTGGTATTCACGACAGCATGCATGACAGCGACGCGCTTGGCTGGGCGGAGCATTTCGGCCGCGTTGACATCGTCCGGCTACTCACGGCCTCGGCGGGCCCGCGTGATTGATAAATGACGCGCCGCAATAGCATCTTCTAACCGACGATGATACGCGTGTGAAGCGGGAGACGATCGCGGCCGCGGTGGCCGCCCTCATCCTGGTCGGCCTTTCCATGCTCGGATACCGGTGGTACGCCGCCGCCGCGCCGTGCTGTGGCTCGCGTTCCATCGCTCTCGAGTCGGCGGTGCCGCTCGACCCGAACATTCGCAGCGGCCAGCTGCCGAACGGAATGCGCTACTACATCCGCGCGAACGGCTTTCCCAACAAGCGCGCCGAGCTGCGGCTGGTGGTCAATGCCGGCTCCATCCTCGAAGACGAATCGCAGCGCGGCCTCGCACATGCGGTGGAGCACATGGCGTTTCGAGGCACGCGCAATTTCCCGGGGCGCCGGATTACCGACTATCTCGAATCCATCGGCATGCGGTCCGGCGACGACGTCAACGCCACGACGACGTTCGATGAAACGACGTACCGACTCGCGGTTCCGACGGATCGCGCGGGCGCGCTCGATACCGGGATCGCCATTCTTCGGGAATGGGCGCACGAAGTTTCCTTCGATGCCGCCGAGGCGCGCCAGGAGGCGGGCGTCGTGTTCGAGGAGTGGCGCGTGCGCGCCGCGGCAGACAGTCGACTGTCCTGGCAACGCGATACGCTGCTGCTTTCGGGATCGCTCTATGTCAATCGTCGCCCGATTGGCGATACCGCGATCCTGCGGCGATTCGACGTGGCGCAGATGCGACGGTTCTACCGGGACTGGTATCGTCCGGACCTCATGGCGGTCGTGGCCGTTGGCGATTTCGATGGGACGCGCGTCGAAGCCAGAGTCCGTGCGCAGTTCGCGGATCTGAAGCGCGGTGCGTCGCCGACGCCGCGGCCCAGGGTTGCCGTGGGCGCGGCGACGTCGCGAACCGCCGTGTTCACGGATCCGGACATCAGGGCAACGCGCGTGGCGTTGTGGTATCCGCGACGGCACGCGTCCGGTGCCACGGTGGGGAGCTATCGAACGTCGCTCGCCGAACGGCTGATGCGGAGCGTGCTCGAGGACCGGCTGTCCGCCGCCGCCGACGCGCTCGACGCGCCGTTGCTCCACGCCAGCATTGCCGCCCAGGGCATCGCGCGGGATCTGGAAGCGCAGGTGGTCTACGGCTCCGCGATCCGCGGCCGCGTCGTGGATGGCGTGTCAATGCTGGCGGAACAGGTGGCGACCGTGCAGCGCTTCGGCGTGAACGAAGCGGAGCTGACCCGCGCCAAGGCGTCCGTCATGGCAAGCAGGAGGAGCGCCGACGCCGAGGGTTCCGCGTCCGCGACCATCGCCGAATCGCTGGTGTGGCATTTCCTCCATGGGCATCCCGTCATGGCGGCCGACCGGGATTACGACCTGACGAAAGAGCTGCTCGAGGACATTTCTGCGGAGGACGTCGCCGGCGCCGCCAACGCGCTCGTCCTGGACAGCGCCTCCATCGTCGTCACGACCCCCAGCGGCGATCGTGATAGCTCGCTGGTCGGAGCGGCACGCCCGCTGCTCGTGAATGCGGCGCGCCGCGGGGCCACGCGCGCTGCCGTGACAGCGGTCGATACAACCCCAACACCAGCGCTCATCGCGCACCTGCCCCCGGAGGGGTCGATCGCCACCGAGGCCATCCTGCGCGAGTTGAACGCCTTCGAGTGGATGTTGGGAAACGGGGTGCGAGTCATCGTGAAGCAGACGCAGGCGAGTTCCGGGCACGTGCAGTTGCGCCTGACCGGGCCGGGCGGCGCGTCGTCGGTTGCGCCGTCCACGTACCCATCAGCGTACATGGCTGACCAGGTGCTTCAGGCCACCGGATTGGGTCCGTTGACGGGGAAGGCACTGTCCAAGCTGATCGACGAGACGTCCATCACACTCGAGCCGTTCGTCACCGATAGCTGGATCCATCTGGATGGCAGCACGGCACTCGCGGACATCGATACGCTGTTCCAGTTGATCCATCTCTATTTCACGGCGCCACGCGCGGACACCACCGCCTTCAAACGCTTTTCCGCCCGATATCGCTCGCGCGCGGCGGATCGGTCGGTGGACCCGGACGCCGTCTTCACGGACTCCGTCAGCCTCGGCATGAAGACCAGGCCCGACCTGGCCGAACCCGGAACGGAACGGTTCGCCGCCGCCGTCGATTTGCGGCGCGCGCTGGAGTTCTGGCGCGGCCGGATGCGGAACGCGTCCAACTTCACACTCGTCATCGTCGGGGACATCCCGCTGGACCGGTTGCGCGGGTTGCTGCGCACGTACGTCGCATCCTTGCCGGCGGGCCGGCGCGAAGCGCCGCCGGTGATGCCGGCCATGCGACGGTCTGGCGTGCGCGAGCGGTCCTTCCGGCTGGGCGCCGACGAAAAGGCCCGTACTGAAATCGTGGTCGACGGGGTGGTCGATCTCACGCCCCAGACTGAAACGACGCTGCGAGCATTGGCTGAAGTGGTGACCCTCGCCGTCGAGACGCGATTACGCGAAGTCATGGGCGGCACGTACGGCGTCACCGTCAGCCTCGACCTGCCCGCCGTGCAGCGGGCGCCATACGCGTTTCGCATTGGCTTCTCCGGCGCGCCAAGCCGGATCGACACGCTGGCGGCCGCCGCGCTCGCGGAAATGGCGCGGCTGCAGACAGAGGGTCCCTCCGATGCCGATGTGGCGAAGGTGAAGGCCGCCACACTTCTGGAGCATGAACAGGGACAGGAATCCAACGGCTACTGGCTGGGCGAGCTCGCCTGGAATGCTCAGGTGGGCTGGCCACTGGACAAAGTGATGGCGCGGCGTGCCGAGGTTGCCGGCCTTTCTCCTGCCTTACTCCGCGATGCCAGCAGGAAGTATCTCGACCTGGGACGCTACCTTCGCCTCACTATGCTGCCCGAACATCGCGGAGTCGAGGTCATCAAACAGCAGGCTGCGTCGGTATCGGCGCCACCGCGACCGGTTCGACAGAGAGCATCTGCTGATACTTGTGGATTCTCGTCACGACCATCAGTGCCAGCGCTGCCGCGAGTATCGCCCCGAGATTGGAAGTGATCAGTACCCTGTTGGCCGCCACGAGGGTCGGAACGGTCTGTGCCGCTTCGGAGCTCCTCTCGGCATAGCGGGAGAAGACGTTGTTTGCGAGCCAGATGCCCCACCAGAGTCCGACGAGGCTCGGGTCGGGCAGATTGCGATTGAACCCCGGCGCGTTCCGCTGGGCGCTCCGGGACCAGAGTTCCTTCATGATCTGGTAGGGCTTGAACAGGTTGATGATGGGAATGAACCAATAGCCCAGCGCCCAGGCCGGCGACACATCGGTCTGGCGCGAGCCCACGAGCTGCAGGTTTCGGTATGCGCGCCACAGCCAGGGCAACCACGCGATGACCGAGACGATCAACAGGCCGATGCGCATGTAGCCGAGCATGGCAATCCTGCCGTCGTTCAGCGCGATCTGTTCGTCGCTGATCGTGCCGCCGGCGGCCGCGGTCTTCAGCAGCCGGCCCTGCGCCAGCAACGCCAGGATGTTCACGACGCTCAGGAGGATGCTGAGCGCGATGAGCGACTGGACTACGAGCGCGAGGACCGCCTCCTTTCGCGGGTCGGGGCCGTGATTCGCCGGTGCGTCGTGTTCCATCCGGAAACATTAGAGAGAATGAAGACATTAGTCCAGCCGCACTCCCACCCGCAGAGTGCGCGGCGCTACGCGCATCCGCG
>JANNJV010000445.1:0-17149 GCA_031395945.1 Gemmatimonadota bacterium | reverse complement strand
GATCGAGATTCTGAATTGCCGCGAGCATCCGCTCCGACTCCTCGAGCGTGTACATGGGCAGGTCGTCAACGTCGCGATCCTCAGCCTCGGCCGCCTGCTTCACCATGTCGTTCACGCCGTTGGTGATCTCTTCGAGCGATGCCTTGAGGTATCCGTCCTCATCGATGTTTCCGATGAACTCCTCGGCGAGGACCACCTCACGTGGTGAGAGGTCGAGCAGCGTGACCTGATCGCGCATGTGATCCGAGAGATCGCGTGAATCAACGGTCACCGGCTCGTAGTATTCCCGCTCCTCGTGCTCTTCCTTGCGACCGCCCGCGTCGAATCCTTCGAGGAGAATTTCCTCCCAGTCAATCTCGTCCTTCTGCTGTTTTTCCTGACTCTCGGCAGCGATTTCGGCCTCGGTCTCGCCGTCCGGATTCTCGTCCTCGTCCTCTTCCGGCTCCACCATCTCCAGGAACGGATTGTTCAGCAGCTCCTGCTTCAGATGCTGCTGCAAGTCGAGGAGAGGCATGTACAGCAGGTCCATCGCCTGATACAGGCGCGGATTGATCTTGAGCTCCTGCTTGAGCTGCGTGCTTTGGGAGAGACCCGGCCTCATGCGCGCTGCTCCGGGGCACCGCCGGACGACGGATAACGGGCGCGCAATCTCGCGGTCAGCGTGGGGCCGAGGTAGATGTCCGCAACAGTATCGTCGAACACCAGGTCGCGGACCGAGCCGGAGACCTTCACTTGGCCGTCGAACATGATGTAGGCACGGTCGACGATGTCCAGGGTCTGTTCCACGTTATGATCGCTGATCAACACACCGATGTTCCGCGTACGCAGGTTGGCTACGATAGTCTGAATGTCATGCACCGCGATTGGATCGACGCCCGCAAATGGCTCATCCAGCATCATGAATTTGGGCTCTGTGACCAGCGCCCTGGTGATCTCAAGCCGTCTGCGCTCGCCCCCCGAGAGCGAATATGCCTTACTCTGGCGGAGATGCTTGATGCTGAGCTCGTCTAGCAGCTTTTCGAGGCGCGCCCGCCGCTCGGCAGCGGAAATTGGTAGAGTCTCCAGAATGGCTAAAATGTTGTCTTCTACCGAGAGCTTCCGGAAGACCGACGGTTCCTGCGACAGGTAGCCGATCCCGAGCCTCGCTCGGCGATACATCGGCGTCGAGGTGATATCCTGCCCGTCCAGCGAGATGTGCCCGGTCATGGGCGGGATGAGCCCGACGATCATGTAAAAGGTCGTGGTCTTCCCCGCTCCATTCGGACCCAGCAGTCCGACAATCTCCCCCTGTTGCAATCGCAGGGCCACGTCATTTACCACTCGGCGCCGACGGTACATCTTGACCAGTCCCGTGGCCTCGAGCACGCTGCCCACGACGCGCTCTTCGACTGGCGCTTCCGGGATTTGCGGGTGCTCGCCGGTTTGCCGCAGTGCCTCGGCGATCTCCCCGCGGCCCGCCTGGCAGCGCCGCCAGAACTCCTCGGCAAAACGAACCTTGGCGTCCGGCGCCAGCAGCCCTCCGGCCGGCAGAATGATCAGGCCATGTCCCGCCAGACGCGGGAAGACGCTATCGGCAAGGTGCGCGCGAACCTGATCGAGCCCCAGCAGCCCGGCTTCGCGTTCAGCGTCCTTCCCTGCCGCGCGTAACGACGCGAGGTGATCCTCGCGGTAGATCTTGGCGGCCTCGTTGATGTCTGCAACGCCGCTGTCGTCGGCCACGCTCAGGAGCGCATGGAGGGCAAGCGCGGGTGACCGGTCGGCGCGGCCGAGCTGGTCGAGAATCCCCTTGACCAGTGGGTCCGTCATTGCGGCCGTCGGACGGGCGTCGGCGCTGGGCGGGTGGTCGCTGGCGTCGCGGACGCGGGCACCGGCGCGCTCGACGGCGCTGCACGCGTCGTGTCGCGGCTGGCCGCGGGTGGCTTGGGCTCGAGATAAATGCCGGACGCCTTCTCGATGACGGTCACCTTGGCGACCCGCTGTTCCTGGAAGTCGACGACGATCTCACGTCCGATAACGTAGTTGATCGCCGGCAGGCGCAGCGCGCTGTCCGCTGGCGCAAGATGGTGATACGACTTTGCGTTGCCGGTGGCGACGAGGTCGAGCAGTCGCGTGGCTCCCCGCTTCGCGCTGTCCACCGCCGCCATGGTGTCGAATCGCGCAACGATCACGTCCCCACGCATCCAGTCCAGCGTGTCCGCCCGGAAGCGGATGGAATCGGGCCGGCCCTCGGCCAGCGCGCCTCGCATCGCATGCATCACCCGGACGCGTTGCTGGGGCATCTCAACGTCGATCGAGTCGGCGACGATCCGTTGCGATGCCGACGACGCGCGTGCCCGCGATGGTCCCCAGGCGATGGCGCGCTGCAACAAGTCATTCGCGACACGCAGGTCGATCGTATCACTTGCCAGCGTCATGTCTTCGCTCACCGCGGTTGCCGTTCCCATCGACAGCACGCGGCTCAACTTGCGGTCGCGTCCCGTCAACTCGATGCGGCGGCCGCTGAGGGTAAATGGCCGGTCGCGACGTCCCTCAATGGAAGGTCCGCGCATCAACACCGTGGTCTCGCGCTGACTGTCGAGGGCCATGGAATCACCGCGCGCCACGACGTCCTCACGGGTGACGATGACCTGACCGCCGGCGAAGACCAGACTATCACCGATCATCGTGACCGCATTCGCGACCACCGTCGTGGGCGGAGGCGGCTGACCCGCGGAGTCTTTCTGCACGAGCGTGATGGTGGGGCGTCCGCTGGCGTGCAGTCGCGGCACCGGTCGTGTCACGGGCATGACGCGCAGGTATTCCGCGACGGGTCCCTTCAGGGTCGAGCCGCTCGGAAGTCGGGCGTTGACGTTGCCGTTCGCGACGATGCGCTCGTCACGCTGATAGTACGTGAGGAAATCGGAATCGACATCGAGTCGTGGCTCGTGGTAGCGCACGTTGCCGATCACGAAGACGCGGCCCTCGTCGCCATAGGATTCGAGGCTGTCGGACCGCAACGTCACCTGCTTGGTGGGGCAGCGCATGACGACGTTCCCGCCAAGAATGCTATTGCGCTGGCCGCTGGACGTCTGAATGATGGTTTGGCGGTCCGCCAGCCACGTGCAGACTTGTGTGTCCTGCGCCAACACCGCCGCTGGGAGGGCGAGTAGGCACAGCGCTCCCCGGATCATGGATTGATGTCCCGCAGAGGGACGTTCGCGGCGCCGCTGCACGACCGGTGGCACCGGAACACGGTGAGGTTCGGGTCCGAGGTGAAGCCAATTCCGCGCTGCACGTCGCCGCCGCGCACGATGGTAAACGCGCTGTCGCTCGAGATCTCGTTCTTCGACTCGGTAAATTTCAGGTGATTCGACGTGAGCTTTTCACCCGCGGTAGAGGTCACGACGACATTGCCATAGCCCTGGAGCACCTTGGTGCGGCGATCGTACGTGCCGCGATCGCCGCGGAGGGTGCCGTTGGGCGCACCCGTTTCAGTGTTGAAGTCGCCGGTGATGCGGCGCAGCGCGATCACGGACTGATCGTTGAATACAAAAATCGTGTCGGCGCGCATCTCGCCCCGCTTCACGCCGTGCTGGGTCGAGAAAAACCGACCGTCGAAGATGATCTGGTCGGCGCTGTCCGCGAGGGTCACTTCTCCTGCAACAGGCGGTTTGATGCCTTTGCCGCAGGCGGCGAGCGCAATGATCGCCGCGCCTGCGATCAACAGAACTCTCACGCGAGTCGGGCCCGCATGAGGTCGTGCAGGTGCACGACGCCCACCAGCTTGTCGCCATCGCCCAGGACGGGCATCGACATGATTCCGTATTGCTCCATCCGGAATACTACCGCGCTAGCCAGCTCATTGTGCCGAGCCACTTTGGGCGCGCGATTGAGGACGTGCTCGACCGGGATGGCCAGGATGTCGGTTTCGCGCTCCATGGTGCGGGTGAGGTCGCCGGCGGTCATCACGCCAACGATGCGGTCGGCCGCATCGACCATGATGGCGATACCGCGCCGTTCTGCCAGGAGCACGATGGCCTGGCGCATGGTATCTCCCTGATGGAGCACCGGCAGTCCGTCGCGCTCCATGACCTCTTCCACCTGGGTGAGCAGCCGACGGCCGATCGAGCCACCGGGGTGCAGCCGGGCGAAGTCTTCGCGCTGGAAGCCCTTTTCCTCCAGGAGCGCGACGGCGAGGGCGTCACCGAGTGCCAGCGCCACCGTCGTGCTCGTGGTCGGCGCGAGGTCGTGCGGACAGGCCTCTTCGGCGACGGAGGCATCCAGCACGACATCGGCATGACGAGCCAGACCGGAGGTGCGATCGCCGGTGATCGCGATCAGCCGGACGCCGAGCCGTTTGAGATGTTCCACGAGCGCAAAGAGCTCGTCGGATTCGCCGCTTTTGGAGATGAGGATGGCGACATCCTCCGCCCCCACGATGCCCAGATCACCGTGCACGCTGTCGGCGGGATGCAGGAACGAGGCGGGCGTACCCGTCGACGTGAGCGTCGCCGCGATCTTGCGGCCGATCAGCCCGGATTTTCCCACGCCAGCGACGATGACCCGGCCCTTGGTATCGCGCATCAACTCGACCGCGCGTGTGAAGCTCTCGCCCAGGCGCGAGAGCGTGGCGGCAATCGCGTCACGCTCCATGGCCAGCACGCGCTGCCCGCGCTCGACGATCCGTTGGCGCGCTTTGTCGCTCATGCCCGCACTCCCGCCTGCGAGCGCTCCGAGACGTAGGCATCTACGATCGCCTTCCATTCACCTCGGGCCTTGAGCAGCAGCTCTGCAAACTCGCGCACGGCGCCCGCGCCACCGTTGCGATTCAGGCGCAACGCAGCCACGGCGCGCACTTCCGCCACCGCATTCCCCACCGCCACCGGCAACCCGACCACTCGCAGAATGGACATATCCGGAAAATCGTCGCCGATGAACGCGGCGTCGGCGGGCGTCATGCCGTGCCTGTCCAGCATCTTGAGGAACGCGGGCAGCTTGTGCGCCGTGGCATCCTGCGCCACATCATCGATCTCCAGCTCACGCGCGCGCAGTCGCACGCTCTCGGACACACGTCCAGTGACGATCGCCACGCGCAGTCCGGCGCGGCGCAGGAAATGGATACCCAATCCATCCTGGATGTCGTAGCGCTTGAACTCATGGGACGTCTCTCCGACGCTTCCCAGATAGATGCCGCCGTCGGTGAGCACGCCATCGACGTCGAGACCGACCATCCGAATCCGGCGCGCGACTTCCGGCGCGATCACGTGCGCGTCGCGTTCCACACGGCCATCGCCCGATCGAGCAGCGCGGGAAGGTCCTTGAGTGGCAGCATGTTGGGTCCGTCGCTGGGCGCCTCATCCGGCTGCGGGTGCGTCTCCAGAAACAGCCCGTCCGCGCCGGCGGCCAATGCGGCGAACGTGAGGGGCGGAATGAATTCACGCGCGCCTCCACTGGCGCCGCCCGCACCCTGACCCGGACGCTGCACGCTATGTGTGGCATCGTAAATCACGGGCACGCCGCACGAGTCACGCATGCGAACGAAGTCGCGCATGTCGACGACGAGATCCCCATATCCGAAAAATGTGCCGCGCTCCGTGACGGCAATGTCCGACAGTCGGCCAGCTGGCAACGACAATCGATGGTTGCCCTTCTGCTGCCGCGCACCCATCGCTGCGCCACGGACCTTCTCGACGGCGCCCCGCATTCCCTCGGGATGCATCCACTGCCCCTTCTTCACGTTCACCGCCTTCCCCGTGGCGCCGGCCGCTTCGAGCAGATCGGTCTGACGGCAGAGGAACGCCGGGATCTGCAGCACGTCCGCGACTTCCGCGACAACGGCGCACTGATCAGGAAGATGGACGTCGGTGAGGACTTTGAGCCCCGACGCCTGTTTCACGCGCTCCAGCGCCCGCAAGCCATCATCGAGGCCGGGCCCGCGATGGGCGTCGAGGTTCGAGCGATTGGCTTTGTCGAAGCTGGCCTTGAAAATGATTCCGCCCGGCACGGTGCCGGCGAGCTTGGCAAGCGACTCCGCCACTCGCAGGTTCAGCGCGTCATCCTCGAGAACGCAGGGACCGGCAATGAGAAAAAACGCGTCGTCACGAAACAGCGTCACGTCAGTCCCCTGCCTCCGCGAACGACGGGCTGGACTCCCGCCGCTGCCGCTTCGCCTTCACCGCTGCTGCGATGAATCCGGCGAAGAGCGGATGCGCGCGCGTGGGTCGCGACTTGAGCTCCGGATGGAACTGGCAGCCGATGAACCACGGATGCGGCGGGTATTCGACGATCTCGACGAGCTGACCGTCGGGGCTCAGGCCGCTCAGTCGCAGACCGTTCTCGACGAAGAGGTCGCGGAACCGGTTGGAGACCTCGTACCGGTGCCGATGCCGTTCGCTGATCTCCGCGACACCATACACCTCGGCCGTCTTGGTCCCGCGCGTCAGGCGTGCGGGATAGGCTCCCAGCCGCATGGTGCCGCCCATGTCGGTGACGTGCTGCTGCGACTCCATGAGCGAGATCACGGCGTTGTTGCATTCCGGGGCGAACTCGGAGGAGTGGCTGTCTTCCAATCCGCACACGTTGCGGGCGAACTCGATGATCGCGGTCTGCATGCCCAGGCAGATGCCGAAGAAGGGCAATCCTGAGACCCGTGAGTGACGGATGGCCTCGACCATCCCATCCACACCGCGGACGCCGAACCCGCCGGGTACCAGAAGTCCGTGATACGGCTTGAGAATCTCCGCGGCCCGATCAGGCGCGGTGAAGTCGTCGCTGGACAGCCACTGAATGTCGATGCCGACGTCGTTGGCGATACCGCCATGGATGAGCGCTTCCTGGACGCTCTTGTAGCTGTCCACGAAATCCGTGTACTTGCCGACGACCGCGATGCGGACCCGCTCGTGCGGTTGCAGCACGCGATTCATGAGCTCGCGCCAGGCCGTCAGATCCGGCCGAGGCGCGTCCATCCCAAGCCGTTCCATGACTTTCTCGTCGAACCCCTGCTCATGGAAGCGCACCGGGATCTCGTAGATGGTGCGCACGTCGGGACTCTCGATGACGCAACCGAACTCCACGTTACAAAACAGCGCGATCTTTCGCTTGATGTCGTCGGAGATGGGGCGCTCGGTGCGGACAATGAGAATGTCGGGCTGAATTCCGATCTCCATCAAGTCGCGCACGGAGTGTTGCGTCGGTTTCGTCTTCAGCTCTCCGGCGGCGGCGATGAACGGCACCAGCGTGAGATGCACGAAGATCGCATGTTCGCGGCCGACGTCATGACGGAACTGGCGGATGGCCTCGAGGAACGGCAAGGACTCGATGTCGCCCACCGTTCCACCTATCTCGACGATCACCACGTCGTTCTCCGGCGCGATGCGCCTGATGGCCGCCTTGATTTCATCCGTAATGTGGGGAATCACCTGCACGGTGGAGCCGAGGTACTCCCCGCGTCGCTCCTTGGTGATCACGTTCAGGTAGATGCGCCCCGTCGTGACATTGTTCGCCTGCGACAACGACCGGTCGATGAAGCGCTCGTAGTGGCCGAGATCGAGATCCGTCTCGGCGCCGTCGTCCGTCACGAACACTTCACCGTGCTGAAAGGGCGACATGGTGCCTGGGTCCACGTTGATGTACGGATCGAATTTCATCATCGTGACCCGCAATCCACGCTCGACCAGCAAGCGCCCCAGCGATGCGGCTGCGATACCCTTGCCCAGCGACGAGACCACTCCACCCGTGACGAAGATGAACTTGGTTGGTTGTTGACGCGGTCCTTGCATCAGGCTGGTTCCCCGCTGAAAATGGTCCATTCGGAATTGGCTCGCGCCAAATCGGTCTCGGTATCAATGCCACGCCGAAGCGGTCCCGCAATCAGGCCGACGCCGATTGCCCATCCCGCGGCGAGCGGCCGCAACTGCTCCAATCGTTCGATCCGCTCCAGCGGATGCGCCGGCAGCGCAACCCATCGGGCCAGCGCATCGCGCGTATAGGCGTACACGCCAATGTGCTGCCAGACCCGGTCGAGCAGGAGCCCCGCGTCATCCGCGTCCTTCGGTTCGCGAAGAAATGGAATCGGCGCCCTGGAGAAATAAAGCGCACGACCGTTGTCGGCGGTAACGACTTTCACCACGCTCGGCTCGGCCAGTACCGCCGCGGTCGCCTGAACGGCCGCCGTTCCGATCGTGAATTGCGCCCCCAGCATTCCGAGCGCGGCGCGCACAGCGTCCGGGGAGATGAACGGTTCGTCGCCCTGAACATTGAGCACTGCGTCGAACGCCGAGAACTCGGGCAACGCCGCAACCTCAGCGATCCTGTCGGTTCCGGATGGGTGTTTGGCCGACGTCAGC
The DNA here is from genome assembly GCA_031395945.1 of Gemmatimonadota bacterium. GTDB lineage: Bacteria > Gemmatimonadota > Gemmatimonadetes > Gemmatimonadales > Gemmatimonadaceae > DASPMP01. Next base: position 8,825 of record JANNJV010000445.1, on the reverse strand, counting down.
ACCGCTTCCGCGCCATTGGCTCGGGCTGCGGCGGCCACTTCTTCGCTGTCAGTGGCGATCACACAGCGGTCCGCGACGTCCATGGAGGCCACGCGTTCCCACACGCGAACGACCAAGGGACGGCCCGCGAGGAGGCGGAGCGGTTTGCGGGGGAGACGCGTGGCGCCCAGTCGAGCTGGGATGACGGCGAGGGTCTTCATACCCCGCGCCGGACGGAACTAGCGAGCCCGACCGACACGACTGAGGAATGTAGGTCGCGTCGGGCGTCGGGGCAACGTGTGCCGCTCAACGCGAGAAGCTAAAGCCGACCGAAGCGCGCGTCCTGCCGCTGGCGGGGTCGAGCTGGAGCTCCGCGCGAATGATGGTCAGCATGACGCCAACGCCGACCAGCTGCTCCAGGGCCGGCAGCCTTCCCAGCCCGGCACCGCCGACTCGGTGCCGCAGCTGCAGGGTGGGGATGCCCATGAAGCCGACCTGAATGTTCGGAAATGGAATGGCATACCGCTGCTCGACGAGCAGCAGCTCGTCGCCGCCTTGCTCGAGCAACGCGAGAAACGGCATGGTGCCCGCGCCACCGAAGTACACAAAACGCTGTGGCGGGGGGGTGTCGCCTGGGCTCGTGACCCAATGGACTTCGAACGCATAGGTCTGTTCGCCAAAGGTGGGAAAGCCGACTTCCAGATCGGACGTCACCTGCGCAAACGTGACCGCGGACTGCGCGCCGGCATTGCCAGTCGTCGCGTCAAGACTGTGCTCGAGGATGGAGCGCCCGCGCAGCCTTATTCCATCTGAATCCCAGCCCGCGGTACTGCCCACCAAACCAGAGTAGATCTCCCCGGTGCCGACCGCCGGATTGGGTCGCCACATCCCGTCGCCCGCGTCCTGGCGTCCCATGATGCTCCAGGGGCCGCGCTGCTCGCCGAACGCGGGCCCAACGGTCCACGATCGCTCTCCACGAACGCCGACGAACGGCTCGAGGCGAGTGCGAGCGAATTCCCAAAGGCGATGCAGCGTGACGTCGGCGCGATCAGCGCGATAGTAGTTCCTGGTGTCGGTGCCGGCGACGAGGCTGGTGAACGAATTCACGAAATTCGACAGAATCCAGGCGTCGTTTGAGAAGGTACCGCGTTCAGCACGGAGCGAGGCGCGCAAACGCCGCGTGAGCTGGAGATCCGCGGAGATCGATGGATCCACCTTGCCCAAGTCGGACCGATAGGTGGCCAGCGCGTTCAGTTCACCGCGGCTGTCCGCGAACGTGAATGCAGGCCCGAACGGGACCGAGATGCCATTCACGCGGTCATACGAGGGAGCCCTGACGCCGTAGAGCGTGGGGAACGTCAGCGGCGGCGTCGCGTCTGCGCGCTGTGAACGGTACGTCAGCCGATAGCCTGTCGAGTCGCGAACGATGTCATAGGTGTAGTCACGGAAGTCGTGGGTCCCCTGACCTATGGATGCCAACGCCGACGCATATACCCCTCCGCCAATCGCAGCGGCGCGTCCCTCGATCCTTGCCCCTGGCCGAACGAATAAATCGCCGCCAACGACGATGACGTCCCCGTCCACGGTTCCGTTGATGGCCGCGGTGCGGCCGAGAACAATGATCGTCCCTCGCTCCTGCTGTCCGCGTGCTTGCGTGAACCAGGATGTGTCGGGCTGCACCAGGCGGTGGGGCCGTGCGAGCGCCTCTTCCAGGATGCGGCCGCCAGCCCCGGGGCCGCGATCGGCGATGAGTACACGTTCCTGCGCGCGGCCCACGGCGGCAGCAAGAACCAACAGAGCCGCCGCGAGACCGAGGCGCATTACGCTGCCAGCTCCAGAAAATTGCTCAGCAACGTCTTCCCGTCCGGCGTCATGATGGATTCCGGGTGGAACTGAACGCCCCACACCGGATGCTCACGATGGCGGATCGCGTGGATTTCGGTTGCGTCGTCCGCCGCGCTTGCAAGCACCATGAGCTCGTCCGGCAGGGATTCCGACTCTACCACCAGCGAGTGGTAGCGCATGACCTGCATCGGATTCGGCAGTCCCGCGAACAGCTCGCGCGCATCGTGCCGCACTTGTGACGTCTTCCCGTGCATGACCCTGGCGGCTCGGACGACACGTCCTCCGTACGCTTCGCCGATGGCCTGATGTCCCAGGCATACACCCAGCATGGGGATGGTGGAGCCCCAGCGCTGCACAACGGCGACGGAAATCCCGGCCTGCGCGGGCGTGCAGGGCCCCGGTGAGATCACGATGGCGCTGGGTTCGAGGATGCCGATGTCATCCACGGTGATCTCGTCGTTGCGGCGCACGAGCGGAGTCGCGCCAAGCTCGCCGAGGTACTGGACGAGATTGAACGTGAATGAGTCGTAGTTATCGATGACGAGGATCATGCCCGGGGATGATAACGCCGATGGACCTGACGCAAGTACTCGCGATCCACGTGGGTGTAAATCTGCGTCGTCGAGATATCGGCATGCCCAAGCATCTCCTGTACCGCCCGGAGGTCGGCGCCGCCTTCGAGAAGATGCGTGGCGAACGAGTGCCGGAGGGTATGCGGGTATACCCGTTTGGTGATCCCGCTGCGTTTGACGTACTTGCGAAGGATCTTCCAGGCACCCATCCGAGAGAGCGGCTGGCCGCGGGAATTGAGGAAGAGCGTGCCCTTCCCTGACCCGCGCGCGAGGCCCGGGCGCATCTCACGCATGTAAATCGCCAGCGCGCCAATAGCGCCGCGCCCGATGGGCACCAGCCGCTCCCTGCTTCCCTTTCCGAAAACCCGGACCAGCCCCTCGTCCAGAAGCGCGTCCTTGACGCCGATGCCGATCCACTCGGACACGCGCAGGCCGGCGCCGTACGCCACCTCCAGCATGGCGCGATCGCGAAAGTAGAGCGGATCGTCCATGGTGGGAGCGGCCAGCAACGTCTGGATCTCCGCCACCGTGAGCACCTCGGGAAGGGTACGCCAGCGTTTCGGAGTATCCAGACGCTCGCTTGGGTCGCGTACGACGTGACCGTCTCCCATCAGGAACTTGAAATAGCTGCGCACGGCCGAGACGTTGCGGCGGATGGAAGCCGGCGACAGCCCGAGATCCTTGAGCTGATACACGAACTCACGCAGCACCTTGGGCGTAACGTCCAGCGGGGCCGCCGCGCCCTTGATGAGCACGAACTCGATGAATCGCGCCACGTCGCGGGCGTACGCCTCCTGCGTGCGCACAGCGGACCCGCGCTCGAGCGCCAGAAAGTCCGTGAATCGCTCGAGCAGGAATGCGCGCTGTTTGGCGCTGGTGGCTAGCGGGTCTTTCGTTTGCGCGCGATCAGCCATACCACGATCCCCAGCGCGAGAATCACCGCCCCGACAATGGCGGCGGTCGAACTATACCGGCCCATGGTGCCCTTCAGCTTTTCCCAGTCAGAGCCCACACGAAAGGCGAGCACCGTGATGAGACCGTACCAGATAGCCGACGCGCTCGCAATCATGACCGCGGTCCATACGACAGACAATTGCAGCGCCCCCGCGAACGCGGGCACGATTGCCCGGACGCCCGGAACGAAACGGCTCACGAAGACCGCGGGCATGCCATAGCGCTCGAACAATCGCCGGATCCTCGCATCGCGGCTCTCCGCGTGCTTTCCAGCGAGCCGGCGCTCCAGGCGCTCCGCCCCGTAGCGGCGGCCCAGCGAGTAGACCACCATGGCGCCGGCCACGTTTCCGAGCCACACAGACAGGAACACACCGAGCATGGAGCCTTTCTGACCCTGCGCGATCACGAAGCTGCCAAAGGCAACGACCACGTCGGACGGAAAGGGCGGGATCAGGTTCTCGATCGCGGCGGTCACTGCCAACACCGCGTAGAGGGTTCCCGTCGGGAGGGTTACGAGCCAGCCGAGCAGCGACTCCACGCCGCGGTCAGACCGGTGTGAGCGTGGCGACGGCGATGCAGGCGATCCCTTCGCCCCGCCCTATCCAACCCATGCCTTCGTTGGTCTTTGCCTTGACGCTGATGGCGGTGTTGTCCACGCCGAGCGCACCGGCAAGCCGTGCTTGCATGGCCTGCTTGTGGTCCGCCAGCCGCGGCGATTCAGTGATGATCGTGAGATCCGCTTGCGCCACCCGATAGCCGTTCGACCGAACCCGCTCGACCGCCTGACTCAGCATCTCTACGGAGTCGCGTCCCAGGTTCTTCGGGTCGCGATCGGAGAACATCTCGCCGATGTCGCCGGCGCCCGCGGCGCCAAGAATCGCGTCGGTCAGCGCGTGGCAGGCGGCGTCGCCGTCCGAATGTCCATGCAAATGATTGTCGAACGGAATGCGGACCCCACCCAGGATCAACGGGCCCGGCGGTTGAAACCGGTGCGAGTCGTAGCCGATGCCGACGCGGATCACGCGGCGTGCGCCGCGTCGCCGAGCGGAAGAATGCTGTAGTCCTGTCGACGACGCGCGGCAATGAATCCTGCGTCGCGAATCAGGCGTTCCATCTCGGCGGTCGTGGTCCGGTGTGTCGTGTTGGCTGCGGACACCACGTTCTCTTCGATCATCAGTGAGCCGAAGTCGTTGCAGCCGAAACGCAGCGCGATCTGCCCGATCTTCATGCCCATCGTCACCCAGCTGGCCTGGAGATTCGGAACATTGTCGAGCGCAATGCGCGCGATGGCCACCGTGCGCAGATAGTCCACCGCGTCGGTCTTCTGCATGTGCGACATGGTGGGCGTGTTCTCCGGCTGCAACGGCCAGCAGATGAATGCGGTGAATCCGCCGGTCCGCGCCTGCACTTCGCGCACCCGCTCCAGGTGTTCGATGCGCTCGGCAAGCGTCTCGCCGATCCCGTACATCATGGTGACGGAGGTCTTCATGCCTTCCTGGTGCGCGATCTCCATGATCTCCAGCCACCGGTCGGCGCCCGCCTTCTTTTTCGCCACCAGATCGCGTACGCGCTGGACGAGAATCTCGCCGCCTCCGCCGGGAATGGAGTTCAACCCCGCCTTGATCAACTCGCGGATCACGTCGCGGGCGTCCATCCGGAACGTCTTGGCGAAGAAGTCCACTTCGCTGGGCGAAAAGCCGTGAATATGAATGGGGTGGTTCTGCTTGATATACCGCAGGAGATCGAGATACCACTCGAAGGGGATGTACGGATTGTGGCCGCCCTGCATAAGGATCTGCACGGCGCCCAGCTCCTTGGCTTCGTCGATTTTCCTGCCGATGTCCTCGTAAGAGAGCGTCCACCCTTCGGCGTGCTTCGGGCGCCGGTAGAACGCGCAGAAGCCGCAATCGGCGACGCAGACGTTGGTGTAGTTGATGTTGCGATCGACGATGTACGTGACCGTGTTGTGCGGATGCTTCTCCATCCTGACGCGGTCGGCCTCCGCCCCCAGCTCCAGGAGCGGCGCGTTGGTGTAGAAGTCCAGCAGGTCGCGAGCGACAGTGCTCATTCAGGCGGCCAGGAAAGAGAGTGAGCCGTTGGGCACACGGCCGGCGGCAACGAGTCGTCGATAGAACTCAGTCAGGCCGGCGAGGTGTCCGTACGACAATCCATAATCGAGATCGGACAGGTAGGTCAGGCAGGCGCTCTTCGTGACGCCGGTCGCGAGCGCGGCCTGGGCAGCGAGGGGCTCCAGGTGCTTGAGTCCCCAATTGCGCGAGGCGATGAGACTAGCGTGCACGTCCAGCGCGGCGCGTGGGTCCGTTGTGCGCTGCGCCACCCACACGGCAAAGACGAATGGCAGGTCCGTCCAGTCCTTCCATTCGGCGCCGAGGTCATACGCGTAACGGTACCCCAGCCGCTCCAGGAGCGCGTCGCGCTCCCCCTGATCCTGCAGGTGGGCGCCCAGCCGGAGGGCGGCGTCGCCAATGACCAGCCGCGCATCGTGATCATCCGCCGAGAATCGCGCGATGTCGGTGAGCTCGGCGTCCGCCGGTACGAACGTTGGCCGCGCGTCCCACACGTGATGGAAGAGCAGCTCCAGCAGGGCGACGCTGGTCATCGAGCTGCGGCTCACGAGGACGCGGCGGCCTCCGAGCTCCGAGGCGGGTCGCTTCGCGAACAGGACGACGCTGCGCACCGGACCGTCGCACGAGATCGCGAGATCCGGTAGCAACAGATAACGCGCCGCATCCCTGGCGTACTCGACGGCGGAGATCACGCTCACATCCAACGCGCCAACGGCCATCTGGGCGTTCAGCGCGCTAGGCACACCGTCGACAATGTCGCCCGCGAGGTCGACGATGCCCCGATCAATTGCACCGTAGACGGGGTAGCAGTTGACGTACGGAATACGGCCGACGCGCATCAGGCCGCCTGCGCCGTCGCGCCGCCGCCGTCGTCGAAGGTGCGGACGACATTGTAGAACGCATCACGTTCCGCCGGCCATTTTCCCGCGCCGCGAATCAACTTCAGGATCTCGTCGAGCGACATGGCTTGGGCCGTATGCGCGCCGGCCTCGTGGTAGATCTTTTCGCGCACCACCGTGCCTTCGAGATCGTTGACGCCAAAATGCAGCGCCGTCTGCGACAGGAAGGGGGTGACCATGATCCAATGGGTCTTGATGTGTGGAACGTTGTCAAAGAAGAGCCGTCCCACCGCGAGGTTTCGCAGGTCGTCGAATCCGGTCGTGGCGGTGCCCTGCCGATGCAGCGTCTCCCCCAGCTCGTTGTTGTCCGGGTGGTACGCCAGCGGGATGTAGGCGAGGAATCCTCCCGTGCGGTCCTGCAGCTCGCGCAGCATCGCGAGATGCTCGATGCGATCCTCGACGGATTCCACGTGACCGTACAGCATGGTGCAGTTGGTTCGAATGCCCAACTCGTGAGCGGTCTGATGCACCATGAGATAGTCCTCGGCGGCCAGCTTACGGTCGGCGATGGTGGCGCGAACGCCCTTGCTGAATACCTCCGCGCCGCCGCCAGGCATTGTGTCGAGGCCCGCCGCGCGCAACGCGAGCAAGACGTCACGCACGGACATCCGGTCGATGCGCGCGATGTGGGCAATCTCGACGGCCGTCAGCGCCTTGATGTGCACCTGCGGATGGTGCTGCTTGAGCGCCCGGAACATCGTCACGTAGTACTCCAGGCCCGCCTGCATATCCAGGCCGCCCACGATATGGAACTCGCGTGTCAGGCCGTTCGTCGCGTGCGCCGCCTCCGCGAGCGTCTGCTCCAGCGTATAGCGGTAGGCGCCTTCCTCCTTGGGCAGGCGCGCGTACGAACAGAACACGCACGTTTTGCGCAGGATGCAAACGTTCGTGGGATTGATGTGCTGGTTGGCCGCGAACGTGACGCGGTCGCCGTAGCGTGCGCGGTTGACGGCATTCGCCATCGCGCCCACACCAAGCAGATCCGGTGAGCGAAAAAGCAGATGGCCATCTTCGTGGGACAACCGTTCGCCGCGCTCCACCTTGTCCGCGACGGGCCGTAACGCGGCATCGCGTACCAGCGTCCGATCTACCGTCGCGGCCTGGGGCACTATTCCTCGAAACGCTGGACGGCGAGCGACACGTTATGCCCGCCGAACCCGAAGCTATTGGACAGCGCCGCGCGGACATCGCGCTTGGCCGAGGTATTGGGCGTGTAGTTGAGATCCAACTCGGCGTCTGGCGTGTGGTAGTTGATAGTGGGAGGAATCGTGCATTCCCGGACCACTTGCGTGCACACCACGAATTCCACCGCACCCGCGGCCCCCAGCATGTGGCCAGTGGCCGACTTGGTGGAGCTCACGTGAATGTCTTTGGCGCTCTCGCCAAAGACGGCCTTGATGGCCTTGGTTTCGTTGAGGTCGTTGGCCGGCGTGGATGTGCCGTGCGCATTGATGTACTGGATTTCGGTCACGCCCAGTGCGGCGTCCTTGAGAGCGCGGCGCATCGCCCGCTGTGCTCCTTCCCCGTCCGGTGCCGGCGCTGTGAGGTGGTATGCGTCACCCGTCGCTCCATACCCCACGATTTCAGCATAGATCTTTGCGCCGCGCGCTTTGGCGTGCTCGAGTTCCTCGAGGATGACGACGCCAGCGCCTTCGCCCATGACGAATCCGTCGCGTGTGGCGTCGAAGGGGCGCGAGGCCGTCGCCGGCGACTCGTTCCGCTCGGAAAGGGCCTTCATGTTCGCGAATCCGCCGATGGCCATGGGCGTCACCGTCGCTTCGGAGCCGCCAGTGATCATCACATCCGCATCACCGTACTGAATGGTGCGAAAGGCGTCGCCGATGGCATGCGCACTGGTGGCGCAGGCGCTGACGGTGGCGTAGTTCGGCCCCTTGGCGTTGAACCGCATGGAGACGATGCCTGCCGCGATGTCCGCGATGAACATCGGGATGAAGAACGGACTGATCTTGGTCTGACCGCGCTCGCGATAAACGTCGTGCTGTTCCTCGAAGCTCTTCAGGCCGCCGATGCCGCTGCCCACGATGACGCCCATGCGATCCGGATCCCCGGCCGTGCCGTTTTCCAGGCCGGCATCCCGCATCGCCTGCACTGCCGCCGCGACCGCGTACTGCGTGTAATGGTCCGCCCGCTTGGCTTCCTTGCGATCCATGTACTGCAGCGGATCGAAGCCCTTCAACTCACAGGCAAAACGGACGGGCCACGTAGAGGCGTCGAACTTGGTGATGTTGGCGGCGCCGGACGCGCCAGACACCAACGCACGCCAGGTCGACGCCACGTCGTTCCCAACGGGCGTCAACACGCCCATGCCGGTGACGACGACCCGCCGCTTCATCAGGCGCCGCTCCCCACCTTTTGATTCAAATAGCCGATGGCGTCACCCACCGTGCGCAGCTTCTCGGCATCTTCGTCCGGAATATCGATATTGAACTCCTTCTCGAATTCCATGACCAGCTCGACGATATCGAGAC
>JANNJV010000433.1:0-2802 GCA_031395945.1 Gemmatimonadota bacterium | reverse complement strand
GGTGGGACAGCCACCGCCGACTTCACGCTCGCCGAGACGGCAACGACGCTCGACCAGGTCGTCGTGACGGCGACCGGCGAGACGCAGCGCCGTCGTGAAAACGGCGCTTCCGTGGGGACCATCGATACCTCGATGATCAATCTCGCGGCGACGCCACTGTTGTCGAATATCCTGTCCTCGCGCACGCCGGGCGTCACTGTGCAGATGTCGGGGGGAACGACGGGCACAGGCTCGCGCGTCCGCATTCGCGGTTCGAACAGCATCAACCTGTCGAATGAGCCACTGCTCATCGTGGACGGAGTGCGCGTGAACAATTCCCCGTCGTCGTTCTTCGGTGTCGGCGGCCAGACCATCTCGCGCATGGAAGACTTCAACCCCGAAGACATCGAAAGTCTCGATATCATCAAGGGTCCGGCGGCGGCAGCGCTGTATGGCACGGCCGCGGCCAATGGCGTCATCCAGCTGACCACCAAGAAGGGTCGTGCGGGAAAGACGCGCTGGGGGGCGTACGAGGAATACGGCACTCTGAGCCAGAGTTATGACTTCCCGTCCAACTGGGGTCAGGTGGGAACGAACACCAATCCAGTGCCGAACCCCACCACGGCCGCGTGCACATTCGAACGGCAAGTGCTCAACGTCTGTACGCCGAAGGTCGACTCCCTGATGTCGTGGAACCCGTTGGAAATGGTGAGCCCCTTCCGTGACGGCTGGCGTATGACGCATGGCCTGAACGCGAGCGGCGGGAGCGAGGCCACCACGTACTACGTGGGTGGCGAGTTCGAGCGTGAGGAAGGCATCTACGCTGTGAACTTCCTGCGTCGCGCGTCCGGTCGCGGCAACGTCCGCATGCAGTTGACTCCGGACTTCGATGCCACGATGTCGCTGGGCGTCATTCGCAACAGAATCCGACTCCCACACAACGACAACAGCGCATTCGGGCCCATTAGCGCCGGATTTTTGGGCAAGCCCTTCGACTGCTCGCCGGACAACACACGGAATACGAACCCGAACGACATCACGTACTGTGGCGTCGACTCGCTGGGGCGTGGATCGTTCAACGCAAATGTGCCGCTCACCGGCAGCTTCCCGATCAACAACAATCAGGAGAACGACCGTTTGACAGCCGGGTTGAACGTGAACTACGCCCCGCTGCAGTGGCTCCGTGCCGTTGGCCTCATCGGACTCGACGTCGTCAACCGGCGCGACGAACAGCTCTTTCCGCCGAATGAGGTCTTCTTCAGCGCTACGACGCTCGAGGGTTCCAAGTTCCAGAACCGTGTTCGCATTCCGACGTACAACATGAGCGGATCCGCCACCGCCAGCTATGACGTGCCGAGTCTCACCAATTGGCGCGGCCAGACGACCGCCGGTGGGCAGTTTGTGCGCGAGGATTTCCGAAACACCAGCGCGTCGGGCGCAGTGCTGCTGCCGGGTACCGGTTCGCTCAACGGCGCCAGCGCGCGGTTCGTCGTCGGCGAAACCAATCAGGAGATTCTGACGCTGGGTTATTTCGTTCAGCAGCAGATGACGTTCGCGGACCGCCTGTTCCTCACCGGCGCGCTCCGCACGGACCGCAACAGCGCGTTCGGCACGAACTTCTCCTGGGTCACGTATCCAGCGGCAAGCGCGTCGTGGGTGGTTTCCGAAGAAGGGTTCTTCCCGCGCACCGACGTGCTGGATCAACTGCGACTGCGCACCGCATGGGGCGTGTCGGGACAGCGCCCGGTGTTCCGCGACGCTGCCACGTTCTTCAGCCCGGTCTCCGTTCGCGTCGGCACCGTGGAATCACCGGGCATCACGGTGGGCGGCACCGGCAACCCGATCCTCGAGCCGGAAGTGTCAACGGAATGGGAAGGTGGCTTCGAGAGCAGCATGTTCAAGAACAGGCTGCAGCTGGAGTTCACCGGCTACACCAAGACCACGAAGGATGCCATCGTGAGTCAGCGATTGGCGCCCTCCCTTGGCGTTACCACCACCCGACTGGTGAACCTGGGCAAGGTGCAAAATAAGGGCATCGAGGGCATGGCTACCGTTCAGCTCCTCACGCTGGAGGATGTGGATTGGACCACGACGCTCTCGGCGTCCAGCAATCGCAACAAGGTCCTCGAACTCGGTAAGGGCATTCAGCCGATCATCTTCGGCTTCAATTCCACGCAGCAGCACCGCAACGACTATCCACTGGGTGGCTACTTCGAGCGCCCCATCCTGAGCTACGAGGATCTGGACGGCAACGGCAAAATTACGCGCATCAACTGCCCGGCCTATGCCGGTACCACCAATCCGCAGCAGTTCGGCGGCCCGCAATGCGAAATGGTCCTTGCCGATTCGGTCGAGTACCTGGGCAGCCCGATTCCCACACGCGAAGCAAATCTCAGTACGGGCATCACCCTGTTCAAGTACGTCCGTCTGAGCGGGCTGCTGAACTACCGCGGCGGCTACAAAATCTTCAACTCGACGTCCGAGTTCCGCTGCAGCACCGTGTTGAACTGCCAGGAGTTGTACGATCCCAGCACGCCGCTGTCCGAACAGGCGCGCGTTGTGGCGCGGTTCATGGGCGATGAGGTCGGGTATATCGAAGACGCGAGCTTCGTGAAGTTGCGCGAGGTTTCGCTGGACCTCACGGCGCCCCGGTCGTGGGCGCAGCGCGTCCGCGCGTCAAGCCTTGGTATCACCTTCGCGGCGCGCAACCTCGCGACGTGGACGGACTACACGGGACTCGATCCGGAAGTCAATTCCAACGCGGGCAACAACTTCACCACGTCGGACTTCCTGGCGCAGCCGCCAGTGCGGTACTTCGTCACC
>JANNJV010000415.1:0-1847 GCA_031395945.1 Gemmatimonadota bacterium | reverse complement strand
GGAAACGCGGCGCACGCCGCGAACAGCACAGTCCTGCGTTTCATGTGTGGCCCCCCTGCCGACAAGGCTCTGAGGCCCTGAAGCGAACCCTCTTTCGGCCCGTTGTCCTGGGAGCCGGACCGGCGCCCGGCGCTGGACAGTGCATCCATCGCGGGCCATGTTCGTGTCTGCTAACAGTAGAACCGGGCCCGCACCGGCCGCATCCTGGACGGACCGTGGCACGTCGTGTCGGAGGGCCGTTTGATGGGACACGTTCATCTAGAGGGGACCACAATGCGAAGCAAGATCTGGATGGTGGCAGGTCTGGGCGGTGCCGTGCTGCTGTCGGGTTGCCCCGGTGTCCCCTACAATCCCGCGACGAACACCGACACCACGCCTCCCAACATCGGGATCCGCGTCACCGGCGACGCTCCTGCTCCCACCAGCGTCTGGAACCTGACCACCGGAGTGTTTACCACGAGGACCGCGATTACCGCGGTCGACGTCGGCGCGCGCGTTCCAGGCCCGCCGGTTACCCCCGTCCCGGTCGAGATCCACGAGCATGGTGAGGCGGCCGTGCTTGCCACCGCACAGGACAACGAGAGTGGCGTGGCATCGCTCAAACTCGACTGTCAGCGCCGCGTGTACTACAACTACAACGCGGGCTTGGAGTCTAATGCCGTGCTCGCGATCAAGACGACGCAGCAGACCAACCAGATCAACAACGGTCAGGCCCCGAAGTCCGCGCTCTCGCAGCAGGTGTTCAACATGTGGGGCCAGATGGTGTTTCCGAGCTCGCAGGGGACGCCCATCCGCGCGCATCGCGTCAGCCTCACCTGCAGCGCCGAGGCGAGCAATTTCAGGGGAAGCAGCGTGCAGACCCAGGCCGTGCTCGTTTGGGCACAGGACCATGCGGTGCAACCGTAGGTCCAAGTCCCACGCGAAGCGCTAGCGGTACAGCAATAGATCCGAAACGTTCTGGCGAAACACGCCTGCCTGCCGATCCCATTCGTCAAGCAGCGCTTGCAGTGTGCCGGCCTCGATGGCGAGTCGCACGCGATCGGTGCCCGCGAGCCGATCGATCGAACCCGTCCACTTGAAATCAGCCAAATGCTGCCGGCGAATCTCATCGATCAGCGTCAGCGCGGTGCGCACCGGCCGGTACGTCTGCCGATCCGTGATGTTGAAGCGAATGCCGGGAATTGTGAGCCCCTTGTACTTCGCCGCTGTTGGCTCGACCTGCAGCGTCACTGCTTCGAACCGGATGCCTGGCAGCGCCTTCGCATTCATCACGCGAACCACCTCAGGCGCATTCAACCACGGCGCGCCGCTCTGCTCGAACGGCCGATCGGTACCACGGCCCTCGGAGAGATTCGTCCCCTCGAAGTACACGGTCCCGGGATAGTTCTTCAGCGCGTTCGGTGAGCGCAGGTTCGGCGACGGATTCACCCACGGCAGGCCCGTGTCCTCGAACCACATGGAACGCTTCCAGTTGGCTGCCTTGATCACGATCAGGTTCGTGCCGATTCCAAACCGATCGTTGAAGAGCGTCGCGAGCTCGCCCACGGTCATCCCATGACGAGCGGGGATGGGGTACATCCCCACGAATGACTTGAACCTGGGATCGAGCGGCGCGCCTTCGACGATCTCGCCGCCGATGGGGTTGGGACGGTCGAGCACCACGAATGGAATTCCTTTCCGCTTCGCGGCCATCATCGAGAGCGCCATCGTCGAGACATACGTCCACGTCCGCCCGCCCACTTCCTGCAGGTCGTAGACCAGGACGTCGACGTTCTTCAGCATGGAATCGGCTGGGCCGCGGTCTTCCGTTTTTTACAGCGAGTAGATGGGCAGCCCCGTCTTCGAGT
>JANNJV010000377.1:0-23645 GCA_031395945.1 Gemmatimonadota bacterium | reverse complement strand
TCTTCGACGTATCACGGACGACAAGGGCAGCTCGAGGTCGCGATTCCCAAGGTGGACCACGCCATCCGCATCGACGGAAACCTGTCGGGCGACGAGTGGAGCCGCGCCGCGCTGCTGACGGGATTCTCGCAGTACACGCCGGTTGACGGAACGCCGGCCGACGACTCTACCGAAGTGCTGCTGATGTACGCGGACCATGCGATCTACATCGGCATCCGCGCGTTCGAGCCGCACGGCAAAGTGGTGAGCAACCTGGCGGACCGCGACCGCATCGCGGGGGACGATCACGTCCGCCTGTACCTGGACACGTTCGACGACCGCCGGCGCGCGTTCGTCGTCATGGTGAACGCGCTCGGCATTCAGGGCGACGGGATCTGGACCGAGAGCGGTAGCGGCGCCGGCACCACCGATCAGAGCCCCGACTTCGTCTTCGACTCCAAGGGTCGCGTCACTGACGAAGGCTTCACGGTCGAGATGCGAATTCCGTTCAAGAGCCTGCGCTACCAGCAGGCGGCCGAACAGCGGTGGGGCGTTCATGTGATGCGGCACGTGCAGCACTCCGGCAGCGTCCAGTCATGGGCGCCCGCCGAGAACAGTCGCGCCTCGCTGCTGGCGCAGGGCGGAAAGCTGCAAGGGCTCACCGGACTTCGGCGCGGACTGGTGCTGGACGTCAATCCGGTCGCGACCTCGCAGGCGCCTGGCGGCGCTCGGTCCGCCACCGATCCATCATGGGCCTACAAGACGTCGGCCCCGGAGTACGGAGGGAACCTGCGTTGGGGGGCGACGCCCAACCTGAGCGTGAGCGGAACGGTCAACCCGGACTTCTCGCAGGTGGAAGCCGACGTCGGACAGGTGGTGTTCGACCCGCGAGCCTCGATCGCGTTTCCGGAGAAGCGGCCTTTCTTTCTGGAGGCCAACGAGAACTTCGAAGTGCCGAACACGCTCATCCACACGCGAACCATCGCCGCACCGGTGGCGGCCGCGAAGGTGTCCGGGAAAGCGGGCGGCATGAACGTCGGCCTACTGTCGGCCGTGGACGACGAAGCGGTGTCGGCCTCCGGAACTGAGCGGCCCGTCTTCACCATCGCGCGCCTGCGCCGTGACCTCGGCGGCCAGTCGAACGCCGGTTTCGTCTTCACCGACCGCAGCGAACCCGGATCGTACAACCGGGTCGCAGGTTTGGACACCAGGCTATTGCTGGGCCGGTTCGTTTTCGCCGGTCAGGTTGCGGGCAGCATCACGCGTGGGCCGAACATCAGCGCCGCCGCGCGGCCGCTGTTCGACTTTTCGCTCGTGAAACCGGGCCGAGCCCGCGGCCTGAGTATGGCATTCGAAGGAGTGCACCCCGAGTTCGTGGCGGCCAGCGGGTTCGTGCCGCGCCCGGGGATCGCGCGCGCGACGGTGGTGCCGCGCTGGAGCTTTTTCCCCACCGGCCGCCGCGTCGAGGCAGTGTCGTTCTCGACGATTCTGGACGGCACTTGGGAGTGGGATCGCTTCCGCCGCGGCACGGAGCCCAACGACATCAAAGCGCAGACGAGCACGGTGGTCTCATGGCGCGGCGGGTGGAGGACACGGCTCTTCACGTTCGTGGAGTCGTTCAAGTATCCGGCGTTCCTGTACGAGAGCTTCTACGTGGAACGGCGCGACGCGACCGGCGTCCCGTTCGACACGGTGCCGTACACCGGGACCGATCGCCTGCCCAACTACGGCTTCGACACGGAGATCAGCACTCCGCAATGGCAGCGCTTTTCAGGAAGCATGTCGCTCACCGGCGGCCACGACGAAAACTTCGACGAGTGGTCGTCCGCGTGGATCGCGTTCGCCACGCTGAACCTCAACTGGCGTCCCACCGACCGCATGCGAGTTGAAACGCGATATGTGGAGCAGCGCTATCACCGCGTCTCCGACGGCTCGCTCGTACGGCGCAGGATGATTCCGCGCGTCAAGCTCGAGTACCAGGTGACGCGTCCCGTGTTCGTGCGGCTGGTGGGCCAGTACGACGCCACGAAGGTGGATTCGCTGCGGGACGACACTCGCACGAACGATCCCATTTTGATCCGGAACCCCGACGGGACGTTCCGGCGCGCGGTGGGGCGGGAGCGCGGCGGGCTGCGCTGGGACGGACTGTTTTCGTATCAGCCCACTCCGGGGACGGTGTTCTTCATGGGATACGGCGCGTCGCTGGCAGCAGCGCGCTTCCTCAGTCCGTCGCTGCTCGAGCGCACGACTGACGGCTTCTTCGTGAAGGCGAGCTATCTGCTGCGGATGTAGCCGTGGTCGCGCCAGGACTACCCATTCGAAGGATATTCCGGGTTGTGCTCATGGTCTCGATGCTCGCGGGCGTCGCAGCGTCCGCTGCTGCGCAGGAGCGTGGGGTCAGCGCGGCCGTGTTGGCGCAGCTTCCGGATGGAGAAGCCAAACGGCGCTTCATCATCGACTGCACGAATTGCCATCAGTTCGATGCGCGCGTGGCCTACTCGTTCGGCCAGCCCCGCACGCGGGCGCAGTGGGCGGCGGACGTCGCGCGCATGCTCGACTATGCAGGAGCCGCGACGGGGTTCCCGATCATGTCGGCCACACGGCACGCGGATTCCACGGCGGCCTACCTGGCCACGTACCTGACGTCGCTGCCGCGCGCGGGAATCCAGCGGCCCCGCGGCGCACCGGCACGAATCGAGGTGTCGGCCGTCGTCGAGTACATGATGCCAAACACTCAGGATCTGCCCCACGACGTCGCCATCGATTCCAGCGGACGCGTGTTGGTGACGGGGATGTTCTCGCACGCCATGTTCGTCCTGGACACCGCGACGCAAGCCTTTGCGTCGATCGATATTCCGGTGGAGAAAGCCAACCCGCGCGCAGTCGAGATTGCGGCCAACGGCGACTGGTGGGTGCTGTTGGGCAATCCGAACAAAGTTGCGCGATATCAGCCGTTTACAAGCCGATGGTCCACGTTCGATGTCGGCATGTATGGTCACAGTATCGCGCTCGGCCTGGACGGCGGCGTCTGGTTCAACGGCCATTTCACTCGCGACCCCGAGCTCATAGGCGTCATCACGCCGGCGACTGGCGCGGTGCGCACCTTCGCCGCTCCGAAGCACCCGGCGATGAGCGCCACACCAGGCGGCCCCATTCCGTACGAGCTGCGGGTTGCGCCCGATGGCCGTGTGTGGATGTCGGAGCTTCAGGGCAACCGCATCCTCTCGTTCGATCCACGGACCCAGGCGTTCAAGGCCTACGAGCTGCCGACGAGCGTGAGCGCGCCGCGCCGCTTCGACATCGACGGCGAGGGTGTCCTCTGGATTCCGGCGTACGCCGCAAACGCACTCGTGCGCTTCGATCCGAGCAGTGAGCGCTTCACCGAGATTCCGCTCCCGGCCAAGGATGCAGTGCCGTACATCGCGCGGGTTGACGCGAAGCGCGGGTTGATCTGGATTGGGACGAACGCGTCGGATGAAGTGTACGCGTATGATCCGCGGACTGGCCGCTTCGCGGTCTACCCCCTGCCGTCGAGCGGCGTCGTAGTGCGGCACATGGTCGTCGATCCTCGGAACGGTGACATCTGGCTGGCGTACGGTGCGTCGCCGGGGATTGCAGCGCGAATTGCCCGCCTGCGGCCGCCCTCGTCCTCGCCCTAGGCACGGGGCCCGCTTCCGGAAACCTTAGGAACGGAAGGAGTGTCCAAACCGACATGAATCGCTTGGCCATTGCCATGCTCGTCACGTTTGGGGCACCCGCAATGGCGCAGCAGATCGACACCGCCCGTGCGCTGTCCGCGTTGCGCGATGCGCACGCTGCGTGCACGGCCGACAGTAGCGCCCTCTGGGCCCACACTCTCTGCGGGCCAATCGCGCTCGTGGACCGCTCGTGGACCGTTCGACGCGACTGGTCATCGCCAACGACTCGGCCGCGGGCCAGCGATTCCTGCCGTACGACACTTGGTACGTCACCACGCTTCCGCCTTCGCGCTTCATCGCGAACACGTCCTTCGAGTGGGGAGGTCGCGGCTGGACGATGGTCGCGATGCCGCTGCCGCAGGATCGCTACGCGCGCACGGCGCTGGTAATGCACGAGGTGTTTCACCGCGAGCAGAAGGTGTTGGGGTTGCGCCAGGCCGACGCTTTGAACAACCACCTGGATTTTCGCGACGGCCGTACCTGGCTACGGCTGGAACATCGCGCGCTGGCCCAGGCGATTCTCGCGCCGGATTCCGGAGTGGCACGCCGCCACGCTGAGAACGCCATGATCTTTCGAGCACGGCGTCGCGTTGGGTACCCGGGAAGCGACTCGGCGGAGGCATCGCTCGAAATGCAGGAGGGCCTTCCGGAGTACACGGGCCATCGCATGGCCATGCTTGTGACCGGCGCTGGGCTTGCGCGCGTGGCGGAACACGTAGCAGGATACGAGAAGACGCCGAGCTTTGTGCGATCATTCGCGTACGGCTCCGGCCCGGGACTCGGCGTGCTGCTCGACCGGTTCTCCCCGGGCTGGCGGGCCGCCGTCGGGACGCAGCGTGATCCCGGTGCGATGCTGGGCCAGGCGATTCACTTTCGGCAACCTCGCAACCTGGCGATGATGGCTCGCGCGCGCGCCATGGAATACGGCTGGCAGGACGTGGACCAGGAGGAAGCCGCGCGCGAGTCCACGCGCGAGCCAATGATGCGCGACTTTCGCGCGCGTCTCGCCGACGGTCCCACTATCACATTGCGGCAGTTGCTCGACTCGCTCAGCTGGGGGTTTGACCCCACGGCGCTGATTGCCTTCGACCTGGCGTCCGTCATCTACCCGTTTGGCTCGTTCTCGGCGCCGTGGGGCTCACTGAACGTCGAGAAGAACGGCGTGTGGGTTCGTAACGATCTGTCGCTGATTCGTATTGGAGTTGCTACAGCGCCCGGCCAGGACACGAGGGAACTCAGCGGCGACGGCTGGACGCTCAAGCTCAATCCCGGATGGGAGATCAGGCCCAGTGGCGCGAAGCCAGGAAGCTACGACGTAGTGCGCCGCGCGCCGTGACACCTTGCTGGTAGTCGCTGGACCCGGCATCCTTCTGTCGATCCGAACCGCCGCTGGTTCGGTCCCGTGTCCCTCTGGGACACTCGAAAAGGGTTTGGCAACTACGAGCAGCAGCCTCCTCGCTGATCCACGGGCAAGCGTAGGCAGCGATGAGTCACATGACCCAAGACAAACGCACCAGATCTTCGGGCACCGCCGCTGCGAAGCGCGAGACCGAGCCGGACCGCACTAATCCGGGTGAGCCACTCCCAGTCGGCGGCGACCACGAGCGGGCGTTCGCCGAGTGTTTCGCGCGGGTCTACGAACGGTTCAAGCGGTATACCTGGGCCGCGCTGCGCAATTCGGAAACCGCGGAAGAGGCGGTGCAATCCACGCTCGTGGCCATCGGGCAGCGCCACTTTCTCGGCACCGAGAACCGGTTCGTCGAAGCGGAACCGCTGGCGTTTCGGATGCTGAACCTGCGCGTCAGCAAACAGAATCACGAGCGCCTGCGTCATGCGACGTCGCAGAATCGCTTTCCGTCATGGACGGAGAAAGCGAAACGATTGATGCCACGCAAGGCACGAGGCCACGCGACGCTGGATGACGTCGTGGAGTCCGCACTTGCGGAAATGAGCCCGCGGTGCCGGGAAGTGTTTCTGTTGCGCCGCGAAGCGCTTATGTCGTTCAAGGAGATCGCGGCGCTTTGCAATACCGGGCCCAGGAGTGTGAGCGCACTGATGCACCGTGCCCAGTCCGTGTTGCGTGAACACGTCGCGAAGGCGGGTTTCGGGAGCGCCGACCGGCAACGCGCGGCGGACACCGGGCGTTGGAGGATCGCGAAGTTCATCCGCGAACCTGACTTCTACGAGTCACAGGAAGCCATCATCGAGCGCGACGGCAACCCAGACTCTGCGCTGCTCTCGGACTACATCGCAGGCGAGCTCTCTTCCAGGAAGACGGTGGAGGTAGCGCAGCGCCTGGAGCAGGATGCCGAGTTCCGCGCCCTCGCGGAGCCGCTGCTCATGGCGTGGAGCGTTCCGCCGACATCGGCACCGGTTTCGAGGGAGGAGTTGGTGAACGCGTGGCTCCAGGTTCGTGCGATGTCGGGATTGGCAGCGATCCCGGGACATCCCACGCCCTAGTCAGGGCGACGGAGCAGGCGGATTCCCCGGATCGAAGTGCCCACCGGGCGCGTCCGCCGCGAAGTCTGCTGCTTCACGCCAGCTACGGTGCGATGCGAAAAGCGGTCTGGTGCGCCATAATTGTTACGGGCATCCAGGAACACAGAACACGGGAGAAGTGCAATGGCGCAAGCGACACTCACGAAACAAGACGCGATCATCGCCAAGGTGAAAGTGGTCATCACGAACCAACAAAGGATTCTGCGGAATCAGGATCGCATCACGCGGAATCAGAACGCGATCGTGAAAAACCAGAAGAAGATCATCGCGAATCAGGGCAGGATTCTGCGAAGGGTGTAGCGGTCCGGTGCCGGGGGGGTGGAATCACCCCCACGGTCCGGAGCTCGCCAATCCCACTACCGCGCGTCGATGACGAGGCCCACAGCGCCCGCGTAGGAACGCCAGGCCGCGATCGCATCGTCAAGGGCGCGTCGTCCCGCCGCGGTGAGCTCGTAGTACCTCGCAATGCGATTGTTCTCGGTCGTGCGCCAAAGGGACACGACCAAGTCACGGTTCTCCAATCGATGCAGGGCAGGGTACAGCGACCCCTGTCCGATCTGAAAAGCGTCGCGCGACATTTCCTGGATGCGGCTGCTGATGCCCCAGCCGTGCATCACCCCCAGGGACAGCGCCTTGAGAATGAGCAGGTGCAGCGTGCCCTGCATGACATCGGTGGCTTGCGGCAAACACAACTCCTGTCGGAGCAAAAGGGGAGTATTGCGTGTGTACGTGTATTGCGCAAGGAAAATCCAACTTGTATGTTGGCCGCCCCACCCGCCATAACCCAAAGCCCAAAGCCCAGTTGACTGAACCCAATCGTGGGTTTGCAGCCAGAAACCGCCTTGCCATAAGCATGGCTGCCGCGGTGGCGACAATCCTGCTGCTGGTGCTCGCGTACCGGCTCACCGCGCCGAGCTCGACTCAGACAACCACAGAGAGCGGAGAACGAATCGCGGAGAGCGACGTGCTACAGGTGGGCGCGCTGCCGGTCACCTGAAACCTTACGCTCCCAGTCGCCTGTATGGCGATGCGCGCCTCAACACCGACAGCCAGCGACTCCGCCGCGCCGCACGACATGGCGAGGATGGGCGGGTCGGCATCGGCCATGGACATGTCCGAGATGAACGGCATGGAGATGGTCAACACCGCCGGCGAGAAGCTGGCCGTGTTCAACAAGTTCGCCGGCTGGCCGGAGTTGAAGGAAGCCATCATGTCGTCGAAGGTGAAAGCCGCTTACCTCCTGGCGCCGATGGCCATGGACCTCGCCGACAATGGCGTTCCCGTGAAGATCGTCGCGCTGGGACACCGGTCCGGCGCGGTGATCATGACGAGCGCCACATCGAAGGCACGACACCTTGGCGACCTTCGCGGGAAACGCATCGGGATTCCCAGCCGGTTCGCGGTCGACAACATCTACGTCCATCGGCTCATGAAGAAGTACGGCCTGACGGACGCGGACGTGACGCTCGTGGAGATGGCGCCTCCGGACATGCCGGCGGCGCTGTATGCCGGAGCGCTGGACGCGTACGCCACTGGTGAGCCATTCGGCGCCCTGGCGCAGCGGAAGGGATATGCGCGGGTGCTGCACATGACCCGCAACGACTGGCCCGAGTACATCTGCTGCGTGCTGACCGTTCGGCAGGAGCTCATCGACAAGGACCGCGCCACGGTGCAGCGGCTGGTGAATCACGTGCTGGCCGCCGGCGAGTGGCTGGAGAGCGACACCACGCATCGTCACCAGGCCGCGGATCTGGCGGCGAAACGCGAGTTCTTCAACCAGGACTCGGCCCTCATCCGCTTCGTCATGGACAACCCGAAGGATCGCGTGACGTACGGAGACCTGCGGCTGGTCAAGGCGGAATTCGACGAGCTCATGCAACTTGCGGTCGAGGGCAAGATCCTGGCGCGTCCCGTGGCGTACGAGAAATACGTGGACGACAGCTTCGTGCGCGCACACCGGCCAACGCCCATCAAGATTGCCAAGTAGGACGTCCCGCGTCTCGCCCTATCTCGTCGTGGGCCTCCTGCTCGCGACCTGGTGGGCGGTCGTCCGCGTCAGCGACACGCGAATTTTTCCCGGCCCGTGGGACGTGGTCCTCGGGACGATCGCCCTGGCACGGGAGGGCATCCTCGTGCACCACATCGCCGCGTCGCTCATGCGAGTGGCGGTCGGCTACTTCGGTGCCGTGGCGCTCGCGATCCCGCTTGGCGTAGGGATGGGCTGGTACCCGCCGTTGCACCGAGCGCTCAATCCGGTGATCCAGATGTTGCGGCCCATCTCACCCATCGCCTGGATTCCGCTCGCCATTCTCTGGTTCGGCGTGGGGAACACGTCTCCCATCTTTCTCATTTTTCTGTCGTCATTCTTCCCACTGGTGGTGGGGACCATCGCGGGCGTCCACGCGGTGGAGCGGCAGTACATTCGCGCGGCGGCCAACTTTGGCATTACGGGAATGAAGTTGCTTCGCCACGTCGTCGTGCCCGCGGCGATGGCGCAGATCGTGACCGGCATGCGCATCGGCCTTGGGGTCGCGTGGCTCGTGGTCGTCGCCGCGGAGATGGTGGCGATCGACTCGGGACTGGGCTACCTGATCATCGACTCGCGCAACGCCGGCAACCGGTACGATCTGGTGGTGGCCGCCATGGTCATCATCGGCCTCATCGGCTTCGGGCTCGATGTGCTGATGCGCCGGCTGGAGCGATTGGACTCGGTCCGGTGGCGCTATGTCCGTTGACATCGAGGCCCGAAACATCTGGAAGGCATTCTCGCTCGACGATGGCAGAACGCTACCCGTCCTGGATGGCTTCACACTTACGGTGGCACAACATGAGTTCGTGGCGCTCGTAGGCCCATCGGGATGTGGCAAGTCCACATTGCTCGACCTGCTGGCCGGGTTCCAACAACCGGATCAGGGCTCGATCGCGGTGCTCGGGCATCCGGTGCAGCGCCCCAGCGCGAAAGGGATTCTCATCACACAGAAGGGATCCGTCTTCCCGTGGATCTCGGCGTGGGAGAATCTGACATTTGTGCTCGACGGCATGTCGGACGAAGAGAAGACGAGCCGCGCCCGACACTACCTCGAGCTCGTCGGTCTCCAGGATTTCTGGTCGGCATTTCCATACCAACTCTCTGGGGGAATGCTGCAGCGCCTGGAACTGGCGCGCGCCCTCGTCGTGAGGCCCGACGTCCTCTATATGGATGAGCCCTTCGGCTCACTGGACGCGCTGACCCGGCTCCGCATGCGGCAGGAGCTGCTGCGCATCCGGCACGAGGAGCCGCAGACTACGGTGCTGGTGACCCACGACGTGGACGAAGCCATCGCGCTGGCTGACCGCATCTTCGTGCTCAGCGAGCGACCGATGGCGATCACGCGTGTTGTCGAAGTACACATCGATCACCCGCGGTCCATGGCTGACCCACGCGCGGTCGCGTTGAAGGACTCCATCCTGCATGACCTCGGCGCCATCAAGGAGTGAACACTATGCCACGCGTGTTAACGAACAGGTGGGTCATCGCCGTTTTGTGTGGCGCGCTCTCGACGCCGGTACTTGCACAAGCGCCGTTTCCAGGAAATGCGTGGCCAACGGCCAAGCCTGCGGATGTGGGCGTGAGCGTCGCGGTACTGGATAGCATCGACGCGGAGATCAAAGCTGGCCGGTACGGCTATGTAGACCGAGTCGTCGTCATCCGGCGCGGGCGATTGGTATGGGACAAGAGTTACAAGCAGGATTACGTCGCCGCGTACGACTCGCTGGCGCGACTGAAAAGCCCGCTCAACGCGCATGACCTGACCGGTCCGTACAACTACTACAACCCGTGGTGGCATCCCTACTATCGGGGCGGCGACTTGCACACGCTGCAGTCCGTGACGAAGACCATTACCTCCGTGGTCATCGGCACGGCGGTCACGCGCGGCGAGTTCCCTTCTATAGATACGCCGGTCCTGTCGTTCTATGACACCACACAGGTGCGCAACATCGACGACCGCAAGCGCCGAATCACCATCCGCCATCTGCTCACGATGACCGATGGCATGGAGTGGCTGGAGAACCTGCCGTACACCGACCCGCGCAACAGCACGGTCGCAATGGAGAACAGTTACGACTGGGTGAAGCTCGCCATCGACCAGCCGATGGCCGCGGAGCCGGGACAGCGCTGGAACTACAACAGCGGCGCTTCGCAGCTGCTGGCGGACATCTTTCGCAAGGCGACCGGGACGGACATCGAGGAGTACGCGGCGCGCCACCTCTTTGCGCCCATCGGCATCGAGCGCTGGTTCTGGAAGCGCACGCCGGCCGGCATCATCGACACGGAGGGAGGGCTGTACCTGGAGACGCGCGACCTGGCGCGCATCTGGTATCTGTTCCTGCGTGGCGGCGTGTGGAATGGGAAGCGCGTGCTGTCGGACGAGTGGGTGAAGGCGTCGGTAGCGCCGGCGATCGCCGTGTCGCCTGCGCCGGGCACGCCGAAGTACGGGTTCAAGTGGTGGCTATTTGCGCATCCCACCGACTCGGCATCTTACGTGTGGAGCGGATCGGGATTCGGCGGACAGTTTCCCATGGCGCTCGCTCGGGAAGATCTCATCGTCGTCTTCAACGCCTGGAACATCGCGCAGGGCCGGCCGACGATGCCGCGAGCCCGTCTCCTGGCCCGCATCGTGGCGGGACTGACGGATGCTCCGCGAGAATAGCCTTAGAGACCTGAAACGCTCCGCATGTTCTTCCGTATGGGGTGACGCGATTGCGAGAAATATTCGCGTCGCTCCCCTTTCTTGGAGACACGCGTGCGTCGCCACCTCCTTGCCGCAATCGGCCTGCTCGTCATCAGCGGCGTCCGGATCGCTAGCGCCCAGAATCCCGCTGGTCCCCCGAACCCGGGCGCCCAACCACCCGTTGCCGCTGGCGAAATCCGCGGCAAGGTCGTGGAGGCCAAGACCGAGACGCCCATTGCCCGGGCCTCAGTGTCAGTTCGCGTCAAGGGCGGCACCACAATCGTCACGGGCGCCATAGCCTCCGAGAACGGCCAGTTCCGGCTGCAAGGCCTTCGTCCGGGTGTTTATTCGCTGCGCACTACATATATAGGTTTCGCTCCGCTCGTTCAGGAGGTGGCGATCACTCCTGCGGCGCCGTTGGTGAACCTGGGGGACATCGTGATTTCGCGTGTCGCGGTGGAGCTGACGGCTGTGACTACCGCAAGCGAACGCGCGGCGGTCACCATCGAGCCGGACCGCAACACGTATCGCGCCAAGGACGTCGCACCCGCCGCTGGCAACGCCAGTGAAGTGCTGGATGCGGTGCCGTCGGTGCAGGTAGACGGCGACGGCAAGGTGAGTCTCCGCGGCAACGAGAACGTCGCGGTACAGATCAACGGCCGGCCCACTCCAATGCGCGGATCGCAGCTGGCCGCGTACCTGAAGAGCATCCCAGCAAACACGCTCGAGCGGATCGAAGTCGTGCCCAATCCTTCCGCGAAGTACGATCCGGAAGGCATGGCCGGCATCATCAACATCGTCATGAAATCCAACGTCGATCTTGGCCTGAGCGCCGGTCTCAACACGTCGGTGTCGAAAGACGACCGGTACAACGCATCCGGCAACCTCGGCTACCAGCGCGGGCCGTTCAGCTCATTCACCACCGCTGGATTCAACCGCGACGCGCGCGCCATCATCGGCATCAACGATCGTGAACGGTACGACGCGCTGCGTGCCCTGCAATCGGTAACGGCGCAGGACATCGAGAGCGACGCGCGTAACGCGGGGCAGAACCTGACGACGAGCGCGGACTACAAGGTCACCAACCGCGACGTGCTGTCCAATGCGCTCACGCTCAACCACCGCAACTCGCGCGACGCCGCGTCAAATCTGTATTCCGAGCTGGATGGCGCTGGTTCACTCACGGACACTTACTTCCGCCCCAAGGACGCCGAAGCGAAGGGCTGGATGGTGGACTACAACGTTGCGCTCAAGCGCACGTTCGAGGCGCGCAAGCACGAGCTGGGGGGCGAGGTGCGCTTCAATCGCTCGCGCGACGAAGACCAGCAAACGCTCTGGCGTGTTTCGACGGGCGGCTCGCCAACGCAGACCGAAGGCGAGATCAACACCACGGACGCGCTTTCGAAGCAGCTGACGGGGCAGGTGGACTACGTGCGCACGCTGGCGACGCGGACGAAGATCGAGACAGGCTACAAGGGCAACGCCCGCTGGCTGGACCGGGAGTACGATGTTCTCAAGGACTTGCTGGGGACGGGGACGTGGACGCCGGACGCGCTGAGCAACGCCTTCGAGTTCGATGAGTCCGTCCACGCGTTGTACGCGGTGCTCAGCCATGGCATAGGCAAGTTCGACCTCCAGGCCGGCCTCCGCGGCGAGCACGCAGAGCGTGACTTCGCGCTGGCGTCCACGAATTACCCGTACAAGTACAACAGCCTCTTTCCCAGCGGCATCGTGCTGTACAACGCGACGCCGGTCACGCAGCTCAAGGCCAGCTACTCGCGCCGCATCCGTCGTCCGGGAACGCAGGAGCTGAATCCATTCGTCCAGTACTTCGACGTCCAGAACGTGTTTATCGGGAATCCGGCGTTGGCGCCGGAGTACACCGACGCGCTGGAGTTCGGCCTCGTGCGCAACAAGCCGAAGGGCACGCTGCAGTTCTCGCCCTTCTACCGGCGCACCTCCAACATCATCCGCGTCGACATCAACCCCACCGACACCATTGGCGGGCGCGAAGTGACGTCGGTGTCGTTCCAGAACCTGGCGACTAGCAGCTCGTGGGGCGCCGACATGAACGGTTCGCTGCGGCTGGGGCCAAAGTTCAACGGCTTTGCCGGCTTCAATGTCTTCAAGATGGTCACGGACGGCGGCTCCACCAGCAGCCTGGGCTCCAACGCCGTGACGTGGATGGGACGCGTGAACGGCAACACGGAAATAACGAAAACCGTGATGCTCCAGGCATCGTACTTCTACCGCGCGCCCATGAAGATCGAGCGCGGGCGGTTCGAATCGCAGCAGATGGCCAACTTTTCGGTGCGCAAGAAGTTGAACGGCGACAAAGCGACGATGACGTTGCGGGTGAATGATCCCTTCAACACCGGGGCGTTCGGCGTGCGCGCTGGCGACGACCGCGTCTTCCAGATCACCGAGCGGAACTTCGGCTCACGAATGGTCTGGTTGGCGTTCCAGTACAACTACGGCCGTCCGCCGCGTGTGCGTCAGCCCACTCAACAGCAGGATGGCGGCGGTTCGGCGTTCCCACCGCCGTAAGCGTTCTCTCTTGCCCCTCCAGCGTATAGCTTCAAAGGTATGTTCAGCAAGCGAATACGGCGGATGGCACTGATCGGCCCCGTGGGAGATCGCCGGGTGATGGTACATACTGGCGGTTTCCCGCTCGCGCCCGATCGCATGCTACCGGACGCAGACGTGGTGCTGCTCGTCGGCAGCGCGTCCGAGGATGCGATGCTTTTCCGGTACACCGCGTACGGTGAACTGTGTGGGGACACGCCACATTCATCGGTCGCAGAGGCGACGCATCAGGCGTCCCTCGAGTACGGTGAGGCGTTGCTCCCATGGGAGGACGTTCCGCCGGATATCAGCGACGCGCACGCGTTCGCCATCCATTACGCGGCGGACCGACTGAACGAGCGCGACGAGTAGGGCTGGCCGGCTGGCCGGACGGCGGTTCGGGGTGACTTCCCGACGCACGCTTTGCCCGTGTCCGTTAGTCGATGAGCACGCGAAGCCGCAGGGTGCCTGCGCTATCAACCACCACGATCGTGCGCCTTTCACCACTGGGGATATGGACACGTCCTGTCTCGTGCAGTCGCGTGTTCGCGCTGCTGGTTGGCGTGATCCAGACCTGCCAGTCGCCGGCGTCGCTCTGGAAATAGGGTCCCGGCTCCGGATCGAAGGGGAAGGGAAACTGGAAACGGATACCGGTCTGCCAGTCCGGTTGCGTGCGCCAGATGTCGATGTCCGAGTTCGGCGCCAGGTTGATCACGCGCACCTTGCTCTTCCCAGCTGGAACGAACGCGCCGGTGTCCTCGAGCACCCGCGCGCTCATCCCTGAAGCAGGCTCCATGTACGCCACCACGTTCCGCTTGGACTGTCCCGTAACCGTGAGCGTTAACAGCGCTCCCCCCACCTTCGACCCGGCTGGCCAGACGCGCATCTGATGCTGGCCTGGTGCGAGACTCAGCTCGCTGAACGGCGCCACGACGGACGCGTCCACGGTGCTCAGGATCTGTTGACCGTCCACCTCCACGTCAACTTTGCCGGCTGTGGCGTTCAGGAAGCCAGCGAGCGCAGGCACTCCCGTACCTGGCGTGTTTGGATCACTGCACGCTGTGGCGGCCAGCGCGATCGCGACGAGTACTGGACTGAGACAAGGCTTCATGGGTCCCTCCGACAGATTGTCCAAGCTACTCTATTCGTCGCGCAGCGCCTTTCGGATCATGAGCTTCAGGCCGGACCATGTCTCATCGACGGCGCACACCTTGATGTCTACGAAGCCGAGTGGCAGCGCCACCGCTCGAATGGTGTCCTCGGTGATGTCGGTCGGCACACCGGACGTCTTCTTGGGCCAGGAAACCCACACGACGCCATCCGACACGAGAGTTTTTCGCAGCCGCCGGAGGCGTTGGTCGATGTCCGCGCGCGATGCGGTGAACAGATGCACGAACGCTGGCTTCCTGGGCGCTCGATCGGTGACTCGCACGCCAGCCGGAACTGGCGCGATCAGGTCGAGGTAATTGTCGGGCGCACCGATGGTGAGCACGACCATCCCCTCGGCGATGCCGAGCTTGCGCACGAGCGGAGTGCCGGAATATCCGGCTGGCGACGGCGACATGACGCGATAATCGTCGCGGGCGCGATGACGGTCAAGCCTCGCAATTGCCGCATGTAGTAGCAAGATTTGCGCTATGCGAGTGAGCGCCTGACACGTGTTTGTTGCTTTGACCCGGCCGGTGCCGCCGAGCATCACGGAGTGCGAGCTGACGCACATGGAGCGCGTACCGATCAGCTGGTCGCGCGCGACCGAGCAGCATCACGCGTACGAGCAGGCGCTGGTATCGCTCGGCTGCCGAGTGGAACAGCTTTCCGCGCAACCGACGCTTCCGGATTCCGTGTTCGTCGAGGACACCGCCGTCGTCGTGGATGAGTGCGCGGTGATTGCGCGACCAGGGGCGCCGTCGCGTCGAGACGAAACACCGACCGTGGCCAGCGCTCTCGCTGCCTACCGCACGCTCTTCACGATCGAGGCGCCCGGGACGCTCGATGGCGGTGATGTCCTTCGACTTGGGCGCCGCATCTATGTCGGCTTGTCGGGCCGCACGAACGTTGACGGGGCACGGCAGCTTGCCGCGTTCCTCCAGCCATTCGACTACAGCGTCGAGAGTGTCGTTCCCACGGATTGTCTGCATCTCAAGTCCGCAGTGAGCGCGCTGCCCGACGGTCACCTGCTCCTCAACCCGCGCTGGATCGACGCGTCCGCGTTCGCGGGCGCGCCGTGGATCGAGGTCGATCCCGCGGAGCCATTTGCCGCGAACGTGCTCTGTGTTGGGCCGTCAGTTCTATGCTCGGCAGCCGCCGATCGCACACGGCGGTTGCTCGAGGCGCAGGGCTATGACGTGACCGCGGTGGATGCGTCGGAGCTGGCGAAAGCGGAAGCAGGCGTTACGTGCTGCAGCATCATCGTCACGTCCTGATGGTCTTCGAGGCCTCGTCCCAGTACACGGCGCTCTTCCGAAAATACGATTCGTTCGCCATGTGGCACGCCAGCGCCGCGTGGTGCCCGAAGACCGCGTCCTCGACGACTGGCTTCCGGGTGCGCACCGCCTCAAAAAACGTCCACAGATGCGGTTTCGTGTCGTCAATGCCAGGCCCGCGAAACGAAACTACTTCGGAAATGGGTGCCTGGCCGATCTTGGGATCGTTCTCGCGGCGCCACTGGGCGGCGTATTCGTCTCGCATCGCTCGCGGGAAGCTCGCCATGGCGTAATAGCTGGGGCCCCCGTCCTTCCCACTCTGAGGCGTGAAGGTGAGCGCTGACCCCGAGAGCTCCAGCACTCCCTTGGACCCGTGGAACCGGTACGTCTCGGGCATCCAGGTGCCGAGGTTGAGCCGCATGCTCACGGGCAAGTCGCCGTAGTAATACTGGACGGCGTGCACGTCCGGCATGTTGCGACCGTCCTTCCACCGCCGGATCCCTCCGACGGACATCGCTTGTCTGGGCGGATAGTTCGCATCCAGCATGAAGATCATGCCGCTGATGAGGTGGACCAGGAGATCACCGGCGACACCCGTGCCGTACTCTTTCCAGCAGCGCCAGCGCGCAAAGATCTTGGCGTCGAACGGTCGCTTCGGGACGGTGCCCTGCCAGGTCTCCCAGTCCAGATTGCTCGGTGACAGGTCCGGCGGGGGCGGATACTGCCACGCTCCGCCGGGTTCGTTCCGGCCGAGCCATCCTTCCACCAGCATCATGTCGCCCAGTACTCCCTGCGCGATCATCTCCTTGGCTTTCGCGCACATCTGTGAGCTGACGCGTTGCGAGCCGACCTGCACGATGCGCCGCGACCGCTTGGCCGCGTCCACCATGGCGACGCCGTCGGCGGCGCTATGCGACATCGGCTTCTCACAATACACGTCCTTGCCTGCGCTCACGGCGTCGATGACGATCTGCTTGTGCCAGTGATCGGGAACCGCCGCGATGATGCAATCGATGTCCTTGTTGTCCAGCAGATCTTTATAGCGGCGGGTGACCGGCAGGCCGGGTTTCACGATCTCTCGCGCTAGTGTGTGGCGGCCGTCGTAGAGGTCGCAGGCGGCGGCACATTCGACGTCTGCCATCTTGATGGAATCGCCCAACAGACCGGCGCCCTGCATCCCCACGCCGATGATGCCGAAGCGCACTCGATCGCTCGCGGCTGCCTGCCGCGGAGGCGTGGCCAGTGAGGCGACATGGGGCAACGTGGTCTGACCCACGAGCGAAGCACCGGCAGCAGCGGCGCCGATGCCGAGAAACTCGCGGCGCGAAAAATCGTTCTTCTTCACGGCGTCTCCTGTTTGGATTCGGCTTTCGAGTGATCGTGCGAGCGGACCAGGCGAAGCTCCGCTCTATTATGCAACTTCGAGCCGTCCTGCCGTTAGGGAGACGGCCTTACAGGCGCTACGGGACGCCCGGAATGATACGGCCGTGACATGCAATGCACACGGACGGGTTCTTTGATCGCATTCGCGCCGCGTTGAAGCCGGGCCCGTGAGGGCTGAACCGGAACCCACCACCTACCGCGGAATGGCACGCTGTGCAGTCGCGTTCCGCGTGGCACGACGCGCACGATTCAAGGCTCTGTCGCGCGGCCTGCCCGTGCCCAAGGCTGAAGCCGCGGAAGGCATCGTGGTAACCGGCTCGGCCGATGCGCGATACTGCGACCAGTCCCGCCTGTTGGTGGCAGCTCTGGCAGAACTGGGCCGGGTTGTGGCAATCGCTGCAATTCGCTTCGCGCGCGTACGCCGAGCTCGGGTGACGCGTGAGAAATCCCTGTGCATGGTAACGCGACTGCCGGGCACCGTCCGGGCGGTGACATTCCAGACAGGTCGAGCGCACGTGACAGGTTTCGCACGTCGCCGGGCGTGCGTTCGCCTCCGCGCCGTGCCCTTCCCTGAACTCCCGCGTGTGACTCGATGGCGCTGCGCGTGTCCAGTGCGCCCCGCCCGCGAGCCCGGTGGCGGCGGCCGACATGGCCGCGACAGCGCGCGGCAGCGTTCCGACGTGACAACTCGTGCAACTCTCACGGGCATGACAGCTCGCGCACGTCATGGGGCGCGCGTTCGCATCCGCCCCGTGCCGTTCCTTGTAGTCCCGTGTGTGACTCGAAGGTTTTGCACGTGTCATCAGTGCGCCGGCCGCGCGTCCCGGGCCGGCGGCTGCCAGTGCCGCAACAGCGCGTGGCGGCGCACCGATATGGCAAGTCGTGCAACTCTCGCGCGTGTGACACGTCGCGCAGGTCGCGGTCGTTCGCTGAGCGTCACGGCCATGCGCGCGCATGAACCCCGTCGCTGCGTGGCTCGGCGGCGCCCGTTGCGACGACGCGTAGGATGGTACCCGGTTGTCCAGCAACAGCGCGTTAATCACGCGCGACTCAGGCGCGTTCACATGACATGCGATGCACAGATTCCGCGCGTGGCACGTTGCGCAGCTCGCCGCGACAGCTTGTGGGCTCGATGGGCTTCCAGGACCTTTGGCTGCCACGCCGTGGCCGCCGACCAGGAAATCCGGCGCGTCGTGCGACTGCGGCCTGGGGAAGCGCGCGATGTCGTCGCGGGTCAAGCTCGGTGCGTCGGTGAGCCGCACGTGACACGTTGCGCACGCGTCGCTCGCAACATCCATGTGGGGCGCCCTGAGTCCGTGACAATCGAGACATTGCCCGACGACGGCGTTCTGCACGATCATCCGCGGCGCACCAGGCTCGCTATGACACGAAGAACAGTTGCGGATCAGCGCACTATCGGCGGGGTTCTTCGCCGTCGCCGCGCCGCTGTGTGCCTGGTGCGTGAATCGCAGATTACCGGCGCGGGGACCCGTCCGCGGCTCCCACTCGATTCGCGGTTTCACAACACCGTCGTGGCATGACATGCACTGCGCAGGTTCGGGCCACACTGGCTGGCCCGGCTCGACGACGCCCGAATGGCATGTGACGCAGAGCGGAAACATGTTCGCGTGCTTGTCGTGGCGGAATCGGTCTTGCGAAACCTGGACGGCAGACGGCGCGGCGAGAACAGTCCCCGCGACCAGCGCGCCGACGATCACCGCCGGAAGTACCCGCCGGCGCAGACTCACGTCCCCGTCCGTCGAGCCGGCGGAAGTGGTGTCCGATCGGCGCCGGAGCCGAACGCCAGACTCAGTCCGGCGCGGAGACGAAACTGAGTCAGTGACGATGCGCTGGCATCGGGCCTCTCGCGATCATCAGCGACGAGCGCGAGGTCGCCCCACACGCGCCGTCGCGGGCTGAGTTGCCACTCGGTTCGACTGCCAATCCATCGACTCGTTGCGTCGTAGTAGCGCAGCTCGAGCGGTCGCGCCATCGTCCCGCCATAGACATCGAACGAGTATTGCTGGTTGGGCGTGAAGGTCACCGCGGCATCGGCGAACCGACCAGCGGCGCCGGGGCCATGCTCCAGGCCGAGTGTGCCGTTCAGCGTCCAGCGTGAACCCAGCGTCGCGGTGGCTCCGGCGCTGGCGCGCCATCCGCGATCCTGCAAATCGGGTACGAGGGCGGTTGAGACGTTCGCGCTCTCGTACTGGTACTGCTCGCCGCGCCCGTGCAGCGACAGCCGGTCGGTGGGCCGAACCTGCGCGGAAACACTCACGGCATTGTACGGCACCGGGCTAAAGGCGCCCCACAACGTCCACAAGCTGAAGTAGGGAACGTACCGCCGCGCGCCTGCCGACACCGAAACCCGCGAGTGCAAGTACGTGAGCGTGAAATCGGCGCTCCCCACGTGGCCTTCGGCAATGTTGTAATCCAGTCCGCCAGCGGCTCGAAACGCCGCGGCGCGCGCGGCAAACGACAGCGCCGTTCGTTCAGAGACGAAGTAGCTGTCCTGCGGGTCGATTTCGCGCCGGTACTCCGCGCGGATGTCAAGGTCGTCGCGGTAGAGCCACGATGCTTCCGCGCCCGCCACGATCTGCCGGTTGCGCGGACGCCACTCATCCAGCGGATTGAGCGCGGGACTCATCACCGAGAGCGCGGCCGCCTGTCCCAGGCCCCATCCGCTGTATCCCGCGAACTCGAGAGAGGTCTTGTCCCAGCGGACCTTGAGCCAACCTCCGTCGAAGCCGATCGGCTCGAGCCGCGACGAGACGAGTTGGCGCCCGGCACGCGCGACAGCGACCGAGCGCTGATACTCGAGAAACCCCTCGATGAGTTGAGCCGACGGATCGGTCCCGGGCCACACCTGTTCGCGGCCGAGATCTGTCAGAAGGCGACCGGTCGCGCGCAAC
The DNA here is from genome assembly GCA_031395945.1 of Gemmatimonadota bacterium. Lineage (GTDB taxonomy): Bacteria > Gemmatimonadota > Gemmatimonadetes > Gemmatimonadales > Gemmatimonadaceae > DASPMP01. The sequence continues at coordinate 3,474 of JANNJV010000377.1, read as the reverse complement.
GTCAGCCCCTGAATGCCCAAGCCCCACAGGACCACGCTCGCGGACGTCGTCACGGGAACGCCGCGCAGCACTGGTCCCGGCCGAAAGAAAAAGCAATACGCGCCTGCGCCGCAGCGCACCGCATGGCCATCCGGCGTCTCCAATCCTCCACTCGCGGATGGCACCACCAACGCGACCGCGATGCTGTCGGAGACAAGACCGCGAAATGACACGGCCTGTGAGCTGGCGTCCAAACGAACACGGTAATTCTGGGCCGCCGCTGGAGCGGTTCCGGTCACCAGGATCGACGAGGCGATCAGCGCGCAGAGCCGCGTCATCCCGCAGGCGGGGTCACGAGTTTCGAACGATAGACGCCGGGTTCAGCGAGGAAGTGGCATACGCTGCATTCCCGTTTGTCGTAATGGTCCTTCGCCCTCAACGCGTGGCAGGTGCCGCAGAAACTTCGCGTCGGAGTCAGCCGCGCGATCGTGGTCGCCGTGTGGCACGCGTCGCAGCGCTGGTGAGCCGTTTCGAGCGTCGTATGCGCGGACTTGGGCTCCGCGATGGTGTGACACGCCGAGCAATTGCGCGCAACGTCGTGATGCTCGCTGTGGCAGTCCTTGCACTGCTTTTGCGCTGCCGAGAGCCCGAGAGTGACCGGTGTGGTGTGACACTGCACGCACGTTTGCGTGACATGCTGCGCGTGAAGAAACTTTACCGGACGCTGATTGGGTTGACGGCCGGGGACCGTCACCGTCATCGTCGCGTTCTTCGGAGCCGCATACGTCCGCTCGCGGTGGCAGGACGCGCACTTTGCCGACGTCGGCGCCTGGTGGTGGCAGATGGCACACCCACGCGGCGCTGTAAACGTGAGCCGGCCTTGGCCGCCCCCCGTCTCATGGCAGACGAGGCACGCAAGCTTTGCGTGCCTCGCGTGCGGAAAGCTGTCGGCCTCGGCGGGTGGCGGCGGCCGCGGGAGGTGAACGCCGGCATAGTTCCCCTCAGGCGCAACTTCGTCTTGCTCGAACGGCGTCGCCTCATCGCTGAAATCGGCCGAAGGACCGCCGCGCCGCAGCGCTCTGGTCGTGTCGAACGGAAGAGGCGGCCGCAGCCTTCCCCGGGATCGCACGCTGACGTGGCAACTTTCACAATTGCTCGCGTCAACTTTCGCGCTGTGCGGCAAATGGCATGTGCGGCATTGTTCGGCAACCTGCCTGTGGCTCGCGCCGGTGTGGAACTCTTCGTCGCGCCAATTGGCATGACAACCCGCCGATGCGCACGACGTCGCCGCCGCAGGAGTCTTCTGCGTATGCGGGTTGTGGCACATGCCGCACTTCCCGCCATGCGGGTCTTTCCCTTCGTTGAAGTCGGCGAGGACCTTTCGCATCTCGTGGCAGCCGAAACACTGCGGCCTTCCGGGGACGAGTGTGGCCCGCGCGGAATCACGAGTGGCAAGCGCGGGAACATCGGCGGTGAAGGCATGACAACTGGCGCAATGGATCGATGTCTGATCCGCCATCTTGCCGAGCACGATGCCCGTTTCGCTCGCCTTATGGCAACCGCTCTGGCCGCAGGTCTCGTTCACCGGTTTGAATCGATGCACCTCGACGCCGTGACAGGTGACACATTGCAGGTCCTTGAGCGCACTCGAATCGGATTCCAGATGGACCCGGTGTCCCGCAGTGGAGGCGATGCGCTGCCAGACGGCGGTGTCCGCCGTGACGTGGCAGCCCTCGCAAACCTGGTTCGGCACCTTTGCATGCTCGCCTATTTCCTCGGGGCGCTCAGCGACCCAGAGATACAGCTGTCGCGCGCTGGCGGACAGCGGCTGCTGGTGACAGTCGTGACACGACAGCTCGGCGTGCTTGTTCTCTTCGTTTGAAAACCTGTGAAAGGCAGGATTCATCACGTGACACCCGACGCAGAAGTCGTTCGAGTGCTGCGTATAGTTCCAGGTGGCGGTTCCCGCGCTGGCAGCGCCGACGAGCACCACCACCGCCGCCGCGGCGAGCGCCACTTTAACCGGGCGAGTGCGCGCGTTCAGCCAGGCGCGGATTGCGACGCGGCGCATGAACAGAAGCCGGAGCAGCAGCACGCCAACGCCGGCCCCAATCACGGCCCCGGCGATTTGCACCCATGGGGGGACTGTGTTCAGTAGAAACCGGACGACCTCCGCAACGCCACCGGGGAGGGGCGACTCGACGATGACCGTGTCGGGGGGCGAGACGGGTGCTTGCTGAAACGCCGCCGCCGAGTGCAGGACTCGGACGACGGCGCTGAACTGTGTGCCGATCACGAGCTACGGCGTGATCGATTCACCTACCCGGGGGCGTACGCGAGACGCGCATCGCTTTGAAATTCTCTCCATTACTCAGACTGTCCATGCGGGCCTGCGCCGCGGGGGACGGGGCCGGCAACCCGTAATAGCTCCTGACATAATTGATTGTGGCGATGAGCAGCGCCCGGCACAAGAACGGATTGTGAACCCCCTTCGAGTTGTCGCTGTTCGACTGCCCGTACTCGCCGCAAAGCCGCGCGTTGAATTCAGCGCCCTCGGCGGGCGTGACAGTGTTGTCGGTGCTGCTCCATTGGGTCGGGCTGGAAGCCCTCACTGTCGGCAGCAAGCCGCCATCCGTGGGCGATGCCTGGAGCGAGCCACTGGCGTTCGCATCGACCCAGAGCTGATCCACAAACGACTTCATGAGAGCGCGCGAGTCGTTGAATATGGTGGCTGCCACCTGGGCGGTTCCATGGCACCCCGAGGTGGCGCAGGTTTGCCACGACCTGGCGGTCGCGGTGTAGGCGCAGGTCTTGTCCGCGATCGGCTTGCCGGTGGCGTCGAGACACGGGACTGGGCGCATCAAGTGGCCCGTCGCCTGGAAGGAGAACGCGCCGGTCAGCGCATCGGTTACGGTAAATTTGGCAACGTGACACCCGGCGCAGAGCTTCGGGTTCGCCGTCGTTGCGTGCGATCCGTAGATTCGCGCCGTGTCGTACGCAAATCCCGGCGGGCGCCAGCCGGCAAACCCCAGCAGCACCGCGCCTTGCGGAGCGTGAGGTGAGCTTGACCCCGCCTCAGGTTCGCTGCGCCGCAGGTGGCATTTCATGCAGAGGTTCTGTTCGGGATCCTGTGTTGTCACCGGGAAGCGCAGCTGACTGGGATTGCCCGACCCATGCGGGTCATGACACACCGCGCACGTTGTGGGCTGATAGTCCGTCGCCAAATCGCGCTCGACGAAGTTGGCGTCGACGCCCCAGGACGCGATCGCCTTGCGTCCCTCGTGACAGGCGGAGCATGACGCGTTCCCGGCGCGCGACGCGCTGACGTTGGCGTGTCTGGACGCCGCCCACTCTTCCGCGAACGGCTGATGGGCTCCGGAATGACAGTCGCCACAGTCGCCAGTGCCGGACATGCTGATTTTCGCGAGCGGCCTCACCAGCGTGCCCTGGCCCACGCCTTCAACGTGTGCCAGGCCCGGACCGTGACAACTCTCG
>JANNJV010000307.1:0-6369 GCA_031395945.1 Gemmatimonadota bacterium | reverse complement strand
GGCCTGTCCCTCGTGCTGTCCGGCGACCTTCCAGGCGCTGAAGCCAAATTGCGGCTCGCCGCCGCAAACCCGGACGCGACCTCGCGCGTGACAGAAAACCTCGCGCTTGTTCTCGGCCTGCAGGGACGCTTCGATGAAATGAAGGCCGTCAGCGACGCGACGAGCGGCCGAGAGTTCTTCAGCGGCTTCGCGAAAGTGATCCTCGCCATGGTTCGCGCCCCCCAGTTCGTCGTGACGCGAGTGCAGGGCAAGGTCACTGGCGGCGGCGTGGGATTGATCGCCGCGTCCGACTACAGCATCGCAGTAAAGGACGCATCGTTCAAACTCAGCGAACTCGCTGTCGGCCTTGGACCTTTTGTCATCGGTCCCGTGGTCGAGCGCAAGGTCGGTCACGGGCCGTTTCAGGCGCTCTCCATCGACGCGGATTGGAGGGACGCGACTTTTGGCGAGCGACACGGCCTTTATTCCCGCGTCGTGAACGACGCGAAGGAGTTGGACCAGGCAATGGACCAGCTCGTTCAGTTTCTCGCGCAGGCCAATCCGGAAGCCATCAGACAACTGAAGCAGGTGTTCTGGGCGGGCACCGAGGATTGGCAGGCGATCATGGAGCGTCGGGCGGCTATCAGTGGCGCACTGGCGCTGAGCGCACACACGCGAGCCGCTATCGAGAAATTCGAGAGTCGATAACGAAGACGCTTCACGAGCCGCACCCTCAGGCCGCAACTGGTTGGAGGAAGCTGTGCGTCTTGGGCTCTGGGCTTTGATTTCAGAATCCCAGAGCCCAGAGCCCACAGCCCCAATTACGCTGCCTTGGCGGCCGCACTCTTCACGAGCTGGGCCTCGATGGACAGCTTGACCTCGTCACTCACCAGAACACCGCCCGCCTCGAGCGCCGCGTTCCAGTTCAAGCCAAACTCACTCCGGTTGAACTTGCCGATCGCGCTGTAAGCGGCCTTCTGGTTGCCCCAGGGATCTGTGGCAGCGCCCTCCTCGGTAACGGTGAGCGTCACCGGCTTCGTGACCCCCTTGAGTGTCAGATTGCCCGTCACCTTCCACCCGTCGTTCTGCCGCTCGGCCGCCGTGCTGACAAAACGCAGCTCCGGATACTTCTCCACCTCGAAGAAGTCGGGGGAACGCAAGTGCTCGTCGCGTTGCGCGGAACGCGTATCGATGCTCGCCGTCCGGATCGTAACGTCCATTGACGGCTGGCCTCTTTCCGGAAGCTCGACGGTACCCGTCACGTCGGCGAAGCGCCCTTTCACGGTGGAGATCATCAGGTGCCGCACGGAGAACTCGACGTTCGTGTGCACCGGATCGATGGAATAGGTGCCTGTCTGAATGTTGGTCATGGTTGTTTCCTCTGAATGTTAAGGTGTAAGATTCTTTGGACTAAGATGTATGGACGAGTTCGGTGTTCTTTGCACTCCTGCATTGTTAGTCGCCGCTGGCCGCGCTCAGACCCAACTTGCGCAGCAATTTGATGACGTCGTCCTGTTCCCGCGCACTCAGCGCAGCCATCGTCGTTTCGATGGTCTCCGCGTGGGCCGGGAACACCTTGCCGATCAGCGCCTCGCCTTTTGGCGTGAGGGCGGCGTAGCGCGCGCGCCGGTCGGTCGGGCACTCCCGCCTTTCCACCAGACCCTTTTCCGCCAACCGATCGATGGTGTAGGTCACGCCACCGCTGGAGAGCAGGATCTTCCTTTGGACGTCACCCAGGAGCAGCGGACCCTTGTGGTACAGCACCTCGAGAATCCCGAACTCCGTCGGCGTCAGGCCATGGAGTTGGGCCCGCTCCCTGATTCTCTCCCCGACGGCGGTTGCGCTGCGCTGCAGGACGACGAACAGCTTGAGCGCTCTCTCGAGAGCCGCGGAATTGCGGGTTGGGGACGCGAATGCAGTAGTCATATGGCTTAGAACTAAGATAATGACAACTGAGACAACGTCAACCCCCTGCGGCCATCATGCACAGACCACTTCGACGGCCTCCTCGAAGTTCCAGGGCAGGTCGCCGTCAATCATGTGCATGGCGGCAAGCCAACTCGGGGCGTCAGGATGTGGGAGGCGTAAAGCCACCGGACCCGGTATCCACCCAACTCCGGTGATACTTGGGGTCCTCGAAATCCGTGGCCTGCTTCGCCACGCGCAGCGGCCGGAATGAATCCATCATCACGGCAAGCTCATTCGTGGATTTCGCTCCGATCGACGCTTCTGCTCTGCCGGGATGCGGGCCGTGCGGAATGCCGTCGGGATGGTGCGTGATGCTGCCGAATTCAATGCCCTTCCGGCTCATGAATTCGCTGGACGCGTAATACAGCACTTCGTCCGAGTCGACGTTGCTGTGGTTGTACGGTGCGGGTACCGCTTCGGGGTCAAAGTCGTATGGCCGCGGACAGAATGAGCAGACGACAAAGCCATCGCCTTCGAATGTCTGGTGTACCGGCGGTGGCTGGTGAACACGTCCGACGATGGGCTCGAAATCGTTGATGTTGAATGCCCATGGGTAGAAGTAGCCATCCCACCCGACCACATCCATTGGGTGATGGTCCAATGTGATCTCGTTCAACCCATCGTACTGCTTTACGAGGATCGGGAAGTCGCCTTTCTTGTCGATCGTATCGAGACCGCTGGGACGGCGGATGTCGCGCTCGGAATACGGAGCGCCTTCCTTCAGCTGACCGAACTCGTTGCGATACCGTTTGGGCCAGCGAATGTGTCCGCGGCTTTCCATGACCAGCAACTTGTGATCGACCTTGGCATCCATGCGAAAGCGGTGGAGAATGCCACGGTGAATGATGAGATAGTCGCCCTCGCGGTACGGCAGCTCGCCGTAGGACGACTCGAGTACTCCGCTGCCCTTGCTGACGTACACGAGCTCATCGCCCTGCGCGTTGCGGTAGTAATGCTCGTCCTGTTTGGTGGGTTCCACGTACAGCATCGCGATGTCCGCATTGAACAGGATCGGAATGCGGTCCAGCGTAGGGCTGCCACCCCTTTTCACCTTGGAAGTCAGGAAGTGGCGGTGCTTGAGCGTCTTGTCGGGATCCGCCTCGTAGCACGTTTCCTTGGTGCGCCTGACGGACTTCACCGTCGTTGGCGGATGCACGTGATACAACAGGGAGGACGTCCCCGTGAAGCCTTCGTGCCCGACGAGCTCCTCGTGGTAAATCCCGCCATCGGGTTTGCGGAAGACGATGTGCCTCTTTCTGGGGATTCGTCCGAGGGTGTGATAGATGGGCATTTGCGTTTCTAGAGATTGCCGCGAAGGCCCTGCTCTCGCTCGATCGCTTCGAACAACGCCTTGAAGTTTCCCTTGCCGAACGACCGGGCGCCTTTGCGCTGGATGATCTCGTAAAACAGCGTCGGCCGGTCCTGCACGGGCTTCGAGAAGATCTGCAGCAGGTAACCATCGGGATCGCGATCCACGAGGATGCCCAATTTGGCAAGGACATCCACAGGCTCGTCGATCTTCCCGACGCGACCCTGCAATTCGTCGTAATAGCTGGTGGGGACGGTGAGGAACTCGATGCCGCGGTCACGCAACGCCGTCACGGTGTGGACGATGTCGTTCGTGGCCAGTGCGAGATGCTGTACGCCCGGCCCGCGATAGAAATCCAGGTACTCCTCGATTTGCGACTTCTTCTTGCCTTTCGCGGGCTCGTTGATGGGGAACTTGATCTTCTCGTTGCCGTTGGACATCACCTTGGACATCAGGGAGGAGTACTCCGTGCTGATGTCCTCATCGTCGAACGAGATGAGGTTCTTGAAGCCCATCACCTTTTCGTAGAACCCCACCCAGACGTTCATCTGGCCCAGTTCGACGTTGCCGACGCAGTGATCCACATACTGCAGGCCGGTCTCTCGCGGCTGGTACAACGGCTTTCGCGCCGCGAACCCTGGCATGAAGTGTCCGCGGTAATTCCGCCGTTCGACGATCGAATGGATAGTGTCACCGTAAATACCGATTGCCGCGGTGATCACTTCCCCCGTGTCGTCCTTGAGCACCGTAGGCTCCTGTACGCCCCTGGCGCCGCGTTCCGTCGCCTTCTTGTACGCATCGCGCGCATCGTCGACCCAGAGCGCAATGTCGCGTACGCCGTCGCCATGCGCATGCACATGATCCGCAATCGCGCCGTCGGGCCCCAGCGGCGACGTGAGCAGCAGCCGAATCTTGTTCTGCGCGAGCAGATACGTAACGCGGTCCCGAACGCCTGTCTCGGGACCGCGATACCCTACCAATTGAAAGCCAAACGCCGTCTGATAAAAATGCGCAGCCTGCTTGGCATTCCCCACGTAAAACTCGATGTAGTCGGTTCCGTTGATGGGAAAGACGTCGTGGACGTCTGCTGCGCTTGGTAGAGTCGCGGTAGCCATGAAATCAATCTCGCCACGTCACGCCAGCTCCGGAAGGTTCCTGAACAGGTCCAGCGCCTGCGGGTTGGCGAGCGCGTCCACATTTGTCACGACGCGGCCGTGAATGACATCGCGAACGGCGAGCTCCGTGATCTTGCCGCTGATGGTGCGCGGAATGTCCGCCACCTGGACGATGCGCTTCGGGACGTGATGCGGGCTCGCGTTCTCCCGAATCTGTGCCCGAATCCGATCCCGCATCGCGTCATCCAGCACCACGCCGTCTCGCAGTCGGACGAAGAGAACGATGCGCGTATCCGGCCCGAACTCCGTGGTGATCTCCTGCGCGACCACGATGCTCTCGACGATTTCAGGCAACTGCTCGACCTGGCGGTAGATCTCCGCTGTACCGATGCGGACGCCGCTCGGGTTGAGCGTCGCGTCGCTGCGACCATGAATGATCATGCCATCGTGGGTCGTGATCTCGCACCAGTCTCCATGACGCCAGACGCCAGGATACTTCTCGAAGTAGGCAGCGCGGTACTTGCCGCCGTCTGGATCGTTCCAGAACGCGACTGGCATGCTGGGGAAAGGCGCCGTGCAGACCAGCTCCCCCGGCTGCAGCAGCACGGAGTGCCCTGCATCGTCGAAGACTTCCACCCGCATACCCAGTCCGCGGGTCTGGAGCTCGCCGCGCCAGACGGCTCCCAGCGGATTCCCCAGGGCAAAGCACGAGATGATGTCCGTACCACCGCTGATGCTCGAGAGCCGCACGTCGCTCTTCACGGACCGGTACACATAGTCGAAACTCTGTGGGGCCAGCGGACTGCCCGTCGAGAGAATGGCGGTGAGCGCGGAGAGATCGTGGGTGTCGGCGGGACGGAGCTCTTCCTTCTCCGCAAGCGCAAGAAACTTGGCGCTCGTGCCGAACGTCGTGACGCGCTCCTGCTGGGCCATGTCCCAGAGAATGGGGCGGCGGCGCAGCAGTGGCGCACCGTCGTAAAGCACGATGGCACAGCCGGTCGCGAGTCCCGAAACGAGCCAGTTCCACATCATCCACCCACACGTGGTGAAGTAGAACAACCGGTCGTCGCGGGTGAGGTCGCCATGCAGTACGTGTTCTTTCAGATGCTGGATCAGCGTGCCGCCCGCTCCATGCACCATGCACTTGGGGAGTCCCGTCGTGCCGGACGAGTACATGATGTACAGCGGGTGATCGAACGGCAGTCGCTCGAACCGAAGCGCGCCGGGCGTGGACCGCGCGAAATCGTTCCACTCGACTGCGTGCCGAACGGCCGAGACATCCGCCGAGGCCGTGAGATACGGGACGACCACGACGCTGGTGATCTGCGGCAGTCTCTCCACCATCTCCTTCACGCGCGCAAGACAATCGATCTCCTTCCCGCTGTACCGATACGAGGTGGCACAGAACAGGACTTTGGGCTGGATCTGCCCGAATCGATCCAACACCCCGCTGACACCAAAATCCGGGGAACAGGACGACCAGACGGCGCCAATGCTGGCGGTCGCCAGCATCGCGATCACCGCCTCCGGAATATTTGGCAGGAAACCGGCGACGCGATCGCCCTGGGTCACGCCGGCCGCGCGCAAGCCACTGGCAATACGGGCGACCTGGTCCGCGAGCTCCGCGTAACTCAGCGACCGTTGCGGCCCCAGCTCGTTCCAGAAAACGACGGCCTCCCGGTCGTCGCGGTATCGCAGGAGGTTCTCCGCAAAATTGAGCCGAGCGCCCGTGAACCATCGCGGCCCGCTTTCATCGGGCGGCGCGACCCGATCGTGGCCAATGAGCACGTCATCCCATGGCAGCTTCCCCGCTCTCTCGTCAGCGACGACGCCGCAAAAACGCCACACCGCAGGCCAGAAGTTCTCCGGCTGCGCAATGCTCCAGCGGTACAGCGCGTCGTAGTCGTGCGCAGGCAGCCCCGCCATGAACCGCGTGAGATTGGCGCGAGCAATCTGTTCCGCGCCCGGCACCCAGAGCGGCTCGTGCCCACCTACCTC
>JANNJV010000297.1:0-3058 GCA_031395945.1 Gemmatimonadota bacterium | reverse complement strand
CAGGGCGATACCCAGCCGTGGGGATTGCCGGATGCAGAAGGGTAGGTGGGATTGAAGGACGCTTTGAAGCCGTAGCGGTTGGACTCTGTTAATTTGACGTCATGAATACAGTAATCGAGTGCGGGCAGCACGATCTCGGGTGCGAACGGCAGCGACGCTGCCACGGCCCACGGCGCGATAGTACCGTCGTCTGGTCCGAACGGCACGCCGCGCCCTACGTAATCGAAGAACTGGCGTTCGATGCCGGCAACGTAGATGGTGTCCGGACCCGGACCTTCGCTCGCAGTGAGTCCCCAGCAATGCTCGCCATAGTGCGCGAACTTGAGCGGGTTGTCGACTGCGTACGCACGTTGCACATAGGTCGCGCGCCGGCTGTTCTCGAAATAGTCGATGCCCTTGCCACGCATGAAGGCGTCCTGGATGCCGCGAAAGTCGATCCAGACATGGGAGAACTGGTGCGTGAAGAGCGGACCGGCATAGAGATAGTCGTAGCCGTAGCAATGGTCCCACCGATACGTGGCAGCCCACGCAGCGTATGCATTCTCGGGCAGCGGATGAGTCGGCGACCCCAGTCCCAGGATGTATAGAAGCAGCGCTTCGTCGTAGCCTTCCCACCGGTAGTCGAGGAAGCCGCTTTCGGGCTTCCAGCCGTGCGTCACGGTCGCACCGTGGTTCTGCGCCCATGCCCAATCGGCGCGGCGATACAGCGCGTCGGCGAGGGTGCGGATCGCATGTTCTTCGGAAGTATCTGCGTCAAAGTAACGACCTGCGGTCAACGCGCCGGCCAGCAGGAAGGCGCTGTCTATCGTCGACAGTTCGCATAACCAGGCGCGCTGCCCGGTCTGCATGTCGAGAAAATGGTAGTAGAAGCCTTTGTAGCCGGTTGCATCAGGCTCGGGGCCTTGCGGGCTATTCCAGAAAAACCGCAGGGTCGCGAGCGTTCGCTCTGCTGCGGCGCCACGCGACATGAATCCGCGCTCGACACTCACCGGGTATGCCGCCAACGCGAGGCCGGTGGCGGCTATACTCGCGGGCCAATGCGCTGCGGTCTTGTCCTTAACGAGTCCGTTGGCCGGATTCACCTCGTGCAGAAAATAGAGAAATGATCCGTGCTGCAGCTTCTCCAGTGCCGCATCGACGGCAAATCCTTTCGCGCTAGCTTCACCTGGAAATTCGACGTGCCCCTTCATGGGTTCGTCGCGGCGCCGTCCGGCACGCGGATGGCTGCGGCAATCAATGTGGGTGCGTCGTAGTCCAGTAGGTCGCCGATACCGGCAATGTCCAGGTCGGCGGGCGGGTTGCCGGCCAGGATCTCGGGGTCGTAAGCGTAGTGCCCCTGCCGCGGGAAGACCGTGGTGACGCGCGGTCCCCAGATCCGCTTCACCGCGGTCAGAATCCGGAGCTTATCGTCGATCAAGACGTAGTGGGCCGCAGGATAGAAGCGCTCGACGCACTCCAGTTCCTGCTCTTTGTGGATGTGGACCAGCACCCGGCCCTCGACCGCCGCGCGGATGCCGGAGCGCTCGATCTTCCGCGGCTGGAAGACCGCGTCGCCGTCCGTGAAGGCCACGGCGCGTTCAAGCCGGCCGAAGCGCGCCAGCACCTCCAGCGCACCGGGGTACAGCCGCTCCGCGAACGGATAGTCCAGGAGGTAGGAGGACAGCAGGAGAATTCGGGGGTCGTGCGAGCGATCGAGACGGTACCGCTGGAAGGCGCCCAGGTAGTCGGCATAGCCAAGCTCGCGGCGGAGATCTTCGAAGATCGCCCAGTAGCGCTCCCCAGCGTCCGGGCTGGACTCCCGCACGATGTGGGCCCGGTAGTCCCGCTGCGCCGCGTCGTTGTCGAGCAGCGTATTGTCCACGTCGAAAAGGAACACGACATCCTGGCGCGCGCTCATCGCTCGATGCTCTTCCACTTCACTGCTCCACAATCCCCGCCGTCCCGTCCACCAAGGGGATGCCAACCTTGCGCGCGACGGCGCGCGCCATGCGTCCCAGCGAGACCCCTTTGCCACCGACCTTCGCGAGTGTGGCAGGCCCGGCGTCGAACGCCAGAACGAGCAGAGTCCCTTGTTCAGGATTCACTGAAGCCTCCGGCACCTCGGCGGTCCTGGCGCGTCTTGCATCGTAGTCTTCTTTCATGATCTTCACCGTGGTATGTGAATGCCTGAGGTGAGGGGCCGCCAACGGTTGACCGCGCTTCATGCCAGGTTCGGACGGTCGCTTAGACGATCTCTCCCGTCTTCTCGAGCATGATGTGATGCATTGCACTGATCACCAGCCAGATTGCGGTGAGAAGTGAGATGATCGCGCACAGGAGCATCACGTCCCGTGTCACTCCAAACCTGACTACTCCGGCGGGCCATGCGAGTATCGCCACGGCCCACATGAATGAGCCGGTGAGGCCGAGGAGCACGCTGAGCACATGGAACACTTTCGAGAGTTTCATCGCATGACCCGTTGTGAGATGTGGTTATCCTGCCCGACACGGTATTCGTGCAGCAGGAGTCCTTTCACGTCAGCCCGGCCTCTTCCAATTGCGCACCTCCGGCACGTCCTCGCCATTTCACGCGATGTCCTGCGCAGGTACGCTGCAGCGGACCCCACCTGCCCGTCGATCGCCTCCTCGGTGAACGTGAGGCGAATCTCGCGCGGTGACACGGTGAGGTGCGCGCCTTTCGCCGGCATCGACTGTTTGAGCGCTCCGTGCGCCTGCGCGATCGCCGGCGTCATGCACACGAGACTCGCTAAAGCGGCAACCGGCTCCCGCACGTCGTCGAGCCCGATGCTTTTCACGCCGTGCTCATCCAGCATGGTTCGACATCAATGTCAGATCAGCGCACGTGCCCGAGTGACACACGCGCACGCGTACCGGTCAACGCCCCTGCTTGCGCTCGAACTCGGCGATCTCGCGCTGCTGGTCCGAACGAATCTTCTCGGCCATCGATCGCACCTCCGCTCTCTGAAGGCGCGGCAGGAACCGGTCGACCATTTGGATCGCCTGCCGATGGTGCATGACAAGGTGCCGGTACATCTCACGGTCGTACTCCGTCCCGGAC
>JANNJV010000268.1:0-2112 GCA_031395945.1 Gemmatimonadota bacterium | reverse complement strand
GCCCGCGTGATTACGCTGGCAGAAGCTTCGGAAGGCGATCTGCTGTTCTTTCGGGATGAGGCGAAGCTCTCGCACGTCGGCATTTATCTGGGTGACGGCGAGTTCGTCCACGCACCGTCCACCGGCGACACCGTGCGCGTCGCGCGCATCGACTCACCTTATTATCAGCTCCACCTGATCGCGGTCGGGCGCCTGCTGCCCTGACGCGTGGGATTGCCGCCTCAGGCGCTGCGCGGACTAGTCCCGCTTCTTCAGGTACTCCGCCAGCAACTTCTCGAGCTCATCTGCGGCCGGCCGCCCAAACCTCCGGGTGACTCTCCTCACGAGGTCCAGGTCGATCGGCGGCTCGGCTAATTCGATCGCTTCCTGTGCATCGGCGAGATCCTGGACTCCGCCAGCAAAGCACTTCATGGCGATGAAGTCTTCCCGTCCGATGATTCGCAAGGTCGTACCGGAGAATCGCACGGCAATCGTTCGCTCGAATGCCGCCGGGTCGAGTCCCCGAAGTCCGCCGAGAAGATCCACGCGATTGCCAAACTCATCGCTGATCGCGAGCAATGCGTGGATGGGGTCCTCTGAGTCGCCCCGATGGAGCTCCGTCGTCAAGCCGGTTTTGCGGATTCGCTGTTCGAGATCGGCCAGTTCGCGCAGTGGCACTGATACGAGGGCGTCGGCGTCGGAGGTGGCGCGAACGGTTCCGTACACGGATGCAGCAGTCGCGCCGACCACTCCGTACTCGATGCTTCGCTCCTGGAGGACGGCGACGACATCAAGGAGCAGAAGCAGCGATTGGCCGGGTCCGGTCGTGCTCACCGGGTTCTCCGGATCGAAGAGCTGCGGTGTTCCATCCCGGCGCGATGAAGTGCGCCGACGAGTTCGCTGTGTTTCAGGTGGGCCTCGAGACGCTTTTCCGGTGTCATGGAACGGGCACTCTCACTCACTGCGTTGCGGGCCGCTTCGGCAATGCGGGATTTGATGCGTGCCGGCATTGAGGTCGCGTGGCCGGAGACATACACCCCGGCCTCCGCCGGGTCTTTCCCGGTCTGCAGCACGACGAAGAGTCCGGCGCGTACCGCGATCCTCAGCATGAGTTCGAGCGAAACAGCCTCCACCTGTCCACGCATGATCTTGCTCATCGTGGGCTGCGGAATGCCCAAGCGCTTTGCGGTCGCAACCTGGGTCTGTCCATCACGCTGCACGTGACGCGCGATCTGCAACGCCAGGTCGCTGCGCAGCGCCTGAATCGCTGCCTGGTCTGGAGTAGTCATTAGTTTCGGCGCCGATAAGAGGACCGTATGTGTACAAACTATAACCAAAGCATATTAGCTATAACAGCCCGTATTTCTGGGCCGTTCGGGGGCCTGGCAGGCTGACGACCAGACCGCCCAGACCTTATCTAACTAACTGATTTAAAGAACATTTTATCCGAGAGGGTCGCGCCACGAGCTCTCCGGCTTGGGGCGGCGCCAGTCACTCCAGCTTCTTCAGGTACTCCGCCGCCGTCGTCGCCTCCACGTTCGTGTCCGTGTGCTCTAGAAGGAGCTGCCGGAACGTCGCGAAGAACTACGCACCCTGCGGGATGCCGAGTTTTTTGAAGGCCGCATCGAGCTTCGCGCTCTCCTCGTCCGTGTGATGCGCCGGCTGCAGGATCAGGAAATCCCACGAGGCTCCGCCCTGGTGCACGAAGAACTGCCGCGGCGGCAGGCCGGCCTCGGCATTCGCCTGGTCGAAGAGCGCGATCTGGCGCACGAACTCTTCGTGCTTGCCGGGCGCGATGCGGTAGATCTCGATGACCATCTCACTCGAGTCGCCGAACGCGGGTGCGACCGCGATGAGGCCCGTGACCAGTAGGGGAATGATGAAACGCTTAATCATGGTGCTGCTCCTGATTCACTTGGCCTTCCCACCCAATACCAGTCTGGCGTGGGCGCTTCCCGCGCGTTCGTGACTCGCCTTGGCGTCGAATGCCGTGCCGGCGGGCGCCGCGACGATCCAGTCGGCGAACGCGCGATCGGGGGTGCCAGGCGTGTATCCCCACCAGCTCGCCGTCGAACGTTGTTCGTTGCGCCCCGCGAGCTGACCGAGCTGCTGCGACGCTGCGCCATCCACAAG
>JANNJV010000455.1:0-6405 GCA_031395945.1 Gemmatimonadota bacterium | reverse complement strand
GATGCTTACGCTGCAGAGTGGCGTGGCCGTACGCGTTGTCGAGAGCGGTCCTGCGAAAGACGACGCTGTCGTCCTCGTGCACGGGTGGGCCGGCAACATCTACTCGTTTGCCGAAACGATACCAGCACTGGCGGCTGCGGGATACCGCGTCATTGCGATCGACCTCCCCGGTCACGGACTGAGCGACAAGCCCCTGAATCCGGCGATGTACACGACAGCCTCCTTGTGCGACGCGGTGCTCGGCGTCGTCGTGGCCGCGGGCCTGCAACGTTTTGCATTCGTGGGGCATTCGATGGGCGGTTCGCTTGGACTCGAGCTCGCGACTCGCGGTGACAGGAGGTTAGAGCGGCTGGTCCTGATCAATGCGACCGGCCTTGGGACGGTGCCGATCATTGCGCCGCTGAAGATGATTTCGCCGGTGTTCGTGAATCGTGTGTCGCGCTGGGTGCTCACGCGGCAGCTGGTCAGACTGGTGCTCAAACTTGCCTACGCCACGGACGGGCGCCCCACTGAGCGCGACATCGACGAGTACTGGGCACCCACGCAGTTCGATGAATTCGCCTGGGCGTGTCGGGCCTGCGTGCACCGGGCCACCTGGCGTCGGACCGCCGCCACGAAATTGAGAAGCCTTCGGATACCGGTGCTCGTCATTACTGGAGGGCGGGACAGGATCGTGCGCGGTGGTACTACGCGAGCCAGGCTCATCCCATCGGCACGCGTAGTGCCAATTCAGGAGGGCGGCCACCTTGTCATGCAAGAGTGCCCCGACCGCGTGAGTCCGGAGATTCTTCGTTTTCTTTCAGCATCAGAAGGCAGGTAGCCGTGGCGCCAAATCATTATCGCAATTAGGTTTAGAGGCATATGGAGCTGGCAACAACTGAGACAGAAGTGATTACCGGCGAGACCGATTCATTCGAGTCGCTGGGGCTTTCCGAAGCAGTGCTGCAGGCCGTTCGAGATGCAGGGTATCGAACCCCAACCCCGATTCAGAGCGAAGCAATTCCGCTCATCCTCCGGGGACGCGACGTCATCGGACTCGCGCAGACAGGGACCGGAAAGACCGCTGCGTTCACGCTCCCTCTCGTCAACCAGTTGATGGGCGGCCCGGGCCGCACCCGCGCGGTGGTGTTGACGCCGACCCGAGAGCTGTGCATGCAAGTCGAGGAGAGCGTGCAGAAGTACTCGCAACACTCTCAGCTGTCGGTGATTGCGGTGTATGGCGGGGTGCCGCTGGAGCCTCAGCAGAAGGCGCTACTGCGCGGCGTGGACGTCGTCGTTGCCACGCCCGGACGCCTCATTGATCATGTCGAGCGTCAGAACGTCGTTTTCGACGATCTCGAGATACTCGTGCTGGACGAAGCCGATCGCATGCTCGACATGGGTTTCGCGCCCCAGATCAACCGGTTAGTCGCTGAAATGCCAAAGTACCGGCAGACCCTGCTGTTCAGCGCGACGATGCCGCCGGAAGTCGAGGTGCTCGCCAGGAAATACCTTCGCAAGCCGCTGGTCGTGCAGATCGGACGTCGTTCCGAAGCCGCGCACACGGTCACGCATGCGGTGTATCCTGTGCCGCGTGAAAGAAAGAGCGCGTTGTTGGCACATCTGCTCAAGGACGGAGAGCTGGATTCTGTGCTGGTATTCGTGCGAACGAAGATTGGCGCGGACCGGGTGGTGCGTCACCTCCAGAGCGAAGGCATCGAGGCGACGGCCATGCACGCCGACAAGACGCAGGCGCAACGCACGAAAGCACTCGCCGACTTCAAGGCGGGAACAATTCGGGTGCTGGTCGCTACGGACATCGCTCAGCGTGGCCTCGACATCTCAGGCATCACGCACGTGATCAGCTATGACGTTCCGCAGCAGCCTGAAGACTACGTCCACCGCATTGGCCGCACCGGCCGCGCGTCGAAAGAGGGCGATGCGTTCACGTTCATGGCGCCTGACGAGATCGCGATGGTTCGCACGATCGAAGCTGTGACCGGTAAACCGATCCCGCGTGTATCCGTGCCGGGCTATGACTTTGGCACGGTCGCAGCTGACTAATTGAAGCGGCTCCTACTGCCAGCGCTTGTTGAACAGTGGTAGCAGTCGCAGTCCCGGCGGATTGTTGCGCGCGTAGTTGAGCACGCCCACCTGCCAGCCGTGCAGTTCCCACGCGTAGTTCAGCAACCCGACGGAAAGGCCGAACTGCTCGCCCTTGATGTGGTTGAATGAGCTGACCGAAACGCCTTTCATCCTTCCCATCGGTCCGTCCCGCTCACTCTCGATCTTGAAGTACAACGGTGAGAGGACACCGGCATAGACATCGTGTCCGCCCGCAGCAATCCCGGACAGCACGATGCCCCGAATGCGCGGCGCGCCCGCGCCAAAGCCGCCAATGGCCAGACCGCGCATCGTACCACCCGCACCCGCGCCGAAGCCTCCGATCGTGATGCCGGTGATGTCGCCGCCGGCCCCAGCTCCGAAGCCGCCAATCGTAAGTCCGCGGACACTTCCGCCAGCGCCAGCGCCGAACCCGCCGATCGTGATGCCCGTCATGTCTCCACCGGTTCCAGCACCAAAGCCTCCGATGGTAAGGCCGCGAATGCCTCCGGCCGCGCCCGCGCCGAATCCGCCGATGGTGATCCCTTCGATGGATCCTCCGGATCCCGCGCCAAACCCACCGATCGTGATCCCGCGAATGTCGCCACCCGCGCCGGCGCCAAAGCCACCAATAGTCAGTCCTGAAACGTTGCCACCGCTGCCAACGCCGAAGCCGCCCAGCATGATTCCCCGTGCGTCACCTCCGGCTCCGATGCCAATGCCGCCGACGCCAATACCGCGAAAATCGCCGTCGGTGCCAATGCCCAAAATGCCGATGCCGGCGCCTTCGATCCGTCGTGCTCCGGTAACGGGAAGTCCGAGCGCCAAGCCCTGGACCACGCCGCCACGCGCGTCGTTGTATGGCGACCAGAGCGTCGCGTTCACTCCGATGACGCGCTCCATCCTGCGGTCGCGGAAGTTGAGCCGCACGCCTCGAACGAACCGCGAGTCTCCGATACTCAAACCCGTCTGATTGACGGTCAGATCCAAACTCTGGCCGGCGGCGCGGGACGCTGCGAACACCGAAAGAACCATCAGGGAGAGCCGACGCAGGTGCATGAGCTTGACTGGGGAAGTGGAGGTGGCTGTCCTTACGACCACGTAGCGGCGGGGTTTCGAGGCGAACGTCCTGGCCACCGGCGGCGTATCATGAGAACGCACCGTTGCTGTCACTGCTCGAGCCGTCCCTTCCTTACCGGAGATTCAGTGATGTCGTACCTGTTCCGTGTCGCCACGCGTAGCGCGTTCGGCGCCCTGCTGTTCGTCTCGCCTGTGCTGGCACAGCAAGCCGAGAAAATCGATTTGCCGGCACTCGCCAGGATTCGCGACGAAGGCATGCAGCGATCCAAAGTGATGGAAATCGCCAGCTTTCTCACCGACGTACACGGATCGCGACTAACCGGATCGCCCCAGGCGAAGGCGGCCGGTGAATGGACGCTGGGGCAACTCAAGAGCTGGGGAATGAGCAACCCGCGATTCGAGATGTGGGGACCCTTTGGCCGAGGCTGGAGCAACGAGAAGCTGAGCGCGCGCGTGGTAGCGCCCACGTCGTATCCGCTCATCGCGTATTCGGGTGCGTGGTCGTATGGCACGAATGGGCCTGTCGTTGGCGACGTGGCGATGGTCCGGATCGACAGCGCGGCCGACATCCCGAAATACCGTGGCACGCTGCGCGGCAAGTGGATCATGGCCGTGAATCCACCGACGATCCGCCCACACTTCGATGCCTTGGCGCGGCGCTGGAGCGACGTGCAGTTGGATTCCATGGCGGCGAATCCCGTTGCGCAGCAGGGCGGGCCGGGTGCCGGCGGTGGCCCGAACTCCGAGCGGTTTCGCGCTGCTCAGGAGCTGAATCGCCAGCGCGCCGAGTTGTACCGAACGGAAGGGATTGCGGGCGAGCTCCGTCCCGGCTCCGGCCGAAGCGACGGAGGCAGCATGGTTGCCTCGGCGACCGGCGCGCGTACGCTCGATGCGCCGCAGACAGCGCCGACGATCATCATCGCCGCCGAACAGTACAATCGTATTGCGCGCACACTCGACAAGGGCGTTCCGGTGAAGGTCGAGGTCGAGGCCGACAACCGCTTCTACGACGCGGACCTGAACTCTTTCAACATCGTCGCCGAGATTCCGGGGACCGACCGCCGGCTTCGCGAGGAACTCGTGATGCTGGGGGCCCATTTCGATTCGTGGCACTCAGGGACGGGTGCCACCGACAACGCTGCCGGCTCGGCGGTGATGCTCGAGGCGCTTCGGATCCTCAAGGCGAGCGGTCTGCCGATGAAGCGCACGGTCCGGATCGCCCTCTGGACTGGCGAAGAGCAGGGACTATTGGGCTCGCGCGCCTACGTTCGCGAGAACTTTGGTGTTCGGGACAGCACCGGACTCAAGGCCAAACCTGCGTACGAGAAGTTCTCGGCGTACTACAACATGGACAACGGGAGCGGCGCCATGCGCGGCGTCTATGCCCAAGGCAACGAGGCCGTGCGGCCGATCTTCCAGCAGTGGATGGAGCCGCTGAAAGATCTCGGCATGCGCGTGACCACCATCAGAAACACCGGTAGCACTGATCACGTTGCGTTCGACGGAATCGGACTCCCCGGATTCCAGTTCATTCAGGATCCGCTGGAGTACAGCACGTTCACGCATCACTCGAACCAGGATCAGTTCGATCGGCTACAGGCGGACGATCTCAAGAAGAACGCCGTGATTGTCGCGTCGTTTGTGTATCTCACCGCCAATCGCGACGAAAGACTGCCGCGCAAGCCGACGCCGCTGACGCCCTAACTGGGCCCTGGGTTCTGGGCTATAACTGGAAAGCAAAACCGCGACATCAAGTTTGATGTCGCGGTTTTGTTTGCTTGGGTCCAAAGCCCACAATCCACACAGCCTATTTGATAACCAGCACCCCAACTTCACCGTTGAACCCATCCTTCGCGGTTGGCATTCCGGGTGGGGCAATCCACTGGCCGCGGTCGATGCGAAGATTGATCTGATGCACGCCGGGGGTCATGGGAATCAGCAATTCCCACATGTCCCGGCCGCGCCGGATCAACGGCATGGGTGTCCACTCCGAGAAGTCGCCCATGATCTCGACGCTCTCAACGCCGCCAATCCGGGCGGTAATCCGCTGCACCTCGGTGCCCGCCGCGCGGAGTTCGAACGCCTGCACCTGGCTCAGCGGCGTTTCCACCGGCACGACGCCTCGGGGGATGGGCCAATACGCGAGCATGAGACCCAGCGAGCCAAAGCTTCGGGCGGGCAAACCGCGCGTCGGCTGCGCCGGTTCGCGACCGCCACCGGCGACGGCCGCTAGTTGGCTGGAGATCCAGACAGCGGCCTGCGCTGAGGCCCACTGACGGGATTCCGGCGTCGCGTCGAAGCTGTCGCCCATGCGCTGCCCGCCGCGCACCGTCAACTCCATCAGACGGTGTTCCCACTTCACGCTGGCTTCGAAGTCCGTAAGCCGGGATTGGTGCCGGCATCCCGAGGCCGTGGACTGGATAGAGGACAGACCATCGATCGCTGTCGTGGGAGTCGACGTGGCGAGCGTTGCGCACGGAACGGAACCCTGGATCGTGTCCGGACTGGACAGCTTCGTGAAGAAGAAGCTGGTGACGCTTCCCCGAAGCGTAGCCGGCCCCAGTCGCGTCCAGACGCCACCCGAACTCACGTTGACGTTGGACACGGTAGTCGCCCGCAGCGGCCGCGCAACGCCGGAGCCCAGCCAGATGCCGGCACGCTGACGCATGAAGTGAAGCCGGCCGCCGGCATCGAGTTGATCGCTTTGATTGGCCGGATCAAGGAACCGGCGATTGGCGTTGGCGCGGACTTCGGCGCGGACACCATGCAGGAGCGGCGTGTAGGCCTCGATAGTCGCTTCGCTGTTGCCAAGGAGCCACCGGTCGGCACCAAGCCACGCCGAACCGCTCCCGCTGAGCGTCATGCGTGAATCGGCGTATCGCACGCTGGGCGTAAATGCCATCGCGCGCATTGGAACCGCACGCGAGCGCGACGACACGGTGCTTCCGGCGTCCAGGCGAAGCTCGAGTTCCGAAGCATTTTGCGCCACCGCGTGCTCACCAGTGGTGAGCATCGCGAGTGAAACCGCAATCGCGGTGGCGTGCTGCTTCGCAACGGTCATGCGCTTATCGGTCTTGGGTCTCCGAAACGTCCGGTCGCCCACTCGGTGCGGGCGGGGAAACCGGAGGCGGACCGCGGGATGGCACCTCACGCGCCCTGTTGAGCAGCGCTTCGCCCGGATCCGTCCCTGAAACTATGTCCCGTTCCACCCCGCGCCACAAGCCCAGAAAGTCGTCGTCGGCC
>JANNJV010000241.1:0-21674 GCA_031395945.1 Gemmatimonadota bacterium | reverse complement strand
GATGTAGTCGGCCGCCCCTTCCTTCATGGCCTCGATGGCGAGCTCCGTGGATCCCTGACCGGTGATCATCACGAACTCTGTCGGGATCTTCCGCTCGCGGATGGCTTTGAGCAGGGCAATGCCATCGAGCTTCGGCATCTTGAGGTCGGCCAGGACGACACCAAACCGGTCGCTCTGCAGTCGCTCGAGCGCCTTCTGGCCGTCTGCCGCAACCTCCACCTGATAGCCGGCGTCCGTCAGAATGGCGCTCAGGCCGTTCGCAATGGCAGCTTCGTCGTCCGCGATGAGGATGCGGCCTTGGGGCTTCGATTCAGTGCGTGGTGCCATGGGAGTTCAGGATCCTGGAAACACGATGACGAGGTCCCCGTTGGACCTCTGAGTTCTGATGTTATGCTCCGCCAAGGCAGCCGCTATCGCTGGGTCCAGGGTGCAACTGCCAGCGGACTCGTGCGAAAAGCGGACCACTGTTTCGGCACCGCGTTCCAGTCCGCACCGGCTTACCCCTCCGGCTCGGGTCACGGCCATGAGCCCCGACGCCAACGACAGCCGAACCGCGGCCGCCGGTGCGCTGGTTGGCACTGAGTGCTCTGCGCCGGTCACTTCCAACCTGCCTCCATCGGATTTTGTCGCCGGCACCAGCAAATTGCCAAGGTGTCGCAAGGTCAGCCCGACGTCCGCCTGGCCCGAGGCCGGCTGATGCGACCGGAGGAGGAACAACAGCGCCTCTGTCCGGATAGCAAGCAGATCGAACTGGTCGGCGGCCGCCGTGGCGAAACTGCTCAAGGCGCTCGCCGCCGTTTCTGGCCGCCCGGTGCGCGACCGGATGACCTCCAGGTTCAGAGACACGCCGTTGAGCGCATCCTTCACTTCGTGCGCTGCGCGACCGACGACGTCCTGCAGCGTCGTCAGCCAAAGGCTACTTAGATCTCCGCGACCCGCCAGTCCCTCGCCCGTCACAGATCACCCATACGAAGGCACCACCTGCCCCGACCGAACGCTAGTCGCTGAGGGACGTATCGTCCGGCGCCGCCGCCATGGTCACGTGGCCCTCGGCCGGTTGCGGGCGATGCTGGAGCGGCGGCTTCACGTACTTGGCGACGTACTTCGCGGTCCCGCCGATTGCCAACTGTTCGAACAGGAACGAAAACTTCTTGTCGTACAATTCGCCGAGTTTGGCGCGAACGTCCGCCGGCACATCCCAGATCTTCCGCTTAAAAGGTCCCAGCGCCTTCTTGCGCGTTTTGTAGAAGAACTGCTCGTCGGAGTCCTTCTCCTTCCGTTCGTCCTTCGCGTTCTCCCGCAACCATTCGTAGATCTCGTCACGCAGTGCCCTGGGCAGCGCGTCGAAGAGCATGGTCTGGAAGTTCGTGGCCAGGTGAATCTCACACGTCTCCCGCTGAGGGAAGCTGTTGAACGCGGTATCCGGCAGCGTTGACGCGCCGTGCTGTACCGCGCCGGCTAACCCGTACTTTTCGCGGGCCACCGTGGACAGCCGCTCGAGCGTGTCGAGGTCGAGCTTCACATCGGCGATCGTGCCGTCGGCCAGAACAACGCCGCCATGCGACGTGCCCGATTGCACGCTGATCTTGGAGAGTCCCGCCATGCCCTTCGGCAGCGACCGTATGAACCCATCCATGAACGCGCGAAGTTCAGGTTCGGTGGAGTTCTCGGTCCCCACTTCGCCAATCTCGCCGCCCGCGGAGATCGTCACGCCGCTCGGCTCCGCGGCTCGAACAGCTTTCAAAATGTCGATGCCCACCTCGTAGTTCGGCCGTTGCTGTTCGTCGAGCATCTTCTTGCTGAGATCCACCAGCGTGGAAGTATCGATGTCGATATTGTAGAAGCCTGCGGCCACGGCCTCCTTCACCAGGAGTTTCACGGCGTCCACTTCGGCCTTGGGGTCCACCTTCCATTTCTTGACGTTGACCTGGAAGTGGTCGCCCTGAATGAACACCGGTCCGCGATACCCTTCACGGAGCGCAGCCGCGATCATCACGCTGACATACTCCGCGGGACGCTGCTCGGTGTACCCGATCTCCGATCGCGCGATCTCGAGCAGGAAGGCACCGGCCTTGAGCTTGATGGCGGTCCTGAAGATCGACCGCGCCGTATCGTAGGAAAGTCCGCGGACGTTGATGGCCGGAACCGTAAAGCCGCGAATTTCCCCGCGCCCGCGGGCCATATAGAGGTCGTGAATGGAGGCCGGTCGAACGCCGACCTGCTGACCGATCTCCCACAACAGCCAGCGAGCGTATTCCTTCTCGTCCTTATCGCCAAACACGGCGGCGCGGATGAGTTGGTCCAACTTGTCCGATTTGAGCGCGGACTCGTCCCTGACGGTGACGCTCCCGTCGCGAACATCGATGGCGGTGCCGAACATCCTGTTGATGGAATCCATGGGACGCAATTTAACTCCTTGTCCCCGCTCCTAAACCCGATACCTGGGATCAGGCTTCGGGAGCATCTCCCACTCGGTCCGAGCCGCATCGAATCCGGGCCGTCCAAGCATGCCGTACGTGAACTGCTTCCCCAGCTCCACGCCCGGTTGGTCCAGCGGATTCACCTCGTACAGCGCGCCAGCATAGATCGTCGCGATCTCCAGAAGCATCAGCAGACCGCCCACATGCCACGGATCCACCGCCTCGAGCTCGAAGGTCATGTTTGGCCGTCCGCGCATGGCCAACGCGCCGGCCGTGGCTCGACGTTCGATGTCCAGGACCTCGCCGAGGGGGTGTCCGCCGAGGTACGAGAGCTCGGCGACGTTGCCGTGCAGCTTCGGGATTTCGATGTCGTCCCTGGGTGGCACCGCGATGAACGTGATCGTCTTGTCCGCCGGTCCTTCCATGAACAATTGCACCTGGCTGTGTTGATCGGTGGCCCCGAGCGCGGCCAGCGGCGTGGGTCCCACGTGGTCGCCGTCTGCTCGCGCTTTCCCCAGGCTTTCCGCCCAAAGCTGCACAAACCACGCGGCCATATCGCGCAGCGCGTCGTTGTAGGGCATGAGCACGTGCACGTGCTTCCCGGCCCGGTCGTCAGCCAGGAACTGGAGCAGAGCGAACACCCCCGCTGGATTCTCGCGCAGTATTGCGCCCGCGCATCGTTGCGCCATCTCGCCGGCGCCGGCCAGCAGCCTCGCGGTGTCGATCCCGATCAGCGCGGCGGGGAGGACACCGACGGGTGACAACACGCTGAATCTTCCACCAACGTTGGCAGGAATGTCGAGCGCGGGAATGGCTTCCTGCCTGGCAATCGGTCTGAGCGCGCCTTTCTGTGGATCCGTGATGAACACCACATGATCCTTCGGGGACAAGCTGTGCTTCTCGATGTGATCGCGCACCACGAGGTACTGCGCCATCGTCTCCGCGGTGCCGCCGGACTTCGACGTTACCACGAACAGCGTGCGCTCCAGCTTCACCCGGTCCAGCAGTGCAGCGATGGTCACGGGATCGAGGTTGTCGAGTACATGCAGGCGCGGGCGCAGGTCGCGTTCACCCGCATCCAGCAGGTTCCACTGCGGCTTCCGGAGCGCCGAACGCAGCGCAATCGGCCCGAGCGCCGACCCGCCGATGCCAAGGACGACCACATCGTCGAACTTGCCGCGCGTTTTCTTGGCAAAATCGGTGGACTGCGCGTGCAGTCTGGCATCGCCAGGGAGGTCCAGGAATCCGAGCTCGCCTGTCGCGCGGCGCTCCTGCAGGACGGCATGTGCCTTCGCGAAGAGCGCCTCGGCGCCACTCCAGTCCTTCTCCGGTATGCCGCCGCTGACGCCGGCGGCGAGCATGTTCGTGTAGTCGAGATGAATCATGAGGTGCCAGGGGCGCTAGTCGATGCGCACGGTGAGCCCGTCGAACGCTGGCGTAATGCCGCGTGGCAGGAGCTCGGACTCAAGGTCGGCGTGAAAGTTCTCATGGGTGAGATGCGTAAGATACGTCCGCTCGGCGCCGACGCTCTGCGCCACATCGATGGCTTCGGGAATGCTCAAGTGAGTGGGATGTTCCGTTCGGAACAACGCGTTGATGACCAGCACTTCCACGCCCATGAGCTTCTCGATGACGTCGGCGGGTACGGATTTGGCGTCGGTCAGGTACGCGAGGTTCCCAATCCGGTAACCGAAGACGGACCACGGTCCGTGCGGTACCTGCACGGCGAGCACTTTGGCGTCGCCCACCGTGAACGTCTCGTTGGCGGTGACTATTCTCGAGCTCCCCTCTGGCTTCGACGTGCCTGGCAGCGGACGCATGCGCTGGTCGAAGATGTAGCCAAACCGATGCGAAACGCTTTCGATCGTCTCGGCCGAACCGTAGAACATCAACGGACCCGAACGCCGCACCGAGATGGCGCGCAGATCGTCGATGCCGTGGGTGTGATCGGCGTGGTCGTGCGTATAGAGGACCGCATCAACGCGGTCGATGCCGGCACTCACCAGCTGCAGCCGCAACTCGGGCGGCGTATCGATCAGGATCCTCGTCCCGCCGTTGGTTTCGATCACCGCTCCGACGCGAGTTCGCCGGTCCCTCGGATCCGGGGATCTGCATACGGCGCAGTGGCATCCCAGTTGGGGGACGCCGAACGACGTGCCGGTTCCCAGGAAGGTGAGCTTCACTTGGCCGAGCGCCGCTAGACCGTCTCGATCTTCAGCGAGTTGGTGGATCCAGGCACGTCGAACGGCACGCCAGCAGTCACCACCACCTTGTCACCGGGTTTGGCAAGACCGCGGCGCTTCACGGCGGCGAGCGCGAGACGCACCATCTCATCGTACGAATTGGCGTGCGGCACGAGTTCCGGAATCACACCCCAGATCAGCGCCAACTGGCGGTACGTGCGCGGGATGTCCGTCAACACCAGGATGGGCACGTTTGGCCGATGCGACGACACGATCCGAGCGCTGAATCCGCTCTTCGTGAATACGATCAGGCAGGGAGACCCGAGCATCCGCTGGGCGGCGCTGCTCGCCGCGGCAATCGCGAACTCCGTCGAAATCGTGCTCCCGCGCGGATACCGCTCATCGCGGCGCTGCGCCGGCGGATGCTTTTCGATCTCCGAGATGATTCGGCTCATCGCCATGACCGCGAGGCTGGGATACTTCCCCGCCGCCGTCTCCGCGGACAACATCACGGCATCGGTGCCGTCGAGGATAGCGTTGGCGACGTCGCTGGCTTCGGCCCGGGTGGGTCTCGGATGGGTCACCATGGATTCGAGCATCTGCGTCGCGGTGATCACCGGCCGTCCCGCCTGGTTGGCCAGCGCGATGATTCGCTTTTGCGCCAACGGTACTTCCTCGAATGGCAACTCCACTCCGAGATCGCCACGAGCGACCATCACGCCGTCGGACGCCTGCACGATGCTTTCGATGTTCTCGAGCGCCGAATCCTTCTCGATTTTCGCGATGATCAACAGGCCCTTGGGCACCAACAGACGCAGCTCGTCAACGTCGATCGCGCGTCGCACGAAGCTCAGCGCCAGATAGTCCAGCTCCTGGTCGATCGCAAAGGTGACGTCCGCGCGGTCTTTTTCCGTCAGCGACGGCGCGCTGACGGTCACGCCTGGAAAGTTCATCCCCTTGTGGCTGCGAAGCGGTCCGCCGTGCAGCACGCGCGCCTTCACGCGCGGCTTGCTGACCTCGACCACGACCAGGTCCAGCAAGCCGTCGTCGATGAGGATCCGTTCGCCGGCATGCAGGTCATCCGCGAGCCGCTCGTACGTCACGGGTATCTCGTTGGAATGGGCGACTTCGGCTTCTGGCGTCAGGACCACTTCGCTGCCGCTTTCCAGCTGGATAGGGCCAGCGAGGTCGCCAATCCGGATGCGCGGTCCCTGCAAGTCCCCCAGGATCGCGATGGGACGCTTGAGGTCCTCGGCGACTGCGCGCACGAGCGCAACGGTCTGCCGGTGTTGCTCGTGCGTGCCGTGCGAGAAGTTGATACGGGCCACATTCATGCCAGCGTCTACGAGGCTGCGAAGCGCCTCACGCGTTGACGTCGCAGGGCCCAGCGTGCAAACGATTTTCGTTCGGCAGTCACTCATCGGCAAAGTGTCAGACCGCCCGCAGAGCCAGGTCGCGGCCAAGCTGTTTGGATTTCTTCTCCAGTCCGGCGAGCAGCGAATCAAACGACTTCTGGAACGAGGCCAGTCCCTCGGTCAGCAGCGTGTCCGTCACGTCGTTCATGGAGATGCCAGCGCGTTCGAGTTGGTCCAGCCGGCGCCGGGCATCGCCGACCTCCTGATCCACTGTGCGGCGCGTCACGCCGTGATCCTTGAATGCTTCCAGCGTCTGCGGTGGCAGCGTGTTGATGCTGCGTGGTCCGATCAGTTCTTCCACGTACATCACGTCGCGGTACGCGGGGTTCTTGGTGCTCGTGCTTGCCCAGAGCGGTTTCTGAACTCGTGCGCCCCGCGCTGCGAGCGCATTCCATCGCGGCGATGAGAAGCGCTCGAGGAACAGCTGGTACGCCAGCTTCGCGTTTGCGACCGCGGCTTTCCCTTTGAGGGCCGGTGCCGCCTTTGCCGCGTCGAGCCGCTTGTCGATCTCCGTGTCCACGCGCGAAACGAAGAACGACGCCACCGATGCCAGCGTGTCGATGGGGGCGCCGCGGTTGACCCGATCCTCCAGGCCGCTGATGTACGCCTCGATCACGCGATCGTGCGCGGCGAGGGAGAAGAGCAAGGTGATGTTGACGTTGATGCCGTCGGCGATGACGCGTCGCACTGCCTTGGCCCCCTCGACGGTCCCGGGAATCTTGACGAGCAGATTCGGACGGTTCACGGTCGTCCAGAGGCGCCGCGCTTCCTCCTCGGTCGCCTTCGCGTCGTGCGCGGCATTGGGGGACACCTCGATGGAGACGTACCCGTCGTCGCCGCCGGACCTGTCATATACCCCGCGGAACTGGACGCACGCGTCGCGGACATCGGTGGTCGCCACCAGCTCGAACAGCTCCCTTGCGGTCAGATCTGCACGGGCCTCACGCAACTGCGCGTCGTAGGCCGACCCCTCGGCGAGCGCTTTCTCAAAGATGGTGGGGTTCGACGTCATCCCCGTAAGGGCATCGTCCCGCACGCGACGCTCGAGATTGCCGTTGTGCAGCATGGATCGCTCGATGAAATCGAGCCAGATGGCGACGCCGGCGTCGTGCAATTGCTGCAACCTGTTCATCTGGCCGCCTCGTAGCTGATCTTCCAAATACGCCCGCGAGAGTCATCGGACAGGTAGAGCTCCCCCTTCGGCCCCTGGGCCAAGGCCATGGGCCGCCCACCCAGCGTCGCCGTCGGCTGGCCGTTCACGCTGAAGCCATCGATGAAGATTTCGTAGTCACCCGTGGCGCGGCCCTGCGCCATGGGCTGAAAGACAACCTTGAATCCCTGTTGGGGCTGGGGAGCGCGGTTCCACGAGCCGTGAAATACGATGAACGCCCCGTCACGATATCGCGCCGGCAGCGAGCGCCCCGTGTAAAAGAGCAGGCTGTTGGGCGCCCAATGTCCGGGGAAATAGCCGACGTTTCCGGTCTTGTCTGCGCACCGACCAACCGTTGTGCCGTCCCCGCCGTATTCCGGCGCCAGCACCTTCTGTTTCAGATCTGCATCGAAGTAGCAGTACGGCCAGCCGAAGTCGGAGCCGCGCGTGACGCGAAACAGTTCCTCCGCCGGGTTCTCCGCGCTCTTGGCGTCGGTGAACATGGCGGGCCAGTTGTTCGAGAGCATGTCGCGGCCATGTTGAACGACGTAGAGGGCATTGCTGCGCGGTTCGATGGCCATGGCGACGGCATTGCGAATGCCCGTGGCAAAGCGCTCACCGTCGGCGATGGTCTGTCCTTTCTTGTTCATCTGGTAGCGCCAGATGCCGGCGCGCTGCGCGAGGTCCGGACACGGGTCCATCCCTTTCGAGCCGGGAACGCGATCCTTCTCCTGACACGCATTGGTGGGCGAACCGTGATTCACGTAGAGACTGCCGCGGTGAATCACGAAGGTCTTGGCCGTGTGCGACCGATCGCCAGGCAGCCCGCCCACGATCGTGTCGGGTGCGGAGGCACTCATGGCGCCGGGTTTCCAGGTGTAGCGCAGAATCGCGCTTCCGGTTTCGGTGAACAGCTGGTTGCCCTGGAGTTTGACCGCAGTCGCGGAGAATTCGCCAAACTTCGCGCGTCGCTCAGCGCGTCCGTCGCCATTGGCGTCACGCAGTACCATCACGCCGCCCGGAACGGCGGCCCTCCCCTGACCAGCGTTGGCCGTCACCCCGCGGAGCCCCACGAAGACGTCGCCATTGGGGGCAACGTCCATCTGACGCGGCGTAGGCAGCGAATCCGCGAACAACGTCGCACAGAATCCCGTGGGCAGCGTGAGACCGGCGTTGTCGGACGCGCAATGGCGTTCTGGTGTTTGGGTTGACCTGCCCTGGGCTTGCTTGGTGGACTGGGCGGATACGGGCTGGCCCACGGAAACCGTGGTCGCGACGAGCGCAAGGACGACGTAGCGCATGGGAAAATGAGGTACGGGTACGAGTAGCCGGGATGGTCCGGCACCGCGGGGAAGATATGCGTACCGATAGCCCACTGCATCCCGACCTTCCAACCAACCAGCCCGCCGGACTGTCATAGGGAAGAGCCAGCCCAACCCGTCAGGAGCCCTGAGATGCGTACCACTCTGCTTGCCCTCGCAATCCTTGCTTTGGCCATCCCCGCTGCCGCCCAACAACCCGGATCGCGGGCCGATCGCTTCATGCGCAATTGCGACGATTACGGCGACCGCGACCGTGAACGCTTCTGCGAAGTTCGCGATGTGAAGCTGCCTGTAGGCCAGCGCCTCTTCGTAGACGGCCGGGACAATGGCGGCGTGAGCTTCTATGGTTGGGACAAGAACGAGGTGCTCGTGCGCGCGCTCATCCAGAGCTACGCCGACTCGCGCGCCGAAGCTCAGGCCCTGGCCAAAGACGTGAAGATCGAGGCGAGCGGCGAGCGTGTGTACGCGGACGGCCCGTCCAACCGCAGGTACGCGAGCTGGCACGTGAGCTACGAAGTCTGGGTTCCACGCAGGATGAACCTCGAGGCGACCACCCATAACGGGGGCGTCTCCGTGGACGGCGTGCAGGGCCGTATGGATTTGCGGGCGGTGAACGGTGGAATCACCCTCCGTGAGGTTGGCGGCGACGTCCGCGCCGAGACGACCAACGGCGGCGTCAGCGCAATCCTCTCCGGGACCACCTGGGCTGGCGGCGGACTGGACCTGGAGACGACGAACGGGGGTGTTACGCTCGACATCCCACGCGGCTATAACGCCCAGCTCGAGACCGGAACGGTGAACGGCGGGATGAACATCGACTTCCCGATCACGGTTCAGGGCACCATTGGCCGCCGCATTTCGACGAAGCTTGGAAGTGGCGGGCCGCGTGTGCGAGCCACCACGACCAACGGCGGCGTCCGAATCCGCGAACACTAGAGAAAAAACTTGGCGCCGCGCATCGTGAAACGCGCGGCGCCAAGCTGGGCCCAACCCTGAATCAATAGCCTGGATTCTGGAACGTCGGCTTTACAGCTTCGGACATGACGTCGACTTCGGCCTGCGGAAGTGGAAGCAGGAGCTCGAAGGGCTGCACGGCCGTCGCGCCAAGTACTGCGATCGCGCGCCCGGTCCGGACCAGGTCGGGCCACGCGAACCCCTCCATCGCGAGCTCCAAACGCCGCTCGCGATACACCAAGTTGAGCACTTGCGCCTGGGTGAGCCCAGCCGGATTGATCGCAGGTACGCCGACCCGAGCACGTATCCGATTCACCTCGTTGATCGCGAGCACGAGGTCGCCGGCCCCATTGCGCTGCGCCAACGCCTCGGCCTTGTTGAGAATCACTTCGCCGAAGCGGATGACGTGAATGTCCTCGGCGCCGATTGGCGTAGGAATCTTGCCACCGTAGTTACGGCCGCGGGCGTCGAACGCAATGTTCCAAGCCGCGCGGGGGTCAGCCGGATTGAATGCCGTCGTCATCGTGACGGTATCCGGATCGAACGCCGGATCGGAACTGACGCCGTACAGGTTGATGAGATCGACCGTCGGGGCTACTTCCCACCGACCGCCGAACGATCGCGAGATGTAGTAGAAGCCGATGTTGTTGAACTCGACCGCCGTAAACGAGACGCGGAAGATGTCCTCGGGGGTGTCCTGTCCCTCTTCGGAAAAGAGATCTTCGTAGTTGCCGGCCAGCGAGTAGGACGCCTCCAGCGAGTTGGCCGCGGCGATCACCGCTGCCCAGTTGGATTGGTACAGCTGGACGCGACTGCGCAACGCGACCGCCGCGTCCGCCGTGGCTTTGCGGAGGTCGCCGGTGTTGCCAATGAGCGTTTCTGCCTGCGTCAAGTCCGCGAGAATCTGGGTGTAGACACCGGCCACTGGCGTCTTCTGGATGTTCGACGCCGCCTCGATGCTCGACGGCGGAGCGAGTGGCATGGGAATGGGTCCCCAGAGCTTCACCAGGTCGTGGAACGCCAGCGCCCGGATGAAGTAGGCCTGCCCGAGAATGTCGTCGCGTTCGCCCTGTGTCATGCCTGGGACGTCCGGCACGCGCACAATGAGCTGATTGGCAATGCCAACCGTGGCGTAGATCCCGGCCCAGACACCGAGCAACGACTCGTTGTCAGGCAACACCCGGTTGGCGTCGGTGGCGGCAAAGTCGCTGAACGTCCCCGTGTGCTCGACGTCGGCAGACAACAGATCCGAATACAGAAGAAAGTCCCCGCCGTAATAGTTGCCGTTCTGGAGAGCGTCGTACGCGCCGGCCAGCGCCGCGCGGGCACTCCCGGCATCGACAATCGCATCGTCTTCCTGCACTTCGCTTGTGGGCGCAACGGACAACGTATCGTCGCACGCCACCGCGCCGAACAACAGGAACCCGGTCGCGAGAGATATGAGTCTCATGTGTGATGTAATCCTGATGATGGGTGTGCGTGCGGTTAGAAATCGCCACTGATGCCGATCATCCACGTCCGCGCCAGCGGATAGGCGTAGAAATCGGTGCCCAACTGGATGTTCGTGCTCGACCCGATGCTGTTCACATCAGGATTGTAGCCCGAGTAATCCGTCCAGGTCTTGAGGTTGCGGCCGGACACGAAGAGCCGCGCGTTTTTCAGCTGGGACACGCGCGTCAGCCGCTGCGGGACCGCGTACGACACCGTGAGCTCCTGGAAACGCGTGTAGCTGCCGTCCTCGATGAACGCACTGGAGACCCGCTCCGCACCCGACGTCCCGTCCCAACTGGCACGCGGGACCCTGGTCACCTGGCCCGGTGTCTTCCAGGCGTCGAGCTGATCGGCAAACTTGTTGTCGAGATTGAAGCCGCCGTCGCCCGAGAAGATGCGCATGGCGTTGTACACTTCGGCGCCGCGGCTGAACTGGAAGAACCCGCGCACTTCCAGGCCCTTCCACGACACCGTATTCGTCAGGCCACCCCAGGAATCCGGGTGCGGGCTGCCGACAATCGCGCGATCGGCCGACGTCACGCTGCCGTCGCCGTTCAGGTCGCGGTAGATCGCATCGCCGTTCGCGGCATCCACGCCGTCGAAGATGAGGGAGTGGAATGCGCCGAGTGGTTGACCCTCCTCCACCCGATTCATGCTGCGCACGCCACTATTGAACGGTTCGTCGCTATAGAGCTCCGTCACCAGGTTCTTGTTCCAGGAGATGTTGAAATCGGACGCCCAGCGGAAACCGCCCGGTATTCTCGGCTGGATATTGACGGTGTTGAGTGACAGCTCATATCCCGTGTTCCGCATGCTCCCGATGTTGTCCCAGAAACTCGAGAAGCCGGTGGACCGCGCGATGGGACGCAGCACCAGCAAGTCGTTGGTGTTCTTTTGATAGTGATCCGCGATGAGGCCCACCCGGCCACCCATCACAAAGAGGTCGAACCCGATATCGAATTCGCGGGTCGACTCCCACTTCAGGTTGGGATTGCCGATGGCGCTTGGAGCGATGCCCGGCTCGTCGGAGTAGTTCGCCTTTCCGAAGCGGCTCACCGGAGCGAAGTCGTCGTTGATGCCCTGATTGCCGGTGACGCCGTAGCTGACGCGCAGCTTCAAGTCACCGAGCCGGCTGAAACGGTTCATGAACGACTCGTCACTGAGCATCCAGCCGAGCGACGCGGACGGGAACACGCCGTACCTGTTGTTCTTCCCGAATCGCGACGATCCGTCGGACCGGATGCTGGCCGTCAGGAAGTAGCGATCGTTGACGCCAACATTCGCCCGCGTGAACGCGGAGACCAGGTTGTGGCCGGTCTTGTCGCCGTCGTACACGGTGACCTTGCCCGCGTTGCCGGGATACCGGAATCCTTCGTTCCCGAATCCTTCACCCTGCAGGAACGACAACTCCGATTCGTTCCATTCGACGCTGCCGCCCGCCGTGATCCCCAGGCGGCTCTTGGACAACTGCTGATCGAAGTTGGCGAACGTCTCGGACATCCAGCGCGTCGCGGTGTTGTTGCCCTGCTGTGCCACCCCCGCCACGCTCGCCGCGTATCGTCCGATGATGGTGGGCGAGTTCCAACGCAGGTCGCGCAGATTCAGTACATCGCCGCCCAGCCGTGAGGTGAGCTGAAATCGCTCGGTGAACTGATAGTTCCCTTCGATGTTGCCCAGCGCGCGATACGTGCGCGTTTCGGCCGCATCCAGCACGCCGATCGCCACCGGATTGGTATACAGCAACCCGTCGTCGGTGCTGGTGAAGTTTCCCGTCGGCTGCATCACCGGATAGATGGCCGGCGTTGCGATGGCATTCGTGACCACGCCGTCCAGCGTATTGTCGTTTTCATTGCGATCGTTGTCCTCGCGCAGGAATCCCAGCGACGAGCGCAGCGACAGTTTGTTGTTGGCGCGGAAGTCGAGATTGGCGCGCAGATTCTGCCGGCTGTAGGCGGATCCGATGACGATCCCTTCCTGCTGGAAGTGCGCGCCGGACAGGAAATACTGCATGCGATCCACGCCGCCGCTCATCTGCAGCGAAAGGTCGCGGACCGGAGCGCTCCGGAAAATCTCCTTCTGCCAGTCCGTGGTCACAGAAGCGAAACTGCGATCGAACCCGACCTGTCCCGGCACCTCCGCTTCCGTATAGCCGTCGTTCAGTAGCGCCTCATACATGTAGCCCACGTATTCGGCGGCGGTCATCATATCCACGTGCTTCTCGACTTTCTGAAAGCCCGTGTATGTGTTGAGCGAAATCTTCGGCCGGTTCGCTTGTCCACGCTTTGTGGTGATGAGCACCACGCCACTCGATCCACGCGATCCGTAGATCGCGGCCGCGGCGGCATCCTTGAGAATGTCGAGCGAGGCGATCTCATCGGGGCTGATGCCGGTGACCGCGGTGATGTCCTGGCCACCAACGTCCAGCTGGGAAAAATCCTCGCGAATCAACGGGACGCCGTCGATGACGTAGAGCGGCTGATTGGTCGCCGACAACGAGGACGATCCGCGCACGCGCACGGTGATGCCGTTGCCGGGATTGCCGGCGTTCTGGATCACCTGGACGCCGGCTGTCTTGCCCTGGAGCGCACCGTCCAAACCTGCCACGGGCGAGTTGGACAGTTCAACGCCCTGTATGGTCGACACCGAGTTGCTCACCTCGCGCCGCTGCGCCGTACCGTAGCCAGTGACGACGACTTCAGTGAGCTGCTGCACCACAGGACGGAGCGCAAAATCGACGGTCGCGGTTTCGCCCGCGCCCAGTCGCACCGACCTGTTGGACGATCCGAAGCCGATGCGTTGCGCCCGGACGGTCAGAGCGCCCGCGGGCACGTCGCGAATCACGAACTCGCCGGACGCATCGGTCACGGCACCGCGCGTACTTCCGACAATCTGGATCTGCGCGCCTTCGATGCGCTGCCCGCTCGCGGAATCCGTCACGCTACCTCGGAGGCTTCCGGTACTCTGCGCTGACAGCGCTGACAGCGCGCTGGACCCCGCGCACACGAGCGCGAGTGCCAGCACCTGGGCGTTGATAGACAGGGACCTGCAGCGATTCATGTTCGCTCTTCCTTGTGGTGGAGGATTAGGCTGGAAGGCAGCGTTGCCCGTTTGCCCCGGCAAGGTTGCAGGGCATGCACAACAGAAATCAAGAAGGTTCGTGAACAGTTTGTGGTTCGCGAATCATTACGGGGGTAACTCCGCCGCACACGCCGTGCGTCACCACGCGCCATGCTCGCGACGTCGCTAGCGCATGGCCGGGCGCGCATCTCTGTCATACCTTTGCCGCATGTGGATCTCCAAATCGCGGCACCTTTCCGACGCGCGCGACCCAATTCCGTCGCGCCACGCGCGCGAGAAGATTTCGGAACGGCCTGCGAACGGGATGGAGACGGCGGATTGAGGGGCCATCCGGTCAGCCTCCTCGCGCTGTGCGTCCTCGCGTGCGCTGGCCCGGACACCACTTGGCACCAGGAACGGGGTTTCCGTTTCCGCGCGCTCGACGTATCACGCCGCGGCACTCCCGGATTCACGTCGCTCGACTCAGTGCGCACTGCGCTCGCGTTCATCAACACGGTCAGCGATTCCCTGCTGCTCCAGAACCGCCATCTGGCACAGGGGGCAGGCGTGTGCCTGGCCGACGTCGATGCCGACGGTCGTCCCGACATCTTCTTCGCGCATACCGAAGGCGCAAACCGGCTCTTCCGCAATACCGGCGGGTTCCGTTTCGAGGACATCACGGCACGCGCTGGTGTCGCAACGCCGGATCGAAGCGCCACGGGATGCGCGTTCGCAGATGTAAATGGCGATGGGCATCCCGACCTCATTCTTGTCGCGTTGGGCGGCCCGAACGCGCTGTTCGTGAACGACGGCACCGGACGCTTCGCCGAACACCGCGACAGTGGGTTGAGTTCGTCGGCCGGCAGCATGACCATCGCCGTCGCGGACGTGGATGGCGACGGATGGCTCGACCTGTACGTCGCGAATTACAAGGCGTATACGATGGTCGATCGAATGTCACCTCAGGAGCGGTCGTTCGATCACGTCGTGCGTCAGGTGGCCCCGCGACGGTTCGAGGTGCGCGAGCAATTCCGTAAGGAGTACACCCTCGTCGATCGGGCGGACCTGGGCGGGATCAGCCTCGCGCAGAGAGCCGATCCGGATGCGTTTTACCGCAATGACGGCACGGGCCGCTTCGTCCGCGAGCCGATCGCGCGGAATGCGCGATTCCTCGACGGAGACGGCCATCAGCTCAGCGCCGAGCCGGAGGACTTTGGGTTGGCCGCGATGTTCGTGGACTTGAACAACGATCGCGCCCCTGACCTTCTGGTCGCCAACGATTTCGAAGATCACGACCAGTACTGGACCAACGACGGTCGCGGCAACTTTCGCCTGATGCCGTGGTTCGCGGTGCGGTCGAGCAGCAATTCCGCGATGGCGATGGACGTTGGTGACGTGAACCGCGACGGCCATGCCGACTTCTTTCAGGTGGACATGCTCAGTCGGGACACGCGTCGTCTCAAGACGCAGATCGCCACGCATACCGCCGTCGCCAAACAGCCGGGGGTGGGCGACGACCGTCCACAAATGCAGCGCAATACGTTGCAGCTGAACCGCGGAGACGGCACGTTCGCGGAGATCGCGCGGTACGCCGGCGTGGGCGCGTCCGGATGGTCATGGTCCACGGTGTTTCTCGACGTGGACCTCGACGGGTGGGAAGACATTCTCGTTGGCACCGGACATCGCTTCGACATCATGGACGGCGACACGCAGTCTCGCCTGCGCACCCGCCTCAGGGAATTCGACTGGCGCCGGATGTTATTCGAGTACCCGCCGCTCCCGCTGCCCAACGTAGCCTTCAGGAATCGCGGTGACCTGACGTTCGAGGACGCCAGCCAGGCGTGGCGTTTTGACCTGGGGCCGGATATCTCGCACGGTCTGGCACACGCCGATCTGGACGGAGACGGGGATCTCGACGTCGTCATCAACCGGCTGGGGAAACCCGCAGCCGTGCTTCGCAACGACGCCACGGCGCCGAGGATCGCGATCCGGCTTCGCGGCGAACAGCCCAACACCTCAGGGATTGGAAGCACGATTCGCGTGCTCGGCGGCGCGCTTCCGTTGCAGCAACGCGAGGTCGTCGCGGGCGGGCTGTATCTCTCGAGTGCAGACCCGTTGCTCACCTTCGCGACTGGCACGTCGAAGAACGTGACCATCGAAGTAGAGTGGCGTGACGGGCGACGCACCATGATCGCCGGCGCCCAGCCCAACCGGCTCTATGAGATCGATCAGCGCGAATCACAACCTGGTTCAGCCGCGTATGTCGCAGCAGACTCCATGAAAACGCTTTTCGAGGACGTATCCGATCAGCTAGGCGGCCACCGGCACGTGGACCCGTACTTCGACGATTATGCGCGCCAGCTACTCCTGCCCAACGCATTCAGCCAGCTCGGACCGAGCGTCGCATGGTTCGACGTGGACGACAATGGTGCCGAGGACCTGCTCGTCGGCGCCGGACGAACGGGCACGCTCGCCATGTTCCGAAATGAGGGCGGTCGGCTCACGCCAGCCGCGACCCGATTCCCGGCGGCACATGTAGACCTGACCACCATTCTTGGTTGGCCCGACGGCCAAGGCGGCCGCGTGGTGATCGCCGGAGTTTCCAGTTACGAGATGGGAACCATGCGCAACGCGCTCGGCGTTCCGAGCGTCATTGCCTATTCGCCGACATCCGGAGCCCTGACGCCAATCGTGTCCGGCGATAGCGCGAGTGTGGGACCGCTATCGCTCGCCGACTACGACGGCGACGAAGACCTGGACGTATTCGTCGGCGGGCGTGTGTATCCGGGTGGGTACCCGCTGCCGCCAAGCTCGCGGATGCTTCGCAACGATGCCGGACGGTTGGTGCTCGACACGGAGAACAGCCGACAGTTGGCCAACATCGGCATGGTGTCGTCCTCGGTATTCGCCGACATCGACGGCAACGGTTGGCCAGATCTCATCGTTGCGCTCGAGTGGGGGCCCATTCGCATCTTTCTGAACGAGGGTGGCCGGTTGCACGCGGCAGCGGACATGAAAGGTCTGGCCGGTCGTCATAGTCGATGGAACGGTCTCGCGACGGGCGACCTGGACGCGGATGGGCGACTGGACATCGTCGCCACGAGTTGGGGTGGCAACTCCGAATACAAAGCCAGCGAAAAGCGACCGCTGTTGTTGTACGGAGTCTTTACGGAACGGGGACCCAACACGCTGCTGGCGCAGGACGATCGCCGCATTGGCGGCGTGGCTCCCTTCACCGACTTCGCGCGGATTCGCCAGGCGCTGCCGGCGTCGGCGCTCAGGCTGCGGACCTTCTCCGCCTATGCGGACGCCACAATCGAAACTGTGATGGGTCCGCGTGGCTCGAATGCGATTCGGCTGAGCGCTACCACCATGGAACACGTCGTGTTTCTGAATCGGGGAGCTCGGTTCGAGATCCAACCGCTTCCGCTCGAGGCGCAGTTGTCTCCGGCATTCTATGCCGGCGTGGCCGATTTCGACGGCGACGGACGCGAGGATGTCTTCCTGAGCCAGAACTTCTTTGCCACGGACCCGGCGACGCCACGATATGATGCCGGGCGAGGCCTCCTGCTTCTTGGTGATGGAACAGGCAGGCTCACGGCGGTTCCCGGGCAGCGCTCGGGGCTGATGATTTACGGCGAGCAGCGTGGAGCGGCGTACGCGGACTTCAATGGCGATGGCCGCCTGGATCTCGCCGTGAGCGAGAACGCGGCACCGACGCGCCTGTTCCGGAATGTGGGTGGCAAGCCCGGACTGCGCGTCAAGCTCGTTGGTCCTCCCGGCAATCCGAGCGGGATTGGAGCGCAAGTTCGATTGCGCTACGGGGACCGGAGCGGGCCCGTGCGCGAGGTGCAAGCTGGTTCGGGCTATTGGTCGCAGTACGGCGCCGTGCAGGTGCTGGGGCGTTCCGGGGACCCGACCGCACTATGGATCCGTTGGCCGGGTGGCCGCGAGCAAAGTGTCCCGATCACACCGGGACAGACGGAGGCCGTGGTCAAGGCACCGTAGCCGGAACTGCAGAACGTGCAAAAAACGAAGGGCGGGGATCGCTCCCCGCCCTTCGTTTTCGTATCGGCTCGATGCCTTAGTTGCGCTTGAACCTCAGCGTTTCCCGCAGCTCCTGATATTTCTTGAAACGTTCCCTGACCGTCTCGCGTCTCACGCCGTCGCTCGACACCAACTTTGCCGGCGCGCTGGGACCGCCGTACGTATAGACCGCACGAACGAGAACATCCAATTCCTTCGCCGGGACGGGCATGTGCAACGGCGTGCCGGTTTGCGGCTCGAATGCCGGACCGCGACTCGACACACTGAACCCGTCGATTCTGCGCCGGTTGAAGAACGCCGTGGGGCCCTGCCCCATGAACTCTATTTCCTGTTCGTATTGCAGCGCCGCCAGGAGCGCAGCAGGGGTTTCAGCACCGGTGAGCGGTGCCAAGCCGCAACCACCTACCCCGGGAGTAGCGCAACCCGCTCCGCCGCGTCCCACTCGGCTGTTGTTGATCTTCTGCGCTGCCAGCACCAGGTTGGCTGGAGTACCGCGAATGAGCCCTTCGGCCCACAGTAGATCGTTCATCTGCCGCGTGTAGAACGGGTCCTGCCCTGTACCATCGGATCCCGGCAGATTCTCGCCACGGTATGTCAGGCGCTGATAGCGAACGTGCTGGAGATTGCTCTGATGATACTGGCCACGCGCGGCTGGAAAGATCGCCACTCCGGAACACGCAAAGTCGCTCCCTGCGTTGGCCGTGGCTGCAAGCGTCGCGTATCCGTTGAAGTCGTTGGTGGGCCCGTACGAGCCGTCGCCCACGCGCCGGTCAGCGGATATGGTGGGGCATGGATTGCCGCCGGCCGCTTCCGGCCACGGGCGGACGTGGTTGGTGGTGATCATGGCAGCCACCCGGGTGTCCACGCGCGCGGTGCCAATGGCATTACCCCAGGTTTTCACGCAGTCCAGACCACACTCGCGGCCTGTGGCATCGATGAAGAACTCCCACTCGAACGGCGTACCGCTACTGATTCCCTGCGCCGCATAGGTTGCCACCTGGCCCCATGCCGCCGTGCCGTTCTCGGCCCCGTCGCGCGGATGCATCGCAATCACTTCGGCCTGCATCGTCCGAATCAGACGCTGGATCTGCGCGTTGGTGTAGGCCGTTCCAGATCCCACACCCATCCACTCGCTCTCGGTAATCCAGGTCTTGAGCCCTGCTTCGGTATACGCTTCATCTAACTTGGCCAATGCCGCGTCCCGCACAGCCGCCCGGCCACTGAAGGACAGGCCAGCAGGGTTGGACAGGTCGCTGGTCTCATCGACCACGAATCCGGAGTCGTACACCATTGAGATGCCGGCGAATGCCATGCCCTGCAGCATTTTGGCGATCGCCTTGTTGCGCGACGTGATCGAATTGTCGGCGGCACAATCGGCAGCCGTGTTGTCGCCATCGAAACACACGCCGTCCGCGATGGCCTTCAACACGTCGCTGGCCGACGAGAGCACGGTATAGTACCCGTACCACTGACTTTCGACCGACGGGCCTCCGGCCGCCTCCGGCGCCGTGGCGCTGTTGGTCCAACCGCACCGTGACGCGCACTCAACGCCGGTGGAGTTGTAGAAGCGAATGGCGGCGTTGTTCCACGACGCGGTGTAGTTGTCCGCCATCATGGTCATTGGCAGCGCGCCAAAGTAATCGCCGCGGGTCTCGACCCAAGTGCGGAACGCGCCACCCAGCAGCTGCTGCAAGCCGGCCGGGTCATTGAACGCGCGTCGGGCATCTGGCGCGTTTGGATTCTCTACGTCAAGCTCGCATCCACCAACCAGCAGGACCACCGACGCCGCCGCCGCGGCGAGAAACGATGACCTCCGCGTGGGGATAGCTCGGCGAAAGTTCATTGTACTCGTCTCCTCAGAATGTGATTTCAACGATGGCCGAGAGCGTGCGGAACTGCGGATACTGGAACCAATCCATCCTCACCTGGAACGGATCGCCGAACAGGCCCGAGACTTCGGGATCGAGCCCGGAGTAGTCCGTGATCGTGAACAGGTTGCGACCAATCAGGCCGAGGCGCGCCGATGGAACCCTGGCGAGCCCGATGCGCTTGAGCTGGTCGGACACGAACGTGTAGTGCACCGACAGTTCCTTGAGCTTCGCATACGACCCGTTCTCAACGAAATAGTCGCTGGGATCGAGCCCGTTGTAGAAACCGACGGCGTAGTACGCCAGCGGCTTCTTGGCCGCGGCTGGCTTGCCGCTCTGGTCCTGAACGCGATCGCGGGTCGCCTGGAAGGCCCACTGGCGCGTGCCGTTGTAGAGGTCACCGCCCTTCGACCAGTCGAGCAGCGCGCTGACCACGAAGCGATTGTGCTTGAGGTTGCCACCGAAGCTCATGTTGAAGTCGGGATTGGCGTCGCCGATTCTCGTGATCTGCGATGTCTCCACGCAGCCGGTTGCGTCGGTTCGCTTGCAGAATGTGTATTTGATGGCACGCTCATTCAGCGTCCCATACGCGGAATTGCGTACCACGTAGCCGTCCTCGTTGATCCTGACGCTGTCGCGATTCCATGCCTGCCCGGCACCGGACGCCGCCGCCTTGGCCGGATCGTCATACAGCTCGTCGATGTTGCGAATCCATTTGTTGCCGTACATCACGCCCAGGTTGGAATTCCGCCCCAGGAAGAACGCGGAGGGCATCTGCCCGAAGCCATACAGCCGCTCCGGAATGTCCCACTCCGTGATCATTTGGCGGGTCCGGTCTCCCACGATGTTGAACGTGAGGCTGGTGCTCGCGTTGTTGATCACGCTGATCCCCAACGTCGCCTCGTGGGTTCTCGACTCCAGCGCGCCGGTGTTCTGCCACTGCTGCTTGAAGCCGGCCACGGACGGCAGGTCCACCAATAGGATCTGATCCGTGGTGGTCTTCTTCGCGTACGTGTATTCGAACGTGACGCGGCCGTCGCCGAACTCGAAGTTCGAGCCCATCTCCAGCTCGCCCGAGCGGGCGGGCTTCAGCAGCGGGTTGCCGAGAATGTCCTTGGTGAACCCGCCGGCATTCACGCTGAGAATTTCATACTGGTCGTCGAACCGGGGACGGAGACCGGCGGTGCCGTACGACGTGCGCAGGCGCCATTCGTCGACACCCGGAATCGTGAAGTCCTCACTCACGCGCCACGCGCCTGACACCCGGTAGTACGTGGCATAGCGGCTCTCGGGTCCGAACAGCGACGACGCATCGCGCCGAACGAGACCATCCAGGATGTAGCGGTCCTTGATATCGAATGTGCTGACGGCGAGAAGGTTCTGATTTCGAATCACTTCATCGCGCGAGGCGGCCGCCAGACTGCTTTGGTCGGCGGCTCCAAACTCCGGCACGCGTGTGACCTTGAGGGTCGCCGCCGTCGAGCTGAGGAGCGAATTCTTCTGCTCCTCCATGGTGGCTCCGATCTTCGTCGTATTGGTGATGTCGCCGAACGTCCGGATACTGGATACGGTCAAGCTGCCATTGTACTCCGAGTTGGCGTCCGTCCGCTTGAAGAGTCGACCCTGTGTCTTGGTCCCAGAAGACGTCAGGAATCCGAACGGGGTCATGTCGGTCCAGTTCTGGCCTTCCTGGTCGTACCCGAAGCTGCCTTCGGTCGACAGCCAGTTGTTCATCCGCCACTGCACGCGGCTCGAGCCGCTGAAGCG
>JANNJV010000193.1:0-4069 GCA_031395945.1 Gemmatimonadota bacterium | reverse complement strand
CAGAAGGTTGGCGAGACCGGCGGCTTCAAGGTGCCTGAATCCGTGCGCTACGACGCCGACCTCGATGTCTACTTCGTGTCGAACATCAACGGGAATCCGTCGCAGAAAGACAACAACGGGTTCATCGCGCGCATCAAGGCCGACAGCACGAACGTGATGACGATGTTCGCTGAGGGCGGCAAGCGTGGACTGTTTCTCAACGCGCCCAAGGGCATGGCCATCCAGGGCGACACGTTGTTCGTCGCTGATATCGACTTTCTCCGAAAGTTCAACAAGCGGACGGGCGAGTATCTGGGCGCCATCAGCCTGAAGGACAACAACGCGACGTTTCTGAACGACGTCGCCATCGGGCCCGATGGCGTATACATCACCGACACCGGAATCGTCTTCGACGCCAGCGGTGGAATGACGCACCCGGGCGTCAATCGCGTCTTCAAGGTGGTAGGCCTGACCATCACGGAAGCCTTGTCTGGCGATTCGCTGCAGAACCCGAACGGCATCGCCTGGGACGCCAAGGGCAACCGGTTCGTCCTGGCACCGTTCGGTGGTTCGAACATTCAGGCGTGGGCGCCCGGGTCGGCCGCACCCTCGAGCATCGGAACCGGACCAGGAGGCTACGACGGTGTCGAGGTGCTGGCCAACGGCAACATCCTCGTGTCGAGCTGGACGGATTCAACGGTGCACGTCGTGCAAGCAGGCGGTCACGTCATGCCGCTGGTGCGGAACGTCTCCGCGCCCGCAGACATCGGCGTGGACACCAAACGCAATGTGCTCGCGATTCCACGATTCAATGATGGAAAGGTGGAGTACTACCAGCTGCCGTAAGCCATGACCTTCGCGTGGGTTCCCACGGCTGACGAGCTCACGCGGGCATGGATGCCATGGTTCGAGGTTTACGAGCGGAAGGTTGCAGTTGAACCGTGAGCCATTCCGCCGCGTAGGTGATGTCGCCGGCCGGCGGCCAGTGTCCTCCGCCATACCACCGCATGGTCTTGGGTTCCGGCGCGGCGGCGAACAAGCGCTCGGCCTGCGACGGCGTGACGATGCGGTCAAAGCGTCCGTTCACCATCAGGAGAGGGCGGCCA
The DNA here is from genome assembly GCA_031395945.1 of Gemmatimonadota bacterium. Taxonomy (GTDB): domain Bacteria; phylum Gemmatimonadota; class Gemmatimonadetes; order Gemmatimonadales; family Gemmatimonadaceae; genus DASPMP01. The sequence goes on along the minus strand of JANNJV010000193.1, from coordinate 2,984 downwards.
CCCACCCTGCGGACAGCCCGTAGCGGGTCCACAACGGCGCGGACCAATGACTCGAACTGCAATCCTTCCGGCAGGTCGCCGCTGGCGGCCAACACGACGGCCCGCATGGACGGCGTTTCCGCCGCGACGATGTTCGCAATGAACGATCCGATCGAATAGCCGACGATTCCCATGCGTCGCTGGTCGATGCGTTCGTGCGCGGTGAGATATTCCAGCGCCGCGCGCGCTTCCTGGACCGCCGAGTTCCAGGTACCCAGGAGGCCCATCGGATTGGCGTTGGTGAGATCGGGAAGCGAGCCGTCACGCGCGCCGTGGAGCGGCAAGTCCACGGCAAGGGCTGCCACACCGGCGAGCATGAGTGCGTTGCCCATTGTGTTCGCCATGCGCTCCTTGCGCGACCCAAAGCCGTGCAACAGGAGGGCAGCCGCGACCGGCTCCGCCGTGTGAGGCATCAGCAGGATTCCAGGGACGCGCTCGTCGCCGTTTACGATCTCCAGATCGTAGCGCACTCCGCTGGGGACATCGCGCGCCGCGATGACCACGGCTAGAATCCTCTCGGCCTCGTTCGCCGTACGGGAGAGACGCGGCTTCATCCCTGTGGAGATGCGCAAGATCGCTGCCCGATCCCTCAGTCGAGGACGGCTTTGAAACGATGGATCCTGACCGCGTTCTCATTCGCGGCGGTCCTGGGCGTCTCCGTTTACGCGGTTCTCAACGGCGCTCCCGCAGGCATCTCGCTCACTATCGCGCCCCACGCGCACCTGTTGGCCGCGCTGGCCTTCGCCGTTGAGGTCGGCACCCGCGCGCTGAAGCTTACCTCGAGCGCGAAGGCCGTTCATACCAGGCTTTCGTTCGGGACGGCGTTGAGAACCTCGCTGGGCGGAGATTTCGCCGCGTCCATCACACCGGCGCGCGTGGGGGCCGAGCCCGCACGTTTTCTCATATTGGCGCAGGCTGGCGTGGCCGCCTCGGATGCCATGGTCGTGCTGTATCTCGAGCTGTTTCTCGAGATGATCTCGCTGGCCGTGGTCGTCGTCGCGCTCACGCTGGCGTTCGACGCGACAAACAGGGCGTTCCTCGCCATGATCGGCGTCGTGGGCGGCTACGCCGTCTTCGTACTCGGGCTGGGCGTGCTGGGCGTGATCCTCTCGCGCCGCAATCTCGGCCAACAGCCGCCCACGTGGGCGCGGCGCATCCGCCTGGACGGAAAGCGCTGGGATATTGTGCAGAACTGGTTCGTGAAAGTCCGCACCACCGTGGACGCGTTCAAGACCATGCATTACGGCTGGGCGAGCCTCTCTCTTCTGGCGTCCATCACGCACGTCGCGGTGCGCTTCACCATTCTGCCCATCCTGGTCTACACTTTGACCGACCGGCCCGTGCCCCTCGCGCCGCTGGTCATCTGGCCGCTGGGCATCATCTATGGCGCCGGCGTAGTGCCCGCTCCCGGTGGAGGCGGCGCTGTGGAGCTCGCGTTCCGTGCCGCGCTCGGCAGAGTGATCCCCCCCGACATCTTCGGCGCGGCGCTCGTGTGGTGGCGCTTCTATACCTTCTACATCTACATCGCTATCGGCGCGCTCGTGGCGGGGAACACTGCACTGAAAGCGGTGCGTGACGTGGAGGAGGCCGAAGAGGAGCTGGAGCGAGGCTGACCGCGGCGCTCATGGACGGCTGCCGCGTCGCCGGATTTAGACCGCGGTCTCTTCGGGGACGGACGCAATGTCGCTCACCAGCTGCGCCGGGAAATAGGCGTTGCGCACGTACTGCTCCACCATGCGCTGTGTGTTGAAGAACGATCCGTTCAGCGCAATGGCGCTGCGCATCACTTCCGCATACGCGAACGGCAATCCGTAGAAGAGCGGGAGAATCACGCGTTCCAGCTTGAGATACATGTCCTGCGCGTCCTTCGATTGATCGCCGCCGGATTCATCCGAGCCGATGGACCAGCCGGTCACTCCTTCGACGTGGCCTTCAATCCACCAACCGTCGAGAACCGAGAGGCTCGGCACGCCGTTCATTGCCGCCTTCATGCCGCTCGTTCCTGACGCCTCAAGCGGCTTCATGGGATTGTTGACCCACAGATCCACACCAGCCACCATCCTGGCGGCGATGGACATCTCGTAGTTCTCGATATAGAGAACCGTGATCCGCCCCTTCAACTGCCGCGCCGCTTGGTGGATCCGGCGAATGAGCTCCTTGCCGCCACCATCGTGCGGGTGTGCCTTGCCCCCGAACACGATCTGCATCGGCCCCACGTTCTCCGCCATCTGCGCGAGACGCTCGGGGTCGGTGAACATGAGATCGGCGCGCTTGTACGGAGTAGCGCGGCGCGCAAAGCCGAGCGTAAAGATGTTGGGATCGAGCTCGACGCCGTTACGTCGCGACACTTCGGCGAGAAACTCCTTTTTGGCTTCCGAGTGCGCTGCCCGGATCTCGGCGAGCGGCACTCCCACCGCGTACCGCATGTAGAGATTGTCGTTGCGCCACTCGGGAATCCGGCGGTCGAACAGCTCCTGAAACGGCCGCGATGTCCAGGTGGCCGCGTGCACGCCGTTCGTCACGGAATCGATGGGAAAGCCCGGGAACATGGCCACCGACACTTCGCGATGCTTCATGGCGACGCCGTTCACGAAACGCGAGAGCCGGAGGGCCAGGTGGGTCATGTTCAGCTCGCCGTTCTCGAGGCACTTCGCCGCGTCGAGCAGCTCGATGAAGTGATCGCCGAGCACCTGCCGCGCGAGTTCCTGTGAAAAACGATCGTGTCCGGCAGCTACCGGGGTGTGAGTGGTAAAGATGCACTGGCGCCGCACCGACTCCAGACCCACCGCCGCATGGCGGCCGAATCCATCGTCCTGCTGGCACAGGACACGACGACTCTGAGCTATAACTCGTTGCACGAAACCGAGGGTCTCGGACCCGTCGGAGACACGCGCAACCCCGGCCACGGGTTTTTGCTTCATTGCCTCCACGCCTTCCGCCCGGAC
>JANNJV010000169.1:0-2942 GCA_031395945.1 Gemmatimonadota bacterium | reverse complement strand
CTCCGGGCTGCGCACGACAACGTCCGGCGTAATACCGCCCTTGGTAGAGTCACGCTCGATGGCGCGTCCACGCGGCGTGAACCACCGGGCCGTGGTGAGCTCCAAGGCGTGTCCGTCAAGCAGTGTCAGGAGCGTTTGCGCGATTCCCTTCCCGTACGTTGGGGAGCCAATGACCACGGCGCGGTCGTTGTCCTGCAGAGCGCCCGCCACGATCTCGGCCGCACTCGCCGTTCCGCTGTCCACCAGCGCGACGATAGGCATGCCACGCCACAGCTGGGGCGTTTCGTCGGCGAAGTCGTGGTTCGCGTCCGCGGTGCGGCCGCGGGTGCTCGCGATACGTTGGCGCGAATCGAGGAACAAGTCGGCGACGGCGATCCCCTGCTCCAGCAGTCCGCCCGGATTCTTTCGCAGGTCGAGGATCAGTGACCTGGCGCCCCGCGCACGCAGGGATTCGACGGCGCGGCGCACCTCGGCCGCGGCCTGCTGGGAAAAGGTGGCCAGCTCCACGTAGCCGATGCCCACCGGCAACACCTCGGAGTGCTGTACCGGATGGAGCCCGATCATCCGCCGCCTGAGCGTCAAGGTGGGGGTCGAGTCGCCGCGCTCGATGGTAAGCCGGATCGTGCTGCCCACCGGACCACGCAGCGCCTGCTCGAGTTCGTCCATCGAGAGCCCGTAGGTGCTCCTGCCGTCGATGGACGCCACGCGAACGCCCGGCGTGATGCCGGCGCTGTCGGCCGGCGTTCCGAGTAGCGGCGCGACCACGGTGACGAACCCGTCGCGCAGGTCGAGCTCGACTCCGATGCCCGCGTACCGCCCCGTGTTGGACGCGCGCAGCCGCCCGACGCGCTCAGGAGTGAGCAGCACGCTGTACGGATCCTCGATCTCCTTCACCGCGCCGAAGGCCGCACGGCGATACAGCTCGTCCACAGGAATGGAATCGACGTAAAAGCGGCTCACGCGCGCGACCACCTGATCCAGAAGGCGCGGACTCGCGGTAGACGCGTCGGCCTCGTGCCACGCGCCGCTCTGAATGAGGATTCCCCCCGTGACGAGTCCGGCACCCAGGACGGCTCCGGCAATCAACGCGCGCGACATGGATACGCTAGGCGAAATTTCCGGGCCAACGCTCATTCAACCGCGCGAGCACGCGCGAGAAGATGTCCTTGGCGGCCCCGCGAGCGTCCACTGTGACCACCGGGCCCGCTTCGGGGTGCGCCTTCTGCCACTCCGTTGTCGCAAACACCGAAAACGCCCGCGCGACACGCTCGTGGAATTCTCCGTTCGCCTGCTCCATGCGGTCGTGTCCGCCGCGCTGAGCCGCGCGCGCCAGCCCCTCGTCAACCGGCAGCGACAGCAACAGCGTGAGATCTGGTCGCAGCGCAGCGGTCGCCAGTCGGTTCGCTGTTCTCACCTCATCGTGCGGAAGGCCGCGGCCGGCCACCTGGTACGCATACGTGGATAGGAAAAAGCGGTCCAGCAGCACCGTGGCGCCTGACTCCAGTGCCGGCGCGATCTCGCGTTCCACCAGCTGGGCGCGCGACGCCATGAACAACAGGCTCTCGGCCCTTGGCACAATGTCCGACGCCGGATCCAGTAGCACCCGCCGGATCTCGTCGCCCAGCGGCGTACCGCCCGGCTCGCGAACGGCGCTCACGCGTTCGCCCTTGGCGGTGAGCCACTCCGTCAGCATGCGGAGCTGCGTCGTTTTGCCTGCGCCTTCCGGTCCTTCGAACACGATGAGTGGCACGTCACCCCAGCATGATGATCGAACTCGACGCGCCCTTTTCGATGCCTTCCAGGATCCACTCGTTCACACGCGACATCAATTTGTCGAAATTCTCCTGCGCCGAAATGAGACGCTGATACGCCGGCTGCACCTGAACCTTCTGGAGCAATTCGTCCAGCTGTCGCTCCATTTCCGGTGATGGACGCTCGCCGCGTTCGATCATGCGCTGCGCGTCGGTGCGGAGCTGCTCCATCTGCTTCAGCAGCTTCACCGCCTCGGCGTCCTGCCCCAACGCGTCGTTCGCCCGCTTGAGCTCCTGGTATTCCTTGCTCTGGCCGATGATGCGTCCCAGGTCTCTGCCTTTCTCTTCTACCATGCTCATACTCTCCGTCGTGTTGCCAGGACAAACCGCTCTCGCCCGGCGAGATCCAGCTTCACCGTCACGGCATCGTATCGTGTATCCGCGGACACCAACTCGGCGGCGACGCCGGCGCGGCGGGCATCCACCTCGAGCGCCAGCAGTCCGCCAGGCACCAGCCGTCCCGCCGCCTGCCGCACCAACTGCGCCGTCGCGGCCAGCCCTTCGCGCTCACTGAGCAGCGCCACGGCGGGCTCCCAATCCCTCACGGCGCGCGGGAGCTGGCTGATCTCGGAGAACGCGATGTAGGGCGGGTTGCTGACAACCGCCGAAACTGCAACTGCGTTCGACGTCTGATGCTTGAAGTTTGAAGTTGGATGTCGCCGGGACGCTGGACTTCCAACCTCCAACTTCGAGCCTCCAACATCCAGCGCAGTTAAAAGACTTCCGCAGCGAAACTCGACCTGCGCGCCCGCTTCGCGGGCGTTCAGGCGCGCGACGTCCAGCGCATCCAGCGAAATATCCGTCGCGATCACGCGATCGAACTTCCCTTCCGTTGCCAGCGCAATCGCAATCGCGCCAGAACCAGTGCCGACGTCCACGACCACACCACCCGGCGCGCATCGCTCGAGGACCAGGTCCACCAGCAACTCCGTTTCGGGACGCGGAATGAGCACGCGCTCATCTACCCTTAGCGTCAGGTGTCGGAAATTCGCGCGTCCCACCGCGTACGCCAACGGCATTCCCGCCGCGCGCCGAGCTGCCGCCGTCAGGGCTCCCGTTGCCTGCGCTTCACTCACGATGTCGCCGCCGTGCAGCAACGGCCAGTGCTTCGGCTCGTCGAACAACGCTGCG
>JANNJV010000156.1:0-2783 GCA_031395945.1 Gemmatimonadota bacterium | reverse complement strand
GCGCGGAAACATATCTGGTGCGCATCAAGGCGCTCGCCACCGAGCACAAAGCCCGCTGTCTGGTGATCGATCCGGTCTCCACGCTGTCCAAGTCCGGGAACGAGCTCACGGCGCACAGCGTGGCCGAACGGCTCATCGACTGGTCGAAGTCGGCCGGGATCACCATGGTCTGCACCAGCCTGCTCGACGAGATGTCGAATCAGGCCGAGGCCAGCTCGCCGCTCCAGATCTCGACGCTCGCCGATACCTGGATCCACCTGAACTACCTCGTGCAAGCCGGGGAGCGGAACCGCGGGATGTCGATCGTCAAATCCCGCGGCACGGCGCACTCCAATCAGGTGCGCGAGTTGATTCTGAGCGAGGCTGGCGTGACGCTCACCGACACGTACACAGCCGGGGGCGAGGTGCTGATGGGCACCTTGCGGTGGCAGAAGGAGAGTGCCGAGCGACTTATGAATGAGGTCAAAGAAGTCGCGCAGAAGCTCAAACGCGTCCGCCTCAGCGCCGAGGAAGCGGAACTTCAGGCGCGCATGAAGTCCCTGCTGGTGGAGCTCGAGGCGAAACGGGCGGAGCAGGAGCTTCTGGCGCGCACGACCGCGAGTGAAGAGAAAGAGTCGAGACGTGGCCGCGCGCACATGAGAGAGCTGCGCGGGGCGGACGCGGCGCAGCCCTCGCGGAAATAACGCCATGAGCGGAGCGACCCTGTACAGGTTTCGCCTGTACCTCGCGGGCAACACGCCGACCTCGGCGGAAGCGAGGGCCAACCTTGGCGCGCTCTGTCGCCTGCATCTGTCGGGCCGATACAAGATTGAAGTCGTCGACGTCGTTCGGCATCCCGACCGCGCGCTCACGGATGGGATCTTCATGACGCCGAGCCTCCTCAAGCTGGCGCCGTCTCCCGTATGCATGGTCGTCGGCACACTGAGCAATTCGGACAGCCTGATGAGGGCGCTGGGGCTCACGTCCGAGCCGGCCGAGGTCTGAACCCTTCGCGGACCGGATGCGCTCCGACGGCGCTCGAAATTTGTCGCGATAATCCGCGATGGAGTCAAGCCGAAGCGCACCCACTGAGACGCTACGCCATGCTAGTTGCCGCCGGGACGAGGCCGCGGTAGCGCGGTTGGCGGCAAGATGTTATTCAGGCGCATGTAGTTCGCCAGCTGGCTGTAATGATCCGCCATGTCCAGAGCGTGGCCGAGTGCCATGGCCGCGCGCGTCACGTTCCGCGTGTTGCCGTTGAACGTCAGTGTGGTCTGCTCTGCCAACTTCGCGTCGTCGAGCTGGGCGAACGCGTTCTCACAGAACGTGAATGACGCCTTGAGCTTTGTGACGAGCGAGTCCTTGGGCCATTTCGCCTTGATCGAGTCCGCGGTGGTGGTGTCGCTCGCGGCCAACGTCGCCTTCATCGTTCCAAAGGCATTACAGAAGAGATAGTTGTCGGTCACCAGGTGCTGCGCGATGTATCCGATCGTCTGCTGCGCGGGCGTCGGCTTGTATGTGAACTTGCTCTCGGGAATTGAATCGAACGCCTGCGCGAGAATGCGCTGGAGGCTCATGGTTCGGCCTCTGAAGGCTGCCGTGACCGGATTCGGCTGCGGGCCGGCGGGAGCCTGCTGGGCGGTGAGACTTAGTGGTAGGGCGGCCAACGCGAGGATCGCCGCATGCGAGATCTTCATAGAGTCTCCGTGAATTAGCTGGGGGAAGAACGTGATAGTGTGTGGGCGGGCTGATTTGTGCAACTGGCGAGGCTGCGTTTCCCGTCACATCCGTTTGTCGATTCGCTCTTCTCTGATCTTGGATGGTGCTAAGTTCCAGCCGCCAACCAGTTGTGTGCCAATTGTCCAGCGGCGGACGTCCTACCCGATAGTCCATTCTCGGAGGGGAAATGAGAGCTTCAGTGCATGTCGCTGTGTCCTGGCTCTGTTCCCGATTGCAAGCACCGGCGCTCTGTGGGTTCCCGTCAGCATCGGGCTGCGCTTTTGACGGGTCCCGTTTATCGCCAATGCGCTGACGTGGAGTCATAGCCGCGCGCGATGCAATTCGTCATCGTCGAGAACTTCAAGGGCGGCGACCCGGTGCCCGTCTACCGGCGTTTTCGCGACAGCGGCCGTCTGGCGCCGGACGGCCTCCGTTACGTCGCGAGCTGGGTATCCGAAGATCTCACGCGTTGCTTTCAAGTGATGGAATGCGACAACCGCGCGCTTCTCGAGGAGTGGATGGCGAACTGGCGCGACATCGTCGACTTCGAAGTCATACCCGCAATGACGTCGGCCGAAGCGGTACAGGCCGTAGGTCCCCGACTTTGAGTGACCCGGTCATCCACATCTCGGACCTGTCGCGCAGCTTCGGCGCACAGGTGGCTCTCGCCTCGGTGAGTCTGTCCCTGCAACGCGGGGCGGTCTACGGTCTGGTCGGCGCGAACGGAGCGGGGAAGACCACGCTCATCAGGCATATCCTGGGTCTGCTGCGCGCAGAGAGCGGCTCGGTGCGCGTCTTCGGCCTCGATCCGGTCGCCGATCCGGTGGGCGTCCTCTCGCGCATCGGCTACCTCTCCGAGGAGAACGATCTCCCGGGCTGGATGCGCGTGGACGAGCTGATTCGCTACTCGCGCGCGTTCTATCCGGCCTGGGACGATGCATACGCGGAAGAGCTGCGAGTGGCGTTCGCACTCGATCCTTTGGCGAAGGTCAGGACCCTTTCCAAGGGGCAGAAGGCGCGGGCGGGACTGCTCATCGCGTTGGCATACCGCCCCGAATTGCTGGTGCTGGATGAACCGTCGTCCG
>JANNJV010000150.1:0-2884 GCA_031395945.1 Gemmatimonadota bacterium | reverse complement strand
AAGACGCGGTTGCCGTTCGGCGCAGTGCAGTTTTTGCTGCGCAGTCGCGAAGTGGTCAAGCAGAACCTCGCCGAGCGCCCGTAACGCTCCTCGCGCAGCGGGCCGCGCTTGCGCTAGGGGTAGAGCGCGCGGGGACACGGGTCGCCCGCAGCGCTAAGCCCATGGCAAAACGGGCATGCGGGGTTCATGCCCCGTTTTGGCCAGGGTGCGCGAGGACGATCCGTGTCTCCGCGGCGAACCCGACCGCGGCGAACCCGACCGCGGCAAACCCGACCGCGGCGAACCCGACCGCGAGTCAGACCGCGCTCACGGCTAGCGAGTCGCCGGCGCGCAGTGCTCCTCGAACGCGGTCTGAAGCTCGCGCGCGATCTCCTGCGGCGGCCGCCCTTCGATCTGCCAACGCTCGAGCATGAACACCAGTTGGCCGTCGCGCAGCAGCGCGACCGAGGGTGACGAGGGCGGGTAGCCGGTGAAATAGCCGCGCGCCTTGTCCGTGGCGTCGCGATCCTGGCCGGCGAACACGGTGGTGAGGTGCTCCGGCTTCGCGCTCGCCTGCTGGAGCGCCATTTTCACGGCCGGACGTCCCATGCGCGCGGAACAGCCGCAGATGGAATTCACATAGACCAGGGTCGTGCCCTTCTCCGTCAGCTTCTCGTCCACCGCGCTTGCCGTGCGAAGTTCCTCGAAGCCCGCTGACGTGAGGTCGGCTCGCATGGGCTGCACCATCTCTTCTGGGTACATGCCGGGGGACATTGGCAATTTCATATCACGCTCGTGACGCTAGAGGGTGTCGATGTCGAAGTTGTCGTCGCGCACCAGCGCGAGGATCGCCGCCTGGGGCACGACGAGGTATCGCTCGTTCTCGAAGGTGATCTCGACGGCGGCTTTGCGGAAAAAGAGCGCGTAGTCACCCACTTTGGCCTGCATGGGAACGAAACGCGTTTCACGCGATGGTGTGGTGCGCCACGGCTCCTCCGTGTTGGCGTCGGGCGACGGCAGCGGCAAGCCCGGCCCCGTCGCGACGATCTGACCGCTTTGCACGGCCTGGTTGTCCACGGCCGTGGGAGGCAGGTACAGCCCGACCTTCGTGCGCTCCTCGCCGTCCTCGATCTTCACGAGGACGCGGTCGCCAACGACAATCAGATCCTTCTTCGCCTTACGCATCGAGAGAAATATACAGCCGTCAGCGCACGACCCAGAACCTGGTCTGGCGCTGAAACGCCCAGCGCGCCACGCCGTCCGCCCCCACGACCGCGTCTTCCTCCTGCGCCGACCGCAGCTTCTGGCCGTTCCATTCGGGCACTCCAGTCGTGGCCTGCAGCTCGATGGAATACCACATGTTGGAAATCACCTTCGAGTCCCCGCGCCCAGGAATGCCATCCTGCCGGTCCCACATGCCGATTAGCGGACCGGCGCCGTGCCCGTGCATGCCGATGGGATGCGAGTACACGGTGCCGTTGACGCCCCCCGCCCGCATGAGATCGAGGGACGACCTCAGGATCTCATTGCCGGTGCGCCCCGCCTTCAGCTCCGACATCACCATGTCCTGCAGCTTGTTCGAGTTCCAGAGCGCGCGCTGAATCCCCAAGGGCACGTCGGTTTCGCCCTCGCGGAGGACGTACCCCATGTGCTGCGTGTCCGTGTTGAGCCGGTGTGCGACGATTCCAAAGTCGCAGTGCAGCACGTCGCCGCGCTGGATCACGGGATTGTCGCCCAGCTGCTCGTCCGTCGCACCCATGCGCTGCACGCTCACCGACGGCTGGAACCACGAACCCAGACCCAGGTCGTTCACTTTCTGCCGCATCCACCAGACGACGTCCTCCGTGCGTGTTACACCAGGCGTGATGACGGCGTTGGAGAACGCGGTGTCGATGATACCCCACACCACCTCCTGCATCTTCCGGAAAACCGCTTCCTCTTCCGGCAGACGCGTGGCGATCAGCTCGACCGCCAACAGCTCGGTGCTCTTGAGCCTGGCCGACAATTGCGGTCCCATTGCTTCGCGCATCGCCAGGTATTCACCGGCACTGAACCCGTCCGCGAATGCCCAGGTGCGCGACAGATTTACGGTGATGTTGCGCGGATTCCGCTTCACCAGCAGATCGCGCAGCACTTTCCATTGCTCGTCGCCCCACAGTTCTGCCTGTTGCTGACCACGCGCTCCCGCGGGTCCGGCGGCCACTTGTGTCGATCGGACGGCTTCGTACACGCCGCCCTGCGACGTTCCGCCGAGCGCAATGCGGTCCACGACGCACGTCCTGGGGTCCCAGCTCTGGCCCGGCAGCGGATTGCCGGTGCAGCGGTTGTGAAAGACGTAGATAGTGCGGCGCCGAGCGGCGAAGGTCGTTGGCGATACCAGGGACGAGAACACCGGGTCCTCGTTGTACTCGCGCATGGGGACGACCCACAGCTCCACGCCGTGTTTGGCCATCAGCGCCGGAAGGACCGTCTGCATGCGCTGGTCGAGCCAGCGCTGCTGCATCTCGGCCTGCTCACGCAGTGTTCCGAACGGGCGATAGGTGCGGATTTCCTGCGAAGCGGCGGTCGTCGCGAGCGCGACCGACAATACGGCGATTCGAGTCAGCGTCATTGCACAAACCTGATGCCCCGCGGCTGTCGTCGGTAGCCGCGCGCTTGTCCCCTGCTGCAGAAGAGGGGAGGGAGGCGGGCCACCGGAGGCGAGGGCGGTGGGGCACCCCAACCGAACCCTGGCCAAAACTGGCATGAAGGGCACATGCCACTTTTGCCATGGGCTCATCGGTTGGGCGCCCCACCACCCTCGCCTCTTCGCCGCCTCGCCTATCCGCGTCGGGCGAATCGCCGCGTCGGGCGAATCGCCGCTTCTCTTCAACGACCGTCAGCTGCACACGGTGGTGCATCTGGC
>JANNJV010000139.1:0-3809 GCA_031395945.1 Gemmatimonadota bacterium | reverse complement strand
CGATTTGATGGCACCCGTCAGTCGGTTCATCTCGCCCTCACTTTGGATGTATCACCCAGGATCAGAGAATCCTGGCGATTGAGCCCAAACTCCTCGATCGTGAAAATCACGACGCGTCGCTTGATCAGCGCGACGCGCATGCGGCCCTGGGTCGATCCCGTCGTGACCCGGTACTGCGTATTCGTCGTGATATCGCGCATAACGGCGATCGGGCGACGCCCCGACTCGTCGAACAGGATGCCGACGAGTCGCAGGTCACTAACGGTGGGACGCAGGTCGGCCGTGCTAAGCAACGAGAAGAAGGGGTCGCGCCGGCCTGCGGCGTCGTAATCGAAGACTTCGCGCATGATGGGGGGCAGCGCCGCGCGCGGTGCCGCTTCCGGCGCCACGGCGAGCGCTGGGCGCCCCTGCTCGACGGTTTTGGTACCCGCGCCAGCTTTCGTGCCCGGGGTCGTGGATTTCGTCGCGGGCGCGGCGGTCTTGGTGGCGGGAGCCTTCGTGTCCTGCTTGGTCTGTGGCGCGGGCGTCTTGGTGCCCTGCGCCGCGGCCGAGGCCGCGGAGACGATTAGCGTGAGTATCGTGAGTGCGCGCACCTTACTGTCCTTGCGGAGTGGCGGGACCGGCCTGCGGCGCGGTCTTCGCGACGTACGTCTGAATCTCGAACGACGCGTCGAGCGGCTGTTCGCCGGGACGCGGGCGCTGGTTCTGCCGCGTGGACGGCGCGATGGTCAGGTTCATGGGGGCAACGATGCGCGTGAGCGAACCCACGTTGGTGAGGAACTGCGCGACGCGGTGATACGGTCCCGTCACGCCCATCTTGTACCGGTGCGTGTCGAAGACCTCGCCGGGGATGACGCCCAGCGGCGTGACTTCACCCAGTTCCAGGCCGCTGGAGCGCGCAGCCGTCGAGATCTGCTCGAGCAGCGTGGGCACTTCGTTGGCGACAGGCACCAGTCGACGCATGATGTTCAGCAGCCGGCCGTACTGGTCGGCTTCGTCGCGGACCTTCGCGGCCGTGCCACGCGCAATGTCCCGCCGCGCCGATTCATTCTGCTCGGTCATCGACTCGACGCGCGTACGCAGTACGACGAGCTCCGCGTCCTTGGGCTTCCACAGGTATTGCCAATAGGCATAGCCGAGACCCGCCGCCGCGACGCAGACGGCAATCATGATCTGATCGCGCTGAGTGAGAGCCATGGCCTATCTCTGTGAAGGCGTGAACTGCGTGCGACGCAACAACAGCGTGTCCGGCCGCGTGTACATCAGTTCGAGCGTGAACTGGTTGAGATCCTTGCCGCCCTGAATGACCGGAAGGGACTGCTGCAGCGACACGCTCTCGATGAACGGGGAATCCTCGAGACTGCGCATGAATCGCGTGAAGGCCTGGAGATCCACCGTACGGCCCACCATGCGGATGCGAATGGTGTCGCGCGGAATCACCGGATCACGACGTGGACGCCGCACCCTGCCGGTGTCCGGCGGCGGCGTCTTGATGGCAGCGGCGGGATTCAACCCCTGCGCCGTCCCCGTGATACCGAGGCTCTGCAGCCAGGTGTAGATCGGGAGCGCGCGGCTCACCTCTTCCATGACATGCGGCCAGATCAGCCGCTCGCCATCGATGGTCTTGATGATATTCAGCTGAATGAGAGCGCTGTCGCGGCGCGCCTGCGCGCGCATGCGATCCCGGAGGACGACGGCGAACCGAGCGGAGTCTGCCACCTGCTTCGCTTCCTGGTCCTTCAACGTGCTTTCGCGCGCCTGCTGCGACGTGAAGAGGAAGCCGATCGCGGCCAGCGCAATGGCGCTGGTCAACACGGCGGCCGCGAGATACTTGTCCTTGACCCGCGAGGCGATGGCCGCGCCGATCGCGGCGAAATCGATGGACTTGCCGCCACCGCCGCCGGCGCGCTTCGCCTTCTTGCCGCCCGGGAGAAGATTGATCTCGATCATGGCATCTTCCGAAGCGCAAGTCCGATGGGGAGCATGAGCAACGGCGCCACTTCATCGGTGACGAGATCCTCCATGGCGCCCGATTTCACGGACAGCATGGTCAACGGATTTGCCAGCTGGGCTTCGATGCGAAGACGCGCACCCAAAGCCTCGGTGAGGCCGGGAATGCGCGCGCCGCCACCGCACGTATACACGGCGCGGATGCTGGCGCCGCCACGCGTGTTCGACGCGATGAACGCGACCGCGCGCTCGATGCCGACGGCGATTTCCTCGCCGCGAGTCTCGAGCACCGAATCGATGTGTGGCGAACGATCGAAGCCCTGCAGCAACGCCTGTGCATCATCCACGCTCAAACCGCGCTCCTTCTGCAGGGCCTCGCCGAAATGGCGGGTCCCGAGCGTGAGGTCGCGGGTCAGAATGGGAATGCCATCTTCAAGAATGTTGATGTTGGTGACGTCATGGCCGATGTTGACCAGCCCGACCAATCCCTGCATGGCGTCGGGGTAGTTCAGCTCGAACGCGTTGTGCAACGCGAACGCGTCCACATCCACGATGGCTGGTTGAAGTCCCGCGTCCGTCAGCACGCGAACCTTGGAGTCGACCAATTCGCGCTTGGCGGCCACGAGCAGGACGTTCATCTCCAGGCCGTCGCCGTCCGGATCCAGGATCTGGAAGTCCAGCTCCACGGATTCCATGTCGAACGGCACGTGTTGCTCGGCCTCCCAACGCATCAACTCGCGCGCCTGCTGTTCCTTGACGCGCTCGATCTGAATTTTCTTGATGATGACGTCGCGGCCGCCCACCGCGGTGACAACCTGTTTGGAACTCACTCCGGCCGCGGCCAGCGCCGCCTGGATCGCTTCGGCAACCACGCCGGGATCCATGACTTCGCCTTCGACGATGGCATCCAGTTGCAGCGGTTGGATGGCCACCTTCGTGAGCTGGGGCTCGTTCTTCTTGGAGTGATCGACGACCGCGACCTTTATCAGCCCTGAGCCGATATCGAGGCCGACCGTCGACTTCCTGCGACCAAAAAGTGCCATGGGGGGGACGAAGATTTGTGACTGCTAACGCGTAGGACATTCCTGCGCGGTAGCTGTCACCAGGCTTTAACTGATGCTGGTAACCAACTGACCGGTCCTGCACTTAGCCGGGCGCAAATACCTCCCAGGCGCATGAAGGACGGCGCAGCCTTGTGGTCGGTCACTTCCGTCACACACGACCGACCAAACCCTAGGTAACAGCAGAGCCTGGAACCGAAGCTCGCTCGACGGGTCAGGGCAACTCGCTCCATCCGCGCCGCGGTACAACCACAGGTAGCCCCGCGGAGACGCGAACGACGAGACCCAGGCGCCGCCTCAGAAGTGGACGAGTACGGCTGGTTGTCTCGGCCACGAGCCAGAACGTGCTGGCTCCGAGACGCGTGGCCCATGCCTCGGTTGTCGCTTCGGAAGTGCTTGCCGCATTGAGGCTTACGGTTACACCGACAGGCTGCTGGACCCGCGCTGCGCTGTCCCAACTCACCACCGCGTGCACCAATGCGGACTCGGCGCGCGCCTGGACTTCCGGGGCGCGCTGCGTCAGCCGGGCAGATGCGACGACACTGCGGGCGACGAACATGCCTCCGACGGCAAGCGCACTTGTCATTGTTATTGTCATCAGGGCGATCGGCAGCGCCGCCCCGTGTTTCATCGCGAATTCCGGAGCGCCACCGTAACGACCGTCGAATCTTCAAAGACGGCTGAGGACGCCGAGCCCGTACCGCGCACGCGCACCGGCCGAAGCGAAACCGCGCGTGAAATCACGCTCACGCTGCCGATTCGCGACGTCTCGACCGGGGACGACAGCTCCGCTCCAGC
>JANNJV010000104.1:0-1919 GCA_031395945.1 Gemmatimonadota bacterium | reverse complement strand
CTGGTGAAGGGCTCGTGAGTGCGGTCCACCGGCAGCTTGTACGATTCGGCGGAAAGGCGTGGAGTTTTCGAAGCGAAACCGGCAGCGCCGCCGCATCGATCGTTGATCTGGCAAAGGAACGCAACGTCGAGATGATCGTGCTCGGACTCGGCAAACACGGAAAGCTCGCGCGGCTGTTTGGCGCAGAGACTGCCGCGCGGGTGTGCCGGCACACCGACGTGCCAGTCCTCGCGGTGGATCACCGCGCGCAGGGGCGTCCAAAAACCGTCGTCGCCGCGATGGATTTCGGAGCGTCCAGTGTTCGAGCGGCGCGTGAAGCACTGGATCTGCTGGGGCCGGGGGGCAGGATTCATCTGCTGCATGTGCGGTGGGCACTCAACGGCCATGCGCCTCAGGACGACGGGTGGGAGCGGACGTACGCGCTGGGTGTGGAACGCGGATTTCAGCGGCTCGCAAAGCAGCTTGCGCGCGCTGGCATCACGGTGACCTCGGAGTTGCGTAGGGGCGCTGTGCTGAAGTCCATTCTCCAGGTCGCAACCGAGCTCGATGCGGACCTGATCGTGGCGGGCAGTCACGGTCAGACAGTGGTGGACCGTCTGTTGCTCGGCAGCACCCCGGCGCATTTGCTGCGCGCGGCCAAGTGCTCGGTGCTCATCGCGCCACCTGTCACAAACCAGGAACTCTGATACGCGCTGGTCGCGCGTTGGCGCGGCCGGAGCCGAACGCAACGCCTGCTCGGGGATTCGTGGGCGCGCCCTAACGATCGTCTGACCGCAACATCTCGGCGGCAGGCGCGCCACCGGCGATCTCGGTGTGGCGAATCTGTCCGCCGAGATTCGCGGTCCAGCCCATGACGCCGGCGACACCCAGCACGACAACCAGCACGCCACCCACAGCCCATCTCGGCAGCTCGCGGCGCCGGCTCCACGCGAGGAGAATGAACGCGAGCGCTCCGGCGATGCTCGATCCGATGAAGGCCGCTATGGCCGCCTCTTCATGAGCCTCGACGGCCGACGTCGCAAGACCGGCAAGATTCTCGATGGCCTCTTCGGCTGGCTCGCCCGTGAAATACACCGCGGCGGCGATGACGCCCACGCCCGTAAGCATGACCAGCCCCAGCTTGGACATGGCATCGTTGCGCCGCCACAGTGCGACGCCGAGAACAAACGCCACGAAGAACATGCCGATGACCGGCACATGATTGAGCAGCAGATGAAGGTGTACTAGTGACATAAAATTCTCCTGTCGGGATTACCGACTCGTCCGTAACGCGTTAAGGATCACTGCGACATCGATGGCTTCCTGCAGCACGGCGCCGACAACCGGCGTTATCATGCCGAACGCGGCGAAGCCCATGGCGATGGTACTCAAGCCAAGCCCCACCGCGATGCTCTGGCGGGCCACGCGCATGGTTTTGCGTCCGATTTCGAGCGCATCGGCCACTGCGCCCACGTCGTCCTTGAGCAGCACCACGTCCGCTGATTCGCTCGCGATCCCGCGGCCGTGCGCCGCCAGCGCGATGCCAACGTCCGCGCGGCTCAAGGCTGGCGCGTCGTTCACACCGTCGCCCACCATCAGCACGTGCTCGCCGGCGCGGTCGAGTGCTTCCACGACATCGAGCTTGTCCTGCGGCAGCATGTCTCCTTTGGCTTCGGTGATGCCAACCGCGGCTGCCACGCTCGCGACGTAGGCGGGGTTGTCACCGGACAGCAGCAGGGTGCGCCTGACGCCCAGTCGTGACAGCCGCTCGAACACCGCAGGGACGCCCGGACGGATGGTGTCCGCAAAGGCGATGGCACCGGCTGGCGAACCATCCACGAGTACGAACGCCCGCAAACCGCCGCCGCCATTCTCGAGCGGCCGCAACCGTGCTGCGTCCATCGTATCGCGCGACAGCACGAACGCGCGGCCGCCGACCT
>JANNJV010000091.1:0-2083 GCA_031395945.1 Gemmatimonadota bacterium | reverse complement strand
GTACGGCCTGTACCCGGAGACCAATCCATACTCGTGGCCAGTAGTCGGCTACATGGCGGATCTTCAGGCCGCCACCGTGGAAGACGTCAAGAACTTCTTTCGCGTCTACTACGCCCCGACGAACGCCACCATCTCCATCGTGGGGGATTTCGACCCGGCGCAAGCCAAGCTCTGGGTGCGGAAATATTTCGGCGATCTCCCTCGCGGCAGGGCCATCACGCGCCCAGCTGCGAAGCCGCCGGCGATCACCGTCGAAAAGCGAATGGTGTTCGAGGATCGCGTCCAGATTCCCCGTCTGTACGTCACGTGGCCCACGACAGGCGTGAAGGACAATGACACCTACGCGCTCAACGTGCTGTCGCAGATCCTCACGGGGTCACGCACCGCGCGCCTGACCAAAGCGCTGGTGTTCGACCGGCAGTCCGCGGCCGTCGCCTCGGCGTTCCAGTCCACCAGCGAACAGCTCGGTGATTTTACGATCTCCATCACGCCGCGTCCGGGACACACCCTCACCGAGCTCGAGGCGTCGGCGGACTCGGTCCTTGCCCGATTGAAGTACGAGGGTCCGTCGGCGGACGAGATGGCGCGCGCACTGGCGGGCATCGAGTTTGGTTTTGTCTCCGGCCTCCAGTCGAACCTGGGCAAGGCGGAGATTCTCAACAGCGGCTCGGTCTACTTCGCGAATCCCGCGTACTACCGGACCAATTACGCGAAGGTGAAGGCCGTTACCGCGAGCGATGTCAAGCGCGTCGCGAACACCTACCTGGGCCCGGGGCGCGTGGTGTTGAGCGTGGTCCCCGAAGGCAAGACAGACCTGGCGGCAAGGCCGGCGTCGAGCAAGAAAGTTACGGTCGCGCCGGACGGCGGCCACTACATAATGGAGTCCAAGTGAACATGAACAACACACTGAGGGCTTTGGGCTCTGGGCTTTTGGTTGCCTTCAGCACCATCACCACTCTGGCATCGCCAATAGATGCGCAGGCCGCGCCACGGCGAGTCGCGCTCGATCGTACCAAGCAGCCGACGCCGAGCCGGTCGCCCATTCTCAAGGTACCGGCGTGGACCAGGACTACACTGTCGAACGGTGCAGAGTTGATCGTCTCGCCAAAGCGCGACCTCCCGCTCGTATCTGTCACCGTGAATTTCCTGGGTGGCAGCAATCAATTCGAGAGCGACGCCAAGCTTGGTGTCGCGACGTTCGCGGCGTCGATGTTGAGTGAGGGCACCGCCACGCGGACGGGCGACCAGCTGGCGGACGCGCAGCAACTGCTGGGAACACGCATCGGCGCAGGCATTGGTGGCGAAACCGGATCCATCGCCTTCACGGCGTTGAGCGACAAGCTGGAGCCCGCGCTGGATCTGCTCGCGGACATGATGTTGAATCCGAGCTTCCCAGCCGACGCGCTGGAACGTTTGCGCGCCCAACGGCTGGTGTCGCTGACGCAGGCGAAGGACCAGCCAGGTGCCATCGCGGACAAGGTGTTCTCCAAGGTGGTGTACGGCGATGCGCATCCGTACGGGCGTGTGATCACGGAGCAGACCACGCGCGCCATTACGCGCGACGACGTGGTGGCTTTTCACCACGAGTACTTCAGGCCCGGACGCGCCAGCATCACCGTGGTGGGTGATGTCGATCCCGCCCGTGTGAAAACCGCGTTCGAGAAGGCGTTCGCGAATTGGCCGGCGGGCGGCGACCGCCCGGCGTTCGCCTATCCGGCGGTGCCGGCGCAGAAGCCCACCACCATTTATCTGGTCGACAAGCCCAAAGCGGCGCAGTCGGTATTCGCGATCGGGCTTCCCGGCCCCCCGCGCGACACGCCCGATTACTTCGCCATCTCGGTAATGAATCACATCCTCGGCGGGCTGTTTCAGTCGAGGCTCAACCACCTCATTCGTGAAGTGAAGGGCTACAGCTACGGCGTTGGGTCAGGCTTTGACTTCGGCCGCGGTCCCGGGGCGTTCACGGCCGGTGGCGACATCGTGTCCGAGAAGACCGACAGCGCGTTCATCGATTTCATGAACGAGTTGCGCGGTGTACAGGGCGGGAAACCGTTTACCGAAGACGAGATCGTCCAAGGCAAGG
>JANNJV010000090.1:0-1841 GCA_031395945.1 Gemmatimonadota bacterium | reverse complement strand
GGTGGTGCTGGACGCCAACCCACTCGAAAACATTCGCAATACCAACACGGTGCGCTACGTCATGATGAACGGACGGATGTTCGACGGAAACTCGCTGGATGAGATCTGGCCGCGGCAACGACCCGCGCCGAATGAGCTGTGGCGCAACACGTCGACGAAGGTCAACGCGGGAATCAGCGGTCAGGGAGGTGCCCGATGAACACGCGAATGATTGCTGCCGCCATCGCGGCTGCCACGCTTGCCGCGACGTCGACGCTTGTCGCGCAGGATCCACCGTCAGGCGGACCGGGTGGACCAGGCGCGGCACGCAGGGCGCCGCTGCCGCTCACCGCGTCGCGCAAGGCGACGTTCACGGCCACCGAAGCGACGTGGATGTCGCTGGACGTGAGCCCCGATGGCAAGACCATCGTCTTCGACCTCCTCGGCGATCTCTACACCATGCCGGCCACCGGCGGGAAGGCGACCCAGCTGACCGGGGGCCTGGCGTTCGACGCACAGCCGCGCTTCAGTCCCGACGGAAAGAGCGTGGTGTTCGTGTCGGACCGCAGCGGCGGCGACAACGTGTGGCTGATGACGCTCGACCGCGCTGACTCCACGCAGCTGACGCAGGGGAACAGCAGTCTCTACTTCTCGCCTGAGTTCTCCCCAGACGGGCAGTACGTCGTGGTGAGCCAGGCTGGAGGACTGGGCGGCGCGGCACGGCTGCAGTTGCTGCACGTCGATCGGCGTTCTCCGATGGCGGTGCTCCCAACGGGAACGCAGAAGACCATTGGCGCTGCCTTCACGCCGGATGGTAAGAAAGTCTATTACGCCGCGCGCGCTGGCGACTGGCAGTACAACGCGCTGCTCCCGCAGTATCAGCTCTTCGCATATGACCGCGAGCTGAAGACATCCACGTTGATGACCAACCGGTATGGCTCCGGGTTCCGTCCCGCGATCTCGCCGGATGGCAAGTGGCTGGTGTACGGCACGCGCGACGACACGGAGACGGGGCTGCGCAAGCGCAACCTCGAGACGGGCGATGAGTCGTGGCTGGCGTACCCGGTGCAACGCGACGACCAGGAATCGCGTGCGACCCTCGACGTGCTCCCCGGCTACAGCTTCACGCCGGACTCGCGCGCCATCATCGCATCATATGGCGGCAAGATCTGGCGCGTGCCCATCGATGGCTCCGCGCAGACCGAGATTCCATTCGAGGTCGCGGTAAAGGCCGACGTGGGCCCCGAAGTGAAGTTCGCCTTCCGCATGGATACGTCCGCGCTCGTCGTGGCGCGGCAGATCCGCAGTCCCGTGGCGTCGCCAGACGGCAAGCGCCTGGCGTTCACGGCTTTCGACCGCATGTGGATCAAGGACATGCCCGATGGCGAACCGCGTCGCGTCAGCACCGCTGACGTTGGCGAATACCATCCCGTGTGGTCGCCGGACGGACTCTCGGTGGCGTACACCACGTGGGAGGACAGCGTGGGCGGGCAGATCATGAAGGCGCGCGCCGATGGCAGGATGCCGCCGCAGGCGCTGACGCGTGTGTCCGCGCTGTACTACAACCTCGCCTGGTCGCCGGACGGCCAGCGCATCGTCGCGACGCGCGGCGCCGCGCGCGAGCTCAAGGAAGCCGCGGGCGCGTTCTTCGGTCCCATCGGCGGCGAGTTCGTGTGGGTGCCCGCCGCTGGCGGCGCCGTCACGGTGATCACGACCACCGGCTCGCGTGATGTTGCGCATTTCAAGACGGACACGCCGGATCGCATCTATGCCTACAGTCCCGTGGACGGTCTCGTGTCTTTCCGCTGGGACGGCACGGACGTGAAGCAGCACTTGATGGTGCGCGGGGCGCCGAACCCCGG
>JANNJV010000078.1:0-6187 GCA_031395945.1 Gemmatimonadota bacterium | reverse complement strand
GCCGTGTGGCCACACGATAGATCCACAACAGCAGGATCGAGCCGAGTACCGCGAGCAGAATGCTCCAGAGCGAGAAGCCGTTGATGCCCGTGTTGGCAATCATGTTACCGAGAAAACCACCCAGGAACGCGCCGACGATTCCGATGAGAATCGTGACGATGATGCCGCCGGGGTCATTGCCGGGCATGATTGCTTTCGCAATTGCGCCCGCGATGAGCCCCAGGACAATCCAAGCGAGAATCGACATATGAAAAACACCTCCAAAAGGGGTCAGCAGTCCGGACAGTGGGAAGAGCAACCGCTGTACCAGTCTGGTTCGCCACGCGCGTATTTCGCGGCGTCCATACGACCACTAGCATTGGCGAATGACGGCGCCGCCTACGTATCACGAAGAAGATGTGCTGGGCCGCGCATACGATGGCAGGCTCATGCGCCGGTTGTTGGCGTACGCCCGGCCGCATCTGTCGCTGGTTTCTGGCGCCTTGGGGTTACTCATGCTGGAGGGTTTGCTCCAGCTCGTCGGTCCGCTGCTGACGCAGTACGTGATCGACGTCGCCATTCCCGCGAAGGATGCCGCCGTTGCCTGGCGCGCGGCGGGCTGGATGGCGCTCTCGCTGGTCGTGGCGTTCGGTTGCGCATACTGGCAGACGTTGCTGACGGCGCTCCTCGGGCAGCGCGTGATGCAGCAGCTGCGGACCGACATCTTCACGCACTTGCAGCGGCTTTCGGTCACGTTCTTCGACCGCAACCCGGTCGGCCGGCTAGTCACGCGGGTGACGGCTGATGTGGAGTCACTCAACGAACTGTTCACCGCTGGGGTGGTCGCCGGTCTTGGCGACCTCTTCACGCTGGTCGCGATCGGTGCGCTAATGCTGGCGGTGGATTGGCGGTTGGCGTTGTGGTCGTTCGCCGTCATCCCACTGATTTTCCTGACGTCGCACGTTTTTCAGCGATCGGTCCGAACGGCGTACCGCGACATCCGGACGAAACTCGCGCGCATCAACGCCTACGTGCACGAACGGCTGACCGGCATGCGACTCGTGCAGCTCTTCGGAATGCAGGGGTTCGAGCGGGAGCGCTTTGACCGGCTCAACCGGGATCATCTGGATGCACATCTCAAGTCCATTACGTACTACGCGCTGTATTTTCCAGCGATCGAGATTCTTTCGACCGTGGCGCTGGCAATGCTCATCGTGTCCGGCGCGCGTCGCGTCGAAGTTGCGACGCTCACGATCGGCACAGTCGCGGCATTCCTCCAACTCATTCGGCGATTCTACCAGCCGCTCCAGGATCTCTCCGACAAATTCAACATCCTCCAGCAGGCTATGGCGGCGTCGGAGCGGGTATTCCGGCTGCTGGATGAACCGGCGGACGGCGCTTTTCCGGAGCCGGTCCAGCGTTCGCCGTTCCCAGCGCAGCGCGTGCACGAACCCGTCGAGGTGGCCTTTGAGGACGTATGGTTCGCGTATGATCGGCCGCACTCGGCGGACGGCGCCGCCGTGCTGGAGGAACCGGAGTGGGTGTTGAAGGGCGTGAGTTTCGTCGCCAAGCCCGACCGCACGCTGGCGCTGGTTGGGCAGACGGGGTCGGGTAAAACGACCATCGTCAATCTGCTGCTGCGTTTCTACGAGCCGCAGCGTGGTCGGATTACCGTCAACGGTGTCGACATACGCGGCATGGAACTGTCCGCGCTCCGATCGCTCATCGGCTACGTGCAGCAGGACATTTTTCTCTTCGCCGGCGACGTGCTTACCAATATTCGCCTCTCGGCGCCGATGAGCGAACAGGCCGTCTTCCTGGCCGCGAAGCGCGTGGGCGCGGATCGCGTCATTCGACGACTGCCCTCCGGATACCAGCACGTACTTGGCGAACGCGGAGCAACGATCAGCGTCGGTGAGCGTCAATTGCTCTCGTTTGCGCGCGCCATCGCAGCCGACCCGGCTGTGTTGGTTCTGGATGAAGCGACGAGCGCGGTCGACAGCGAGATCGAGGCGGACATCCAGCTGGCGCTACGGGTGCTCATGACCGGCCGCACGACCATGGCCATCGCGCATCGCCTCAGCACGATCGTCGACGCGGACGAAATCCTGCTGTTGCACCATGGCCAAGTGCGTGAGCGGGGCACGCACCGGGAGCTGTTGGCAATCGGTGGTCTGTACGATCGGCTCTATCGTCTGCAGTCGGCTACCTTGTCAACCGATCCTCACCGTTCGCGCGCTTCGGTCGAGACTTATCGCTGATTGACCTATCAGAGCGGGGCGGTAAGTTTCTGCCCTGACGTCATTTGCTTCCGGCGCGGGCTGTGCTCGCGCCGGTTTGCTGCCACTTCCCGACCGCGTCGATCCGATAGGCCCATGCCGGTCATACAGGTCAGAGATACTCAGCACACCCTGAAGCCGGGCCAAACCCGGCTTGGCGGGGGCTCTGCCGTCGACGTCAGCGTCTCGGATGACGCGGCGCTTGGCATACAGGCCGTGCTCGAGTTGTCCGACGACAACCAGGTCGTGATCCGTCGTGCCCGGGACGGCGCAACGGTACGGGTGAACGGCGTCGTCCTCGGTGTCGAACCAACCCCTTTGATGCACGGCGACAAGGTGGAAGTCGCGGGCACGGAGGTTCTGTTCTCCGAAGACAAGAAGGTTGGCGCAACGCAGTTTGTGTCAGCGGGCGACGTGGCCGCGGTCGCCGCGAAACGTGCCGGGCCTGCACGGGCGACAGCGGGGACCGGCGGTCGCCTCGTTTCACTCGTGGATGGCAAGGAATATCAGATTTCGTCGGCGGGCATCGTGTTCGGGCGTGAGGCAGGCAGTGACGTCGTGGTGGCTCAACCGGAAGTCTCAAGGCGGCATGCGTCGATCGCTCCATCGGATCAGGGTTACGTCCTGCAGGACCTGAGCACCAATGGCGTGTGGGTCAACGGGACGCGAGTACAAGGGCCGCAGATTCTGGCGCGAGCGGACGTGGTGCGGGTGGGCAGTGAAGAGTTCCGGTTTTATGCTGACGTTGCTCAACCCCCCCCTAAGGCCAGCGCGCCGACGCCGGTGGTCCCCGTCCGAACGGTTCCCGCCGAGCCCTCCACGGTTGTCCCAGTCGCGAGCGCGCCGCGACCCGACCCTGCTGCCGTGGCGGCATCCGCACCAGCGACGAGTGCACCGGCGCCATCCGCCGAGCCGACTCGTCGCGTCGTGACGTTGCCTCCTCCGAAAGCGGAGCCGGCGCCATCATCGGCGGGTGCAGCACCCGCAGCGCCAGCGGTACCCGCAGCGCCAGCGGTATCGGGGGCACCGATGTCACCGGCGGCACCGGTCGCACCCGGGACACCGACCGTACCCCGGAGGGTTGAGGGATCGTCGGCGCCTTCGCGTCCAGCGTCGGCCGCCAAGCCGAAAAGGCCTGTCGTACCTGCCCCGAAGGAGGAGAAGAAAGGCTCCGTGCCCGCATGGGTCTGGATCATCGTCATCGTGATCGTCGGGGTCGGTGCGTACCTCCTCGGGCAGAGGCGCGGGTGAAGCTCACCAAAGCCGCGCGCACGGATGTAGGGATGATCCGGTCGGGGAACGAAGACAACTTCGCCGTGGACGCGAACGACGCGCGCGGCATTTTCATCGTCGCAGACGGGATGGGCGGGCATGCCGCAGGCGAGGTAGCCAGCGAAATGGCCGTCCAGATCGTCCTTCGCGAGATCAAGGAGATCAACGATCTCGCCGACGGTTCGGCCACGAAGGTCCTGGGCGAAGCGCTCAAGATGGCGAATCGCGCGATTCACGATCGTACCACGACTGAAGTGGATAAGCAGGGCATGGGGACCACGGCGTCGGTGCTGTTATTGGCAGACGCGCGTTACTTGATTGGCCAGGTTGGTGACTCCCGCGTGTACTTGCTGCGGGACGGAGCGCTCAAACAGCTCACAAAGGACCACTCGTACGTGCAGGAACAGGTGGACCTGGGGAACCTCACCCCCGAACAGGCCAGGTACCATCCCTATAGCAACGTCATAACCCGTTGTGTTGGCGCGAGTCCGGAAGTGGAACCGGATCTCTACGCGGGTGAAGCGCGCACCGGCGACATCTTTCTGGTCGCCAGCGACGGTCTGACCGGCATGGTGGACGATCGACGCCTGGCGCAGCTGCTCATGTCGCGCGCGGAGCCCGAACGGAAAGTCCAGGCGCTCATTGCGGAAGCCAATGGCCGTGGCGGGCTGGACAACATCACGGCCATCGTGGTGCACATCGAAGAAGCCGAGCCGCCGAGAGAGCGCATTACGGGCGAGATGCCCGCGATTTCCGACGACGAGATTTGACGGAACCTGGCGACACGGTGGGCTCGCTGGCCCAACTCTACCTGGGCAACATTTTATTCGCGCTCGAGGCTACCGCGCTTTCGCTCGACCAAAGCGGGAAGGCGGATGACGCCGCCTTTTATCGCGGCATCGCGCGGAAGTTGGCCGAGGCGCATGGGCGAGCGAAACCAGTGTGATGACTTCTGCCGTCACGCGAGCAATGCAAGGACAGCGTCGCGCGACAGCGCCACAGGGCGCGCGGCAAACAGGCGCAGCCAACGTGCGGAGCGATAGAGCTCCTCCGACAGTTTCGGCAGGTTGATCGACCCGTGCGAACTGGCCTGGGTGAGATGCTCCACCTGCCCGCCGCGGCGCAGCACCGGAAGGTCCAAGCCGAGCATCTCGGTCTTGGCGGGGTAGTCCAGGAGCAGCTCGCCGCGGGCCAGGCCCGTTTTCTCGGCGAGCGCGTTCTCGAAGTCCACGGTGCGCCGCCAGTCGTCCGCGATCCACTCGCCGAGTTCATGCGGGAGGTCCGCCGCCGGCACTTCCAGCACGCGCTTGTACAACCGTCGTTCGCGCAGCGCTCGTAGCAAGGGATGTCCGCCCTTCGCTTCGAGTCCAAGCAACAGTCCTTCGTCGGTAAAGTTTGCCAGGGCGTCGGCGGTGAGTGACCCTGCATCCAGCGCGTCAGATACCAGCCGCTTGTACATGGCCGTCGCGCTTCGCACCGCATGATGCCAATACACATTGCGATACATCTGGTACTTGGCGAAGAGCAGCGATTCTACGGCCGAGAGACCTTTCTCCTGAATGCCGATCGTGCTCTGGGCTGTGGGCCGAGGGCTCTTGGCGGTGGGCTCTGGAGGCTGAGCCCATGACCCAGAGCCCACGGCGGGAAGCACTACCAGAGAATTCAGCAATCGATCGGCGTCGATCTCGCCATAGGGCACGCCGCACATCAGCGCATCGCGCCGCAGATACTCGATCTTGTCAAGGTCCAGTGATCCGGAAATCAGTCCCTGGAGGGGGCTGTCGCTGACGCCGCGGATCAGGTCTACGATCCGATCGGGGGCATCGTTCCCCATCGCGCGTCTCAGGATCGCGCCGACCTCGCCCTGCGTGATCAGGGGGCGGGCCACTTCCTCGTGATTCAGCGCCCCGATCTCCTCGAGTGCGTGCGAGAACGGATAATGTCCGATGTCATGCAGCAGTGCCGCGGCTCGGATCTCGGTGCAGCGCGCGTCTCCGATATCTCGGAGATCTCCGCGCTCCTCCAACAACAGCAGCGCGCGGCGTGCGAGATGGTAGGTGCCAAGGGCGTGCTCGAAGCGGGAATGGCTGGCGCCCGGATACACCAGGAATGCGAGTCCCAATTGTCGCACATATCGCAACCGCTGAAACGCGGCGGTGTCGATCAGTTCAAGCGCGAGGGGCTCGACGCGGATGTTGTTCCAGAGCGGATCGCGAATGACCTTCAAAGCACTTTCACTTCGGTCCCGCGGCCTTCACGGCGTCCGACGCAACGGAGCCGAACTTCTCGAAGTTCTTGCGGAACATTCCGGCGAGCTTCGCTGCCTGCGCATCATAGGCGGCCGAATCGCTCCAGGTGTCACGCGGCCGCAGCACGTCCCCCGGCACATCCTTGATCACCGTCGGAATCGAGAGGCCGAATACCGGATCCACGTCACACTTCGCCTGGTCGAGATCACCCCGCAGGATGGCGTGCACCATGGCGCGGGTGTGGCCCAACCGCATCCGCTTGCCGACGCCGAAGGCGCCACCAGTCCACCCAGTGTTCAGCAGCCAGACCTGCGATCGATGCTCGTCGATGAGCGTGCCGAGCATGTCCGCGTACCTGGTGGGATGCCAAACGAGGAATACCGCGCCAAAGCAGGACGAGAAAGTCGC
>JANNJV010000073.1:0-6952 GCA_031395945.1 Gemmatimonadota bacterium | reverse complement strand
TGGCGACATGATCGAGTTCGTGGGCGACGACCGCACGACGTGGAACGTGCTGCCGCACAAGTTCGAAGCGGGCACGCCGAATGTCGCCGACGCCGTTGGGTTGTCTGCCGCGTGCGATTACCTGGACGCGATGGGTATGGAAGCGGTACGAGCACACGAGCTCGGGCTTCTGGAACTGATATCAATGCGGCTCGGGCGCATCGCAGGTGTGCGGTTGTACGGGCCGGCTGATCTCGAGCGTCGCAGTGGTGTCGTGAGTTTTACCGTGGACGGCATTCATCCCCACGATCTCTCCACAGTGCTGGATCAGGACGGCGTGTGCATTCGCGCCGGGCACCACTGCGCGCAGCCGCTGATGCGACGGCTGAACGTTCCGGCGACGGCACGCGCCAGCGTGTACGTGTACAATGACGCGTCGGATATCGAGGCGCTGGTGAGGGGGATCGAGAAGGCGAAGGAGATGTTCGGGGGCTGAACCGGCGGGAACCAGGAACCGGTTCCCTGTGCTGGTCTCTCCCTTCAGGGAAACACCCCTACCATCCCCGCCAACCTCGCCACAATCAGCGCCGCCCACTGCGGCCCGAGGTAGCCCGTCGGCCCGTCCTCGTACCACTCGGTCAGCGAGTGCGCTCCCTCGTCACGGCCGCCGCCGTCGATCGAAATCCCGGGGATGCCCAGTGAGATGGGGACGTTCGCGTCGGTACTCGATGCGGTGGCCGACGGCGTAAAGCCCAGCGAACGCGCCGTCTGCATGGCCACCTGGACGATGCGAGCGCTGTCGCTCTGGCCGCCGGTGGGCCGAATGCCAATCGTGTCGATGACCAGGCTGATACGCGCGCGGGCGGCACGGCTGCCGTCCCAGCGCGCGTTTTCTTCGTCCAGCGCCTCCTGCAGGGCGCGCCGGACCGTCTGGTCCACCACGTGGAGGGCGTCAGCGCTCTCGGAACGCATGTCGACTTCCAGCGACGCCTCGAACGCAATGGAGTTCACCGACGTCCCTCCGCCGACCACGCCGACGTTGAACGTCGTCTTCGGTGACACCGGAACCTGCACGTCCGAGATCTTCGCGATTGCGCGCCCCAGCGCATGGATCGGATTGGGAATACCGAACGCGCCGTAGCTATGGCCACCCGGGCCCTTGTATGTCACGCGATAGCGATTGCTGCCCACCGCGCGCGACACGAAGTTGAGGCCCGCGCCGTCCACGGCGACGAAGTAGTCGATCTCGCCCTTGAGCTCCTTTTCGAACAAGTGCCGCACGCCGCGAAGATTGCCCGGCCCTTCCTCGCCGACGTTGCCCACGAAAATGATGCGCGCGTCGTGCTGGGGATTGCCACGCTGGTACGCGCGCGCGACCGCGAGCACCACCGCCAGCCCGCGGCAGTTGTCGCCGATACCTGGCGCCCGCATGCGGCCATTCTCCAGACGCACGCCCACGTCCGTCCCTTCCGGAAAGACGGTGTCGAGGTGGCCGGCCAGCACGATCGTAGGACCTCGGCCGCTTCCAGCGCGCTCCGCGAGGACGTTCCCCACCGCGTCGACGCGCGCGCGAAGCCCCAACGCCTCCAGACGGCGCTTGAAATCCGCGGCGCGCGCGGACTCCTTGAACGGTGGCGCCGGGATCTCGCAGATGGTGCGCTGCTGCGCGACCGTCCACGCGTTATCGGCCTGAATCGCCGAGAGAATAGCCTGCACCGCGGGGTTTTCCGCGCGCGCTCCCTGGGCGGGGAGCGGGACACCGGTGAATATCAGCAGCGCGGTACAGGAAAGCCGAAATCGGTTCATGTGAGACGGTCAGCAGAGATGGACGGCGGTGGCCTTGAATGCAGCGAACACTTCGACGCCCGGTTCCAGCTTGAGCTCCCGGGCCGATCGCGTGGTGACGGCCGCGATGAGCGGAATGCCGCTTACATCTACAGTTACGCGCGTGATGGCGCCAGCGGTGGAAAGTTCAAGCACCCGTCCCCGAAACTGGTTGCGAACGGACGACGCGCCCGCCACGCGCGACAACGAGATGTCGTCCGCGCGAATGACCGCGTGCGCGTTTCCCGGCATGACGTGCCCCAGCGCGTAGAGCGTCACGGCGCCGGTGGTAAACGCCACCGCGTGCTCGACGTCCTCCGCGTCCACACTGGGCGCCCAGTCAGGAGCGGCGTCGCGAATGGGCTGCGCCACGCCGGCGAAGACGTTCTCCGCGCCCAGAAAATCCGCGACGACGGGCGACGCGGGATGCCGGAACAGATCTTCCGGGCGCCCGACCTGGAGCAGGCGTCCGCGGTCCAGGATGACGCCGACGTCGCCCAGCAGCCCTGCCTCGTGAAAATCGTGAGTCACCTGAAGCACGGTGAACCGGCGCTCGAAATAGACGGTGCGCAATTCACGGCGCACGGACACGCGCCGCCGTGGATCGAGGGCCGCGAACGGCTCATCGAGCAGGAGCACCTCGGGACGCCGCGCGAGTGCCCGCGCAAGCGCCACCAATTGCCGTTCGCCGCCGCTCAGCACGCGCACGTTGCGCCCCGCCACTTCGCCCAGGCCAAAACGCTCGAGCATCTCCACCGTTGTCTTGCTGCTGGCGCTGCCGTAGCCGACGTTCTCGCGCACGGTCAGGTGCGGGAACAGATACGCGTGCTGATACACCAGGGACAGGCGGCGCTTCTCGGGCGGCGCATGGGTCAATTCAGTGCCACCCAGCACCAGCCGTCCTCTCGTGGTAGGCACCAGACCGGCGATGGCTTCGACGAGCGTGGTCTTCCCTGCGCCAGTAGGCCCAATCACGATGCCGTACGAGCCTTGAGGGACCGTGAAGGTGATATCCTCGAGGGAGAAGTCCCCGACGCTGGCACTGACGCTCTCGAGGGAGATCATTGGCGTGGGCGTCTCGCCGTCATCTGCGTCTCGAGGGCAGGCGCTCGTCGCCACGCAACGTTCGCAGCGCGATGAGCGGAACGAGCGCCAGAAGCACCAGCACCGCTGCGACCGGAAGCGCTTCGCGCAGACCAAACGCCGTGAATCGCTCGTAGCTCAACACGCTCGCGACGCGGGGATGATACACGAGAATGACGATCGCCCCGAACTCGCTCACCGCGCGCGCCCACATGACGATGGCGGCCGCCAACAGGCCGCGCCACGCGAGGGGCAATGTCACGCGGCGCAGCGCTTCCCATCGTGAATCGCCGAGGGTGCGCGCTACCCCTTCGAAGCGTGGGTCCACGCGATCGAACGCCTCGCGGGCCGCACTGACATACAGTGGGGCGGACACGAATAGCATCGCACACACGATGCCGGTGACGGAACCCGTGATCTGCAGGCCCAGCGCCCAGAGCCCGGAACCCAGCGTGCTGTTTCTTCCCAGGACGAGCAACAGCGCGATGCCCGCGACGGGATGTGGGATCAACAGCGGTAGATCGATGAGCGCCGCCAGGACGGAGCGACCACGAAAGCGACCGCGAGCCAGTACGTAGGCCACGGGGGTCGCGCCGACCACGCCGAACAGCGTTGCGAGCGTCGCGGTGCCCAGTGTGAGCGCGATGGAAAATCGAAGCTCGGCGTCGGTGGCCAGGGCGCGGAGGCCGCGCGCCCCTCCACTTCCCACCAATCCCAGCAACGGCAATGCGATGAACAACAGGAACAGCGACGCCACGAGAGCCACGGCGACGCTCAACGCGCCCTCCCCGTGCCGCGACTTCGGCGGGGGCGACGGCTCGAGCGTCAAGTCAACGGGGGCGGGCGGCTTCGTCGGTGCGGACAACTCTCGCAAGCTCGGGCGGGACGTTGGTGCCGAGGGCCACGGGAACGTTCAGCAC
Source organism: Gemmatimonadota bacterium (assembly GCA_031395945.1). GTDB lineage: Bacteria > Gemmatimonadota > Gemmatimonadetes > Gemmatimonadales > Gemmatimonadaceae > DASPMP01. The sequence goes on along the minus strand of JANNJV010000073.1, from coordinate 3,146 downwards.
GGTGATCTGCGCCTCGCGCAATATGCCCTTTCCCTGGTCCGAAAGCGCGAAGGCGACGAACGCGATTGCGTCCTGCCCGCGCGCCGACTGTCGCGGAACGGACACGCCGTACAGGATGGCAGGCGCAAGATCCTCCGGGATGGAGACGAATTTGAAGTCGTACTGCCGCGCCACGGATTCGTAGTCGATGATGAAGTCCACTTCGCCGGTCTCCAACAACGCCGCCAACTCACTGGCGTTCGGCCGAACGTGGGTGAGCGGCGACCGGGCAAGCACGGCGTCGGCAATTCCGGGGCGATTGTAGTAGCTCTCCGCCCGTCGCAGCAGGGCCAGGGCGTGGCGCCCCGCCGGCGCGGTCAGCGAATCCGCGCGGCCCACCGTGACGTCAGACCGCGACAGAACGCGCCACCAGTTGTCCACGGTAATGGAGTCGCCGTGCCGCGATGTGGCCGTGAATGCCACCACCATGCGATTGGTGGCGAAGCGCACGTACCAATCGAGATACGTCGGCACCAGCGCGGCGACCACGTCGTCATCCACGAGCATCAACACATCCGGCACGCGTCCCAGATCCGTGAGCTTCCGTGATTGCTCCAGCGAGCCACCGATCTCCACCTGCACCGGCACGCGGGTGCGCTGGTAGAAGGAATCCGTGAGCGTTTTCAACGGGCGCGCCAATGAGGCCGCCGCAAAGACGGTGATCGGGGGCTGGGGTTCCCTGCGGCGGTCGCCGCCGCATGCGGCGATGACGAGCAGACAGGTAATGGGCGCGAGTCGCATGTGCGGCTTATAATACTTCGCTCGCCGCCTTCCGGGATTGTGATGTCCGAACCCGCCATCCGCATCAGCAACGTCACGAAGCGCTATGACGCCACGGTGGCGGTGCGCGATCTCTCGCTCGTGGTGCCCACCGGCTCCGTGTACGGTCTCCTGGGCCCGAACGGCGCCGGAAAGACGACCACGATCCGCATGATTCTGGACATCATCGTCCCGGACAGTGGCTCCATCTCGATCCTCGGCCGCCCGCATCTCGACGCCGGGGTGTCCGACCTGGTGGGCTATCTCCCAGAAGAGCGCGGCCTCTACAAAAAGATGCAAGTGCGACGCATGCTGCGTTTTCTGGCCGAGTTGAAAGGTGTGCCGCCCAAAGTGGCGGATCGCCGCATCGACGAATGGCTCGAGCGACTGAGCCTCAAGACGGACGAAAAGGACTGGGGCAATGCCAAGGTGGACGAGTTGTCGCGGGGCATGCAGCAGAAGGTGCAATTCATCGGGACCCTGCTGCACGACCCGCAGCTGGTCATTCTCGATGAACCGTTCTCAGGGCTCGATCCCATCAACTCGCAGGCCCTGAAGGACACCATCGTCGACCTCAAGCGCGCCGGCAAGACCGTCATCTTCAGCACGCACTTGATGGACAACGCCGAGCGGTTGTGTGACTCGGTGTGCATCATCGCGCGGGGGGAGAAGGTTCTCGACGGCGCCGTCGCGGCGGTCAAGGAGTCGCACGGGATGCGCAACGTGGCGCTTTCGCTGGATGGTGACGCGCAGGATGGCATTCGGGACCTGCTCGCAGACCGCGCATTGGTAGCACGGGCGGACGACCAGAACCGATACTTCGAGATCGAGCTGGCGCGTGGCGCCAGTCCGCAGGAATTACTGCGACGTGTGGTTGCCAGCGGCGCGAACGTCCGACGCTTCGAGATCATCACTCCGTCGCTGCACCAGATCTTCCTCGAGCGTGTCGGCGCGAGCGGAGTCGAGGAGGGCATGTCGGGCCATGGGTAAGATGTTCGTCGTCTTCAAGCGCGAGTACCTCGAGCGGGTGCGCTCCAAATGGTTCATCGTCGCCACCATTCTGGGGCCGGTGTTTCTGGGCCTCATCACCGTCCTTCCCATCGCGCTCGCGGCAAGGACGCGGTCGTCCGAGTCGCTGTCAAACGTCATCATCATCGACGCCACCGGCGGAGATCTCGGTGAGCGCGTGTCGCGATCGCTGACGGCCACCACGCCGACCGCGCCTGCGCCGCGGCTGCGCAGCATCAAGGCCGAGCAGATTGCGGAGGAAGAACAGCGCGCCACGCGCCAGGTGATGCAGCGCGAGGCCGTGGGTTACATGGTGCTCGACGCCAAGACCACCGCCGGTACCGAAATGCGCTACGCGGGCAGGAACGCGACGGCCCTGATCGATGTGCAGAGCCTCGAGCGCATCGTGCGCCAGAGCCTCCTGGACCAGCGACTGGAGCGGGAAGGCATCGATCCCCGCCGCGTCACGTCGCTGACGAACGTCCGGCTCGAAGCCAGAACGGAGAAGATTACCGATCGCGGCAAGGAGGGAGCGAGCGGGCTTACCAGTTTCTTCTTCGGTTACGGCATCGCGCTGGTGCTCTACATGATGATCGCCATCTATGGCCAGAGCATCATGCGCGGAGTGCTGGAGGAAAAGACCAGCCGCGTGGCCGAAGTCGTAGTGTCGAGCGTCAAACCGGACGTCCTGCTTGCCGGGAAGATCCTCGGCTCCGGCATGGTCGCGGTGACGCAGGTGTTGGCATGGCTAGCGATGTCGTTCCTGCTGTTTCAGGTACGCGGTCCGCTTTTCAGGGTGTTCGGAGCGCCCGAGATGGCGGCGAATGCCGTAAAGATTCCGTCGGTGGAACCGTGGGTGGGCGTGGCTCTGCTGCTCTTCTTCGTGCTCGGATTCATCCTGTATGCGGCGCTGTTCGCCGCGGTGGGCGCGATGGTGAGCAATCAAGAGGACGTACAGCAGGCGGCGACGCCGGTGATGTTGCTGCTCATCACATCACTGATATTCATGCAGCCCATTCTGCTGAATCCATCCAGCACCCTGGCCCAGGTCATGTCGTGGATGCCTTTCAGTGCGCCGCTGATGATGCCGCTGCGAATGGCGTTGATTGCGATCCCGTGGTACGAAGTGGCGGGCGCGCTTGCGAGCGTCGTGCTCGGGTGTTGGCTGGCAATCTGGCTGTCAGCGCGGATCTATCGTGTGGGGCTCTTGATGTATGGCAAGAAGCCGTCGCTCCGCGAGCTCGCGCGCTGGATCCGCATGGCGTAGTCGTCTCGCGACTCGCTCGCTCGGCGTCGCGCCTGCTGGCAATCCACCGCGTGAGCTGCTCCACCCACACGGG
>JANNJV010000052.1:0-2430 GCA_031395945.1 Gemmatimonadota bacterium | reverse complement strand
GAAAAACGTATTGCGCCCGAAGATTGGCAGGTTCTGCAGGGCCTCCTTGCTGAGAGACGCCGCCTGCGTTGCGCTGGCGCGCTCGATGATCGCGACGTACGCGGTGACGGGTGTGCTTGTGGCGATGACGACCGGGGTGCGCGTGAGCGCCGAGCCGCGGGCTGCCCTCACGGTCCGGCTGTACAACACATCGGGCATTCCCGCACCCGACTTGCTCGCCGCCCGCCGCGCTATCGACGCGACCTTTCAGGATACAGGCCTGGATCTCGTCGTCCGGCACTGCGGGCGGCCGGTGTCGCCGCAGGATTCAGCCGACCCGTGCGGCGAGTCCTTGAAGCCGCTGGAGATGGTCGTGCGGATCATCGACGCGCCGGCCGACAACCCGTCCACCCTGTCCGAAGCCTGCGGAAAATCGCTGACTGTCATCACTTCGATCCCCCGAAAGCTCCCAAGCGCGAGCAGGTGCTTGTCGCCTGAGACGATGACATCCGATCCGGCTGCCACGGCGCATTCCACGATCCGATTATCCGACGCGTCGTCCTTCACCACGTCGAGCGTCTCGGGCGGGGCCGCGTGCGTGGTGAACGTCGCGAGCTCGACTCGCACGGCGTTCACTCGCTCAGCCGACCACTCGAATTTGTCGCTCAGGATTCGTCCGACCTCGTCCAGAATCGCATCAGAAACCGCGAGTTCGATCTCGCCATGTCGAGCGAGATCCAGCAACTCCTGAGGCTTCCCGCCGCGACTCAGCGCGCTGATGATGATGTTCGAGTCGGCGGTGACCCGTCTCACCTACCGCCCGCGCTGTTCGCTGCGCCACTCGTGAATCAGGCGATCCACGTCACGCTCCGTGATGCCGAGCTTCTCGGCCTGCCCGCGCCCGTAGTCCAGGAGCTGTTGCCACCGGCGATCGCTTGACTCCGCCCGCCTGCGGATTTCCAGCAGTGGAGCCAGCAGCTCATTCGCGAGCTCGTCGGCAGTCTTACCCTCTTCCTGGGCACGCTTCCCCACCTGTTCCAACAGCTCCGGCTCCAGAGCGATATTCTTGGGGGTCATGGCTTATTCCTCATCGAAGTATACCCCACCAACTTGGTATCGAGGGTGTGCTGCACGACCGCAAAGACCGTCTCATTCGTCAGCCGAGCCGTCGGTCTCCGCGCCTGATTACGCCACGCGACTGTAATAACTGACAGCCCGCCGAGCCGCTGGCATCGGCGAATGCGGCCAACAGTTTATGGCCCTGTGGAAACGCCCTCGATCAACTCGTTGGCCAGACCCTGGTGATTCCGCTCTCGCTGGTCATGCGCAACGGACTCCGCGATCAGTCGCCGTAGATGGCGGTCGCCGAACGGGATCTCGCGGTTCAGAGACTCCTCTTTGATCGATCGTACGAAGCGTTCGGCGTACGTATTGGCGTTGGGTGCCTAGAGCGGCCTCTGCACCACGCGGATCCCGGCCTCAGCCAGCCGGTACGGACAGGGGCGCTCCACTTCGTGTCGCGGTCACAGATCAGCAGGCGATGCTGGACGAGCAACCCGTCTTCTGCGGCGGTCACCGTACGCATCATTTGCCGCATGAACGCATCATTGGGAGATGGTGTCGAGCCGAGGATCTGTACGCGGCGCGAGGCCGCGTCGATGACGAACACCGTGCAGTAGGCCACCAAGCCCCGCCACGTCCACACGTCCGTCGTGAAGAAATCTGCGCCGGCAATCGCACCCCATTGCGCCCGTAGAAAGACCTGCCACGACGTCGGGTGTTCCGGGACTGGAGAAATCCGGCGCTCCGGGTCAACAGAAGACTCGTTCTCGGGATACGGCCCCCGGCCACAGCGAGGCTCGCGTCAGCGATTCGGCCCTTTGAGAAAGATCCGCAACCGTTCCACAAACAGCTGATTGTCTCTAGAGATGAGGAGCGCCAGAGTAGGCACGAAAGGGAATCTCGGAAAAGTTGATGCCTCCACGGAGACCTTTCGGACCAATGAGAACGCCGTATAGCGGCAATCGCTTCCGTTCAGTGGTCAGTTCCGATAACTTGACCATCGGTCGCCCGTCAGGTTCTGGGACTTTGAAAACCGGAACTGGTGTCGGATCCAACGACGGAATGTAGACAATTCGGACCTCGCGTTCCTCTGCAAAACCAGGATGCTTGATCATCAGGCTGAGCACCTGAGTGGCTGCGCTCGCCGCCAACCAGCACTGTTTGTCAGAAACGTCGGAGCTGACGCCCCAAAGACTATACGCGGAATGCGATCGGCGCCGACCTTCGAGGAGTTCGCCGCAGGCGACGGCCAGGAATTCCATCAAGAGAGGAGTGACCACGCGGTTATAGATAGTCGGCACGACGAACGTCCCCTGGCGCGCCCTGAGACTCATTTCAAGGTCACAGCCGTACAACGACAACGCTACGCCGTTGCCATTGCCGCCGTAA
>JANNJV010000044.1:0-6045 GCA_031395945.1 Gemmatimonadota bacterium | reverse complement strand
GTCTCGCTGCTGGTGCAGCCATCCATGCTTCCTCGCTACATGATCGTGGCGCTGCTCGGCTGGGCGGTTCCCATCGCCCTCGCCGTCGAGCTGCTTGGAGTGAGGGCTCGGGGCGTCGTGGCCACGCTGGCGCTGATCATCGCGGCACGCCACGCCGCCGCCGCCGTGAAGCAGCGACGCGACTACGCGCGACAGGTAGGAGCCACCACCCGGGCCGTCCAACAGGCGCGGAGGACGGGGCTGCCCTTGGTCTTTCAGTCGCTGCACCCAATGTATCCCGCCGCCCTCGGCGCGCCCGGCCAGCCGCCTCTCGCCAGATTTGTCGCCGTACCGGATTCCACGATCGCCCGTCTCTACGTGAATGATCGACTGGACTACCTGCGTCGCCATTATCGCCTGGAGCGCGAGATCGGTCGTGAGCACGCCCGATTGTTCGGATTCCCACCGTCCATCACGCAATCAGAGCTGGACTCCACCGCGCGCTTCATTCTGGTGGCCGCTGACACCAGTCTTCCACCCGGATATCAGGAAGCGCGACTCTGGGGACGCATCGTATTCCCGAATCATCAGGCGAGCAGGCTGACTCCGCTGCTCGCGCTCTTTCAGCGCCAGACCCCTGCCATCCGGCGCGAGCCGTGACCGGCGCGTCTCGTCGCGAGCTACTGATGTTCGGCGCGGCGCTCCTCGGCGCCGTCGTGCTTCTCGCCGCGCTCGGCGGCGCGGTGCTGTGGACGCGGCCTCTGTGGATGGACGAAGTCGCGATGTTCTTCCTCACCAGCGAGGCCACGCCGGCGGGAATGCTACGGCTCATCGGTCAGGGCGGCGATTGGAATCCTCCGACGCTGCATCTCGTCGTGTGGTCGCTGATGCGGCTGGTCGGCATGCACGCGGTCACGCCGATATTCCTGCGCGTCTTTTCACTGGTGTGCGTGGCGGTCGCGCAGGTGTTGCTCTACGCCGTGCTGCGACGACGGTTCGACCGGGCGGCCGGTGTTGCCGGCGTGCTCGTGGTTGCCGCGCACACGCAGGTGATGGAGCATGCATTCGAGGGGCGTTTTTATGGTCCCTGGCTGCTGTGCGCCGTGGGATTTCTGTTCGTGTTGGGGATGGATGCGCAGCTGCCCCGCTCGCGTCGCCGCGATGTCGCGCTGGCAACGCTGTCCGTCCTGCTGGTGACGATACACTGGTACGGCGTCTTCTCGTTGGTATTGATGTGCGCCGGCGCGGTGGCGGCGCATGGCCGGCAGTGGCGCGTGGGCGCGCGACTCGTGGCCCCGGCGCTTGCCGGAATCGTCGTGCTCCTCGCGCTCGTGCCGCTGGCGCTCGCGCAACGCGCGTCAGCCGCTCCCGTGCTCTGGGTGCAGCCGCTGGACCTGCGCCAGGTGCAGGAGATGCTCACCCTGTTCTTTCCCGCCGCGCTGGTGGTGACGCTCGCTGCGCTGTTGGTCGTGAGTCTGTTCGCGCGCAGCCGCATGGCGGAGCACGACGGCACACGGACGGCCGACGTGGTGCTTCGCCACCCGAGCCTCGCCGCGATGCTCGCGCTGGCGGCGATGCCTTTCGTGCTCATGGTGCTGTCGGTCGTGTTCACGCCGTCGATGGTTTATCGCTACGCCATCGTCTCGGCGCTGGCGTGGGCGCCGGTGGTCGCACTCGTTGCGTCCATGGTGTTTCGCCCGGCGCGCGTCGCCCTCCTGGGGCTGCTGGCTGTGGTGCTGGTCCTCCGGACACGGGATGTGGTCCGCGATCATCGGCTGTTCTCGCGCGTCGTGGGCATCAACGCGCTGGCGTTTGAGCAGGCCAAGTCGATGGGCATTCCCACAGTGTTTCAGCGCCTGCAAGTGATGTACGCGGTCGCCGGGACGCAGCGGGCGCCTCACACGCCGGCGCGGTACCTGGGTCTGTCGGACTCGATCATCACGGCGTTGTATCCGTGGCCGCAGGCGGACGCGGTGCGCGCGAGCATGCGCCTGGATCGCGACCAGGCGCTTTACCATACGCGGCTCTTTGGATGGCCAGTGGTGACGCCGCTCGCGGCATTCGACACCATCCGCCGCTTCGCGCTCGTAACGACGGACCTCGCGTTGCCGCCCGTCTACTCGACGATGGACAAGTACGCCGCGCGCATGTTCCCGCGGCATCGCTCCACGCGAGTGGGCCCGGCGTTGACGGTGTTCGTGCGCGTGGATTCCGCGCGTGCAGGAAGGACACCGTGACACGCTCGCGCGAGGTGCTCGCGCTTTGCGGCGCGCTGCTGGCGTTGCTGCTCGTTGCCGTTTTCATCCAGCCCATTCTGCTGACGCGCCCGTTGTGGCTCGACGAGGTACACACGCTCATCGTCGCCACGCGCGCCACGCCCGCGCAGGTGATCGCGGACCTCACCGCCGGGATCGACACCGCGCCCGGCCTGTTGCACTTGATGCTGTGGGCAGTGGGCAAATCGGGCATTCCGCTCTCACCAGTCGTGTTGCACGCAATCGCGCTTACGTCCGTGTGGCTGTGCCTCACGTTCGTGTACGCCACGCTGCGCCGACACGTCGACATCGCTCCGGCGATTGCCGGTGTGCTTGCGGTGGGCACGCACGCGCTAGTGATCCAGATGACGTACGAGGCGCGCTTCTACGGACCGTGGCTGCTGTTCGCCGCAGCGTTCGCGTGGTCGCTGGGCCTGCCTCGATCGCGTCGCCGGGACTGGTGGGTCGCGCTGTATGCCGTGCTGCTCTGCACCATCCACTGGTTCGGTGTTGCGTCCCTCGCGATCATGTGCGCCGCTGCCGTCGCGGCGCATTGGCGCCGTTGGCGCCAGGGCGTCCGTTTGATCGCACCGAGTGGCGCTGGCGTCGTGGCGCTGCTCGTTTGCGCGCCCATTCTCCTGGGCCAGCGCGCCGCGGTTATCGTGCCTACGTGGATCCCGGCGCCGTCGGCTGATCAGGCGTGGGTGATGGCACGCACGTTTTATATCGGCCTGGTGCCGATCCTGGCATTGCTGATCATCCTGGCGAGCCGGCTGCACCAGTCGCCGAATGATGTCCCACGCGAGGCGCGAACTGCGCGCGGGATCGAGGTGACAGAGGTGGAGGTGTCATACGCCCACTGGGCCGACATCGCAGCCCTTGCGGCGCTTTCGCTCATGCCCATCGCCATCGCCGTCATCTCGTATCTCCTGCAACCCACGCTGCTGGACCGGTACGCCACCGTCGCGACCTTGGCGTGGGCACCGCTCGTGGCATTCGCGCTCCACGCTCAGGGGCGCCGGCTTCGGATGCTGTTTTGCGCCCTGTTGCTCTGTGTCGGCTTCGTCAACTACCGGCGATCGGCTCGAGGCATGGCATCGTATCGCAGGGTGCTGGACGCCGACGTGCGATCGTTCGACCTCGCCGTGACGCGCACGGAGCTGCCCATCGTCTTCCAGTCACGCCACGTGCAGTTCCCGCTTGTCGCGGAGCAGCCGCGCGGCCGCGATCGCACCGTGTTTCTTGCGCTTCCCGACACGACCATCGACGCGATGTTCCCGGCGACGAGCCCGCTGGCCGTTTTCGGGCCGTTCTTCAGGTTCGAGCGAGAGGCCGCACTGCTGCACGAGCGCGTGTACGGATTCCCGCGCACGATTGGCCAGGCCCAGCTCGATACTCTGGAGCGGTTCCTGTTGCTGGCGTCAGACGCCAGTCTGCCAGGCGGGTACAAGAACGTCGAGCGGTTTGCCCAGGCCGTGTTCCCTCATCATGTGGTCACTCGGCTCGAGACGAATCTGTCGCTGTTGATCCGCCCACCTCAGGCGTCTCGCTAGCAGCGCTCGATCTTACTTGGCGCGATCCACGTTGACGGACTGCTCCACGACATAGATCGGCCTCCGCTTGGATTCGCTGAACGTCCGGCCCAGGTACTCGCCCAGGATGCCGATGCCCAGACTGTTGATTCCGATGCCCGCGAGCAACAGCACCAGCAGCGTCGTGAAACCGGGTGGCGGCGATCCTTTCATCCACAGTGTGACGTACACGATGGCAAGCACGAACGACAGCGCCAGCACAAAGAATCCGAACAGCGAGAACAGGCGCAGCGGCCGCAGCGAAAAGCTCGTAATCGCGTTGAACGTGAACAGCAGGATGTCGCCCAGCGGTGCGTTGCTACGGCCCGTGGTGCGCGCCCGGCGCTCATACGGAACGCCGATCTGCTTGAACCCCACCCACGCGATCATGCCGCGCATGTAGCGATTCACTTCGCTCAGTTGTCCGATGGCGTCGCGCACTCGCGAGCTGATGAGCCGAAAATCGCCCGTGTCTTTCGGGATCGGCACGTCGGACAGCCAGGCAATGATGCGATACGCCAGCCACGCTGCCGCGTTGCGCCATTTCGGGTCGCCGGCCCTTACTGTGCGTACGCCGTACACCACGTCGTACCCCTCCTTCCATTTCTCGATGAATCGAGGAATGACGTCCGGCGGATCCTGAAGATCCGAGTACAACACCACGATCGCATCGCCCTTCGCGTGGTCGTAGCCGGCGGTGATGGAGCCCTCCACCGAGAAATTTCGGCTGAAGCGGATGTACCTCCAACGCTTGTCGCGCCGGCACAGTTCCGCCGCCATCTGGCTCGTGGCGTCCGTGCTGGCGTTGTCCACGATGATGAACTCGAAGTCGTCGGGCTGCGAATCCGCGAGCGCCGTCACCTCGCGCTCGACGCGCTCCATGTTCCCCGCCTCGTTGCGCGCGGGAATGATGATCGTGATCAGCTTTTTCACAGTGTATGGATGCGTGCCGATAGAAGGGCGCCAGCGTGTCCCCGTGCAGGGCCTGGGTCTGGGCGGCACGGGTCCACAAACAACGATTATCCGTCGTTTCCGAAACTTTGTACGGCCTTTTGGCCACTCGGAGCCAGGGCCGTTTTCGTGGGACGGAAGAGGCCGTCGTTCGTCTTAAAGGTGCTGGAAATGCAGTTGTGCCCACCGGCGCCCAGCGCCGCGAGAACGCCTTCTCCGGACATCATGAAAGTCGTAATTCTGTGCGGCGGCCAAGGTACCCGACTCCGCGAGGAGACCGAGTTCCGACCCAAGCCCCTGGTCGACGTCGGCGGCCGACCCGTCCTCTGGCACATCATGAAGTTCTACGCCCACTTCGGATTCAGGGAATTCGTGCTCTGCCTGGGCTATCGCGGCCAGATGATCAAGGAGTACTTCCTGAACTATGAGGCGATGAATGCCGACTTCACCATCAGCCTCGGCGACCATCACGCCATCAAGTATCACGACGCCCACGGCGAGCAGGATTACAAGGTTACCCTCGTGGACACCGGGCTCGACACCGCCACCGGCGGGCGCGTTGCTCGCACCAAGCCGTATGTGAAGGAAGACCTGGTCATGGTGACCTACGGCGACGGTCTGGTTGACGTGGACCTGGCGGCCGCGCTCGAGTTTCACAAGAAGCACGGCAAACTTGCCACGATCACCACCGTTCGTCCGGTATCACGTTTCGGAATTCTCGAACTCGACGGCAAGAGCAACGTGCGTCGCTTCTCGGAAAAGCCGCAGGTAGACGGCTGGGTGAACGCCGGTTACTTCATCTTCGATCGTAAGGTGTACGACTATCTTGGTGGCGACGATTGTGTGCTCGAGCAGGAGCCGTTGGCGCAGTTGGCGCAGGAGGATCAGCTCGTGGCGTATCGCCATGATGGCTTCTTCTTCGCCATGGATACCTATCGTGAGTACCTGCAGCTCAACGAGCTGTGGAACGCCGGCACCGCGCCATGGAAGGTGTGGAAGTAACACGCTGGCATAATCACGGTCTACACACACCGGGCCCGCTCGCAAACTCATGAAACCAATTTCGGAGATGGGAAGCGATCCGCACGAAGTCATCCTCGACGACTGCGAGGATATCGCGCAGCAGTTGGGAACTGTCGTTCACAAACTGGCGGACAAGACGGTGTTGATCACCGGGGCCGCCGGCATGCTGTCGGCGTACATGGTGGACGCGCTGTTGCACCTCAATGACACCGGGCGACTTCAGGCGCCGCTGCGACTGCTCCTGGTTGTTCGCTCCTTTGGCTCGG